>NZ_JARVSP010000021.1:0-324721 GCF_030209115.1 Pseudomonas sp. FR229a | reverse complement strand
CTTCAGTTCAAACATCTTTGGGTTTTTAAGAAACCCTAAACTTGGCTCAGCAATCATTGGCTACATCTTTGATTTCTCGCGGAGTAGCTTGTGATGCTGATAATCTTGTTGACTATCAGTCTGACTGCACAAGCACCCACACGAATTGCTTGATTCAGTTGTTAAAGAGCGGTTGGTTAAGATCTTTCGTCTCAACCGAGGCGCGCATTCTACAGCAGCCTCATTTGCTGTCAAGTGATTATTTTCAGAAGTTTTCGAAGAATTCTTCAACAACTTCAACCACTTGCGCTTCCGATCTCTCGTTAGCGGGAGGCGAATTCTACAGCGTTAATCGCTGCTGTCAACACCTCTTTTTCTCCGCTTTCGACCGAGAAGATCGAACCGTTAAAAGAGCCAAACATCACTGCTCTTTCAACTTCTTCCAGGCTTCGATGATCTGAAGCGAGCCGCTGTCGAAAACTTCGTAACTCATTGAATCTCAAGGAGTTTTCCGTTTCGACTGCGCCGGAAGTGGGGCGAATTATAGACCTCTGGAATCTGCCGTCAACCGTTAATTTCGCTTTTCTTGCAGATTCTGCTTTTTGCCCCATAAACGCGGGGTTCGTCTGGTCACCGGCGGCAGACGAAGCAGCAAAAGCGCCGCGCCTATAAAGGCATAAATCGTCCACTCCTCCAGATCAGCCCGCACGATCCACAGCATATGCAGCAAACCGAGCCCGAGAATCACGTAAACCAGACGATGCAGCTTCTTCCAGCGAGCACCCAACCGACGCTGACTATAGCGATTCGACGTCACCGCCAATATCAGCAAGCCGAGAAAGCCCAGTGCACCGACAATAATGTACGGCCGCTTGCGCAGCTCCACGCCCAGCTGAGACCAGTCGAATCCGAGGATAAACGCCATGTAGCTGAAAAGATGCAGCGTCACATAGGCAAAACACCAAAGCCCCAGTTGCCGGCGAACCGCAATCCACCCCGCCCAGCCGCTCAGCTTTTGCAGCGGTGTCATGCTCAGCGTGATCAACAGCAACACCAGCGTGCCAAGCCCAAGCCGATCGACCAGCACCTTACCCGGATCAGGCCCGAGCAGATCGGCGAACGCCTGATAGAACCACAGCAACGGCCAGATGGCCGCAGCAATGAAAACGCCCACTCGCCAGAACGGATAGCGCATCAGTAGTTCTTCCGCAGATCGAGCCCTGTATATAAAGAAGCGACTTCATCCGAGTAGCCGTTGAACATCTGCGTATCGCGCACATTCGGTTTGAACAGACTGTTCGGTAAACGCCGCTCGCGTGCCTGGGTCCAGCGCGGATGGTCGACCGTAGGGTTCACATTCGCATAGAAGCCATACTCGTCGGCTGCGATGCTTTGCCAAGTGGTCTTCGGCTGCTCGCTGACCAGACTGATGCGCACAATGGATTTCACGCTTTTGAAGCCGTACTTCCATGGCACCACCAGACGCAACGGGGCGCCGTTCTGATTCGGCAGTTCGCGGCCATACATGCCCACCGCGAGGATCGCCAAAGGATTCATCGCCTCGTCCAGACGCAAGCCTTCGACATATGGCCAATCGATCAGGGCAAAACCGGAACGCTGGCCGGGCATGCTCTTGGGATCCTGCAGGGTTTCGAAGCGGATGTACTTCGCTTTGGAGGTAGGCTCGACCTGTTTGAGCAGGGCCGAAATGGGAAAGCCGATCCAGGGTATGACCATCGACCACGCCTCGACGCAGCGCAGTCGATAGATACGTTCCTCCAGTTGATACGGTTTCATGAAGTCTTCCAGTGCGTAGCGCCCCGGCTTACCCACCTCCCCGTCTATCACTACGCTCCAGGGTTCGGTTTTCAGGTCGCCAGCATTCGAAGCCGGATCGCCCTTGCCGGTACCGAACTCATAGAAATTGTTGTAGTGCGTGGCGTCTTTATAAGGCGTGATCGCCTCGTCCTTGACGTCGACCGCCCCCCACTGAGTAGAAGGAAGCTTTTCGGCAAACCAGGCCGGCGCCTTGCCGGATTCGACATCAGAGTAGCGAGGGGCATCAGCGGCACTCGCCCAGCGCGGCAGGCTGCTTACGGCAATACCGGCAGCGGTAGCACCGAGCAATTGGCGACGGGAAAGATAAATGGCTTCAGGCGTGACATCCGACTCATGGCAGTCGGATGCTTTGGGGATCTTGATCAACATGACAACTCCGCAGCTTTGGAGGACAGGTGCACCCATAGACTGCGGAGTATGCGCGAAATTACATCACTCGGCGTTTTTGTGACGACGAAGACGCAACAGGTACTGCACCGGGCCGGACGCCGCGTAAGCGAGGAACACCAGCAGCAGAATGCGCGGCGGATCGCTGAACACAACAGCGAATACCAGCACCACCGCCAGGATCGCCACGAACGGCACGCGACCTTTCAGATCCAGCTCCTTGAAGCTGTTGTACTTGATGTTGCTGACCATCAGCATGCCGGCGGCCGCAACCATCAGCGCGACCAGGAACGACATCTTCGAACCCTGGATGCCGTAATCGCTGAACGCCCAGACAATGCCCGCCACGACGCCTGCCGCCGCTGGGCTGGCCAGACCGATGAAGTAGCGTTTATCCGCCGTGCCGACCTGAGTGTTGAAACGCGCCAGACGCAATGCTGCGCCCGCCACATAGATGAAGGCGACCATCCAGCCAACCTTGCCCATGTCGCCCAATGCCCAACCGAAGGCCAGCAATGCCGGCGCGACACCGAATGCGACCATGTCCGACAGCGAGTCGTACTCGGCGCCGAAGGCACTTTGCGTATTGGTCATGCGCGCCACGCGGCCATCAAGGCCGTCCAGCACCATCGCGACGAAAATCGCGATCGCAGCGAAAGCGAAGTACTTGCTCGCATTCACCGAGTCACCGGCACTCAGGGCGGCCTGGGCGCTCATCGAGTTGATGATGGAGTAGAAGCCTGCGAACAGGTTGGCAGTGGTGAACAGGTTCGGCAGCAGATAGATACCACGATGCCGGACTTTGCGACCTTCAGCGTCGTGCCCTTCTTCGATGTGTTCATCGATGGGCAGCAGGCTTTCGGCGTCGGAAGCCTTGTTCGGCTCTTCGGGACGTTCGCTCATGGACATTACCTTGCAACGGTTTGGAAAAAATTCGACAGAAGCTTGAGGACGACAGTTCGGCCACAAACGATGCAGCTTTATACCAGAAGCACCGGCCCAAACGAAAAAACGCGGCCGAGGCCGCGTTTTTCGTACAAGGGACGACGACTCAGTTCTTGGCTTTGTCGACGATCTTGTTGGCACCGATCCACGGCATCATGGAGCGCAGTTGCTCGCCGATGATTTCGATACCGTGAGCGGCGTTGTTACGACGCTTGGCGGTCATCGAAGGGTAGCCGGTTGCGCCTTCGCTGATGAACATTTTGGCGTATTCGCCGTCCTGAATACGTTTCAGGGCGTTGCGCATGGCCTGACGGGATTCGGCGTTGATCACTTCCGGGCCGGTTACGTACTCGCCGTACTCGGCGTTGTTGGAGATCGAGTAGTTCATGTTGGCGATACCGCCTTCGTACATGAGGTCAACGATCAGCTTCAGTTCGTGCAGGCACTCGAAGTAGGCCATTTCCGGCGCGTAGCCAGCTTCAACCAGGGTTTCGAAACCGGCTTTTACCAGTTCAACGGTACCGCCACACAGAACGGCTTGTTCACCGAACAGGTCGGTTTCGGTCTCGTCCTTGAAGGTGGTTTCGATGATGCCGGTACGACCGCCACCGACGCCAGCGGCGTAGGACAGTGCAACGTTTTTGGCGTTGCCCGAGGCGTCCTGGTAGATCGCGATCAGGTCAGGGATACCGCCGCCTTTGACGAACTCGGAACGTACGGTGTGGCCCGGGGCTTTCGGTGCAATCATGATCACGTCGAGGTCGGCACGCGGAACAACCTGGTTGTAGTGAATTGCGAAGCCGTGGGAGAAGGCCAGGGTGGCGCCTTTCTTGATGTTTGGCTCGATTTCGTTCTTGTACAGCGAGGACTGGAATTCGTCCGGGGTCAGAATCATGACCAGGTCGGCAGCAGCTACGGCGGAAGCAACGTCGGTTACTTTCAGGCCGTGAGCTTCGGCTTTGGCAACGGTGGCCGAACCTTTACGCAGACCGACGGTAACGTCGACACCGGAGTCTTTCAGGTTGCACGCTTGAGCGTGACCCTGGGAGCCGTAACCGATGATGGCAACTTTCTTGCCCTGGATGATCGACAGGTCGCAGTCTTTATCGTAGAAAACTTTCATGAATTTCCCCTTATATCCGGCCATTCAGGCCATGCGCTAATTTGGTTTAGATGCTGAGTACTTTGTCGCCGCGAGCAATGCCGGTCACGCCGCTGCGGACGGTTTCCAGAATCGATGCGGTGCCGATGGACTGAATGAAGCTGTCGAGCTTGTCGCTGGTACCGGTCAACTGAACGGTATACACGCTGGCGCTGACATCAACGATCTGCCCACGGTAGATATCGGTGGTGCGTTTGATCTCGGCGCGCTGGGCGCCAGTGGCCTTGACCTTGACCAGCATCAGTTCGCGCTCGATGTGAGCGCTTTCCGACAGGTCCACCAGCTTGACCACTTCGATCAGCTTGTTCAGGTTTTTGGTGATCTGCTCGATCACTTCATCGTGGCCCACGGTGGTCAGCGTCAGACGCGACAGGGTCGGGTCTTCGGTCGGGGCCACGGTCAGGCTTTCGATGTTGTAGTTGCGCTGCGAGAACAGGCCGACTACGCGAGACAGAGCGCCGGGTTCGTTTTCCAGAAGCAGGGAAATAATGTGCCGCATGATTAAGTACGCTCCGTCTTGCTCAGCCACATATCGCGCATGGAGCCGTCTTTGATCTGCATCGGGTAGACGTGCTCGCTGGTGTCGACTGCAACATCGATGATCACCAGGCGATCCTTCATGGCAAACGCTTCAGCCATCTTCGACTTCAAATCTTTCGATTCGGTGATGCGTACGCCAACGTGGCCATAGGCCTCAGCCAGCTTGATGAAGTCAGGCAGCGATTCCATGTAGGAGTGCGAGTGACGGCTGCCGTAGCTCATGTCCTGCCACTGGCGAACCATGCCAAGCACACCGTTGTTGAGGATGACGATTTTCACCGGCAAGCCGTACTGCAGGCAGGTCGACAGCTCCTGGATGTTCATCTGGATACTGCCCTCGCCGGTGACGCAGGCCACATCGTCGTCCGGAAAGCTCAGTTTGATGCCCATCGCCGCCGGCAGCCCGAAGCCCATCGTGCCCAGACCACCGGAGTTGATCCAGCGGTTAGGCTTGTTGAACGTGTAGTACTGCGCAGCGAACATCTGGTGCTGACCCACGTCGGAGGTCACAAAGGCATCGCCCTTGGTCACTTCGCAGAGGGTTTCGATCACGGTCTGCGGCTTGATCTGGCTGCCGTCGCCCTTTTCATAAGGGAACAGGCCGCGATCGCCGCGCCATTCATCGACCTGCTTCCACCAACTGGCCACGGACTCCTTGTTCGGGGTCTCGCCGATTTCCTTGAGGATCGCGACCATTTCGGTCAGGACGCTCTCGACCGGACCAACGATCGGCACGTCGGCCTTGATGGTCTTGGAGATCGACGCTGGGTCGATGTCGATGTGGATGATCTTGGCGTTCGGGCAAAACTTGGCCGGGCCGTTGATCACCCGATCGTCGAAGCGTGCGCCGACCGCGAGGATCACGTCGGCATGGTGCATCGCCAGGTTCGCGGTGTAGCTGCCGTGCATGCCGAGCATGCCGATGAACTGACGGTCAGTGCCAGGGAAAGCGCCCAGGCCCATCAAGGTATTGGTTACCGGCAGGTTGAGCATTTTTGCCAGCTCGGTCAGCTGCGCGGAGCCGTTGCCGAGGATGACGCCGCCGCCGGAATACAGCACTGGGCGCTTGGCTGCCAACAACATTTCCGCTGCTTTGCGTATCTGCCCGGAGTGACCGCGAACGGCTGGGCTGTAGGAACGCAGCTTGGCTTTTTTCGGGAAAACGTATTCGAACTTCTCGGCCGGGTTGGTCATGTCTTTCGGGATGTCGACCACGACCGGACCCGGACGACCGGATTGCGCCAGGTAGAACGCCTTCTTCATGACTTCCGGGATTTCCGAGGCGTGCTTGATCATGAAGCTGTGCTTCACGATCGGCCGGGAGATGCCGATCATGTCGGTTTCCTGGAACGCGTCGGTGCCGACCATGGTGCTTGGCACCTGACCGGAAATGATCACCATCGGAATCGAGTCCATATAGGCGGTGGCGATACCGGTGATGGCGTTTGTGGCGCCTGGACCGGATGTCACCAATACCACGCCGGCTTTCCCGGTGGCACGGGCGTAGCCGTCAGCCATATGGGTCGCCGCTTGTTCGTGACGAACCAGGATGTGGGTCACTTCCGGTTCTTTGAACAGGGCATCGTAAACATGCAGGAGAGCACCACCCGGGTACCCGTAGATATATTTGACGCCTTCGTCACGCAAAAAGCGGACGAGCATCTCACCGCCAGATAAAAGCTCCACGTTGTTCACCTCTAAAACGCCAGAATACCGTCCACAAAAAGGGGCGGGTCTTAATAGGTTTACTTCTCGGCAGAGCATGAGCGACGGTGGTCGCCGACTACGTCAGCACTGACTGAGCAAGTATTGGGATCGTCCCAAGTGTTGCGGGCCTTTCCCACCCAGCGCGAGGTAACGCGTTGCGGGTGTAACAGGTCGGCGCGGATGTGCGCCTCATGATCTACCGAGTGGGTCTGCTTCTGGCAGTCCCTCTACAGCGGACTTTGGATTCTTCTGTTTCGCCCTCTGCAAGTCAAGTCGTCTGTTGGGTTAATTGTGGGTAAGCACATGAGAACGCAAGAAAAAACCTGAAAAGCGCTACTCTGTTAGCGTCAATTGCGCATTTTTACCAAGGAATCAGCATGCGAACGCTCCTCCTCACTCTGCTGATCGGCCTCAGCCCATGGTGCTCGGCCGCTCAAATCTACAAATGGGTCGATGCCCAGGGTGTCACGCATTTCGATGCACAGCCGCCGCAGGGCCAACCGTCGACGACCGTACAGACGCCCTCCTCGCCCACGCCGAAAGCTGCGCCGATGCCGGGGGGTGGCGTGCTCGGCGATCAGAAGGCGATCGATACCAAGGTGAAGAAACAGGTCGCCGAGCAGCAGGCGCAACTCAAGGCGTTCTGCGAGCAGGCACGCACGAATCTCGCGCAATTGCAGAACAATCCGCGCTTGCGTGAGGAAGTCGAGGGGGATGTGCGGCGGCTCGACGACGCGCAGCGTCAGGAGCGCATCGTCGAAGCGCAGAAGCAGATTGCCGAGAACTGTTCGTAGGCACTCTGCCGGATCTGTGTCAGAGCTGTGTAGGAGCTGTGTAGGAGCTGACGAGTGGAACGAGGCTGCGATCTTTTGATCTTGCACTTCAACAGCAAAATCAAAAGATCGCAGCCTTCGGCAGCTCCTACACAACCGTACTCAGCGCGAAGCGGTGATCAGCAGGTCGAACTCTTTGAGCAGCACCTGCAACTGACGATCCTTGCCGCCAAGGTTGCGCTGGGCGAAGACCATTTCCGCCATTTCCTGAATGCCCGAGGCGTTCGGCAGCGACAGGTCCTGTTCGAGGATCATCTTCATGCGCGGCAGGAAGATCCATTGCAGCCACTGCTCGAAGTCCAGTGTGTCGACCGAAAAAGGCTCGACACTGCTCAGGGCTTCGACCGACGGCTCGACCTCATCCCACCAGCCCAAAGCGCGCAGTTCTCGCTCGATCAGCAACAGATGATCGGCGATTTTCGGGAAGCGCGCGTCCATCACAGGGAAACCTTGGCCTTCTGACGGGCCTGAGCAGCGCCGGCGGCATCGCCTTGTTTCTCACGAGACTGAGCGATGATTTCCCACAGGCTGGCCTGCAGATCCGGACGACCATTGGCCATGGTCAGCGCGCGACGGGCGAACTGCTCGGCTTGCGGCGCATCGCCCTGGGCCATGCGCACCTGCGCCAAACGGTACAGTACTTGCGGCTCTCGCGGGGCGACACGTTGCGCCCGCTCCAGGCTGGAAGAGGCACCGTTAAGGTCGCCGCCGGCCTGCTGTTGTTGCGCGGTAGTCAGCAAGGCAAGCACCGGGCCGTCCAGTTGCTCATCCGCCGACAGGCCGCCGCCACTGCTGGCCGAAGGAATGCCACTTGGCGAGGAAGGCATGCTGTAGCCGCCGGAATTGATCGGTGCCGACTCAACCGCCGACGGGTTATACGGCCCCGATGTGATACCGCCCGAGGCCGGGCCCGGGACGATCGGCGAAGAGCTGATCGGTGTCGACACCGCAGCACCGCCGCCCGGCACCATCACCACCACGCCGGTATCGCCCTGCGGAATCGCCTGAGTCTGGCCCTGCGCCGGGCGCTTGACCGTGGTCTGGCGGAAACCGCCATTGGCGCCGATGCGTTCACTGTTGGACACGGCTGTGCCCGAATCCACCACGGGAATCGAACCACGCTGTACGGTGGAGCAGCCGCTGAGCAAAGCCACGGCGGTCACCGCTGGAATCAACCACTTGTTCACTTGAAACCCTCTTTGCTTAATTCATCCAGCCCTTGACCCAGTCCATCACCGACTCCGGCGAGGCAGGTGTTTCGCTTGCACACGCGGCGCCGGGTGGCGGCTCGCTGCCGCGAATATACGGCATCTGCACCGCACCGGGGCAGTTGGCATCGGAACCCTGGCCGGTGCGCGAATCGACCCAGGCCTGTACGACATTGTCCGGCTGCGGCATGTCCAGCGGCAGCGGATCGGCCTTGCGCATGAAACTGGTCCAGACCTGCAGCGCACCGGTGGCACCGGTGAACGGCGTCTTGCCGTTGTCATCGCGACCGAGCCAGACCACCGCCAGCAGATCCTGACTGAAACCGGCAAACCAGCTGTCGCGCGAATCGTTACTGGTACCGGTCTTGCCCGCCAGCGTCAGGGTCTTGGGCAGCACGTTATAAACCGAACTGCCGGTACCTTCACGCATCACCCGCTGCATGGCGTTCTGGATCAGGTAGATGGAAGCCGGATCGAAACGCTGTTCGATCTGGAACGGATAACGCTTGAGCGGCTCGCCCTCGGCGGTCAGCACGCTGCGAATACCGCGCATCGGCGTGTTGAAACCACCGTTGGCCAGCGTCTGATACATGGTCGCCACTTCGATCGGCGTCATGCCGCCGGCACCGAGCAGCATCGACGGGAACGCCGGGAATTCACGGGTGACGCCCAGACGACCGAGGGTCTTGAGCACGTTCGGCACGCCGACTTCCAGGCCCAGACGCGAGGTCGAGAGGTTGTAGGAATGCGCCAGACCCTGATAGAGGAACACCGTGCCGTGGGAGCGGCGATCGTAGTTTTGCGGCTTCCACACCTGACCGTTGGCGCCTTTGACCGACAACGGATCGTCCGACAGCCAACTGGTCAGCGTGTACTGGCTCGGTTTCTCCAGCGCGGTGAGGTACACCGCCGGTTTGATCAGCGAGCCGATCGGACGTACCGCATCGAGTGCGCGGTTGAAACCGGCGTAACTGGCCTGACGGCTGCCGATCATTGCCTGGACTTCGCCGGTTTCCGGGTTGGTCACGACCATCGCCGCTTCCACATCATCGGAGCCCTTGCGCCCGGCCAGACGCTTGAACGTGTCGTTAACCGAGGCTTCGGCTTTCATCTGCAGGATCGGATCGAAACTGGTGAAGATGCGCAGGCCTTCTTCGGTCAAGTCTTCGTCGCGATAGTCTTCGCGCAACTGACGTTTGACCAAGTCGATAAAACCCGGGAACGAGCTGTCGGCGAGCTTGCCGCGGGTGGTTACACCCAGTGGCATTTTCTTCGCTGCTTCGACCTGTTCGGCAGTTGCCACGCCTTGCTGCGCCAGCACATCGAGGACCAGATTACGCCGCTCCAGCGCACGCTCCGGGTTACGCCGCGGGTTGTAGTAGGACGGCCCCTTGACCATGCCTACCAGCAAGGCCACCTGATGCAGTTTCAGCTCGGACAATGGCTGGCCGAAGAAGAACTGGCTGGCCAGACCGAAACCGTGCACCGCCCGCTGACCGTCCTGGCCGACAAAAACTTCGTTGAGGTAGGCCTCAAGGATTTCCTGCTTGTTGTAATGCAGTTCGAGCAGCAACGCCATCATCGCTTCGGTGAGCTTGCGGGTCAGGCTGCGTTCGCTGGTCAGGTAGAAGTTCTTCACCAACTGCTGCGTCAGCGTACTGCCGCCCTGGGTCATCTTGCCGCCGGAGGTGTTGATCCACACCGCGCGCGCGATCGATTTCGGCGACACGCCCCAATGGCTATAGAAATCGCGGTCTTCGACGGCGATCAGGGTTTCCAGCAGGTACGGCGGCACCTGATCGAGCTTGATCAGGATGCGGTCTTCAAGATTTTTCGGGTAAATGCCGCCGATCATCAGCGGTTCGAGGCGCACCACCGACAGCTTCGAACCGTTGGTCGCGGACAGCTCGGCGACGTAATCGCCGGAGAAACGCACGCGCACCGGCTGCGGTTTTTCCAGCCCCTCATAAAACTGGAAGCCACGGGTGTTCAGGTCGACCGTATTGCCGCTGACGGCGGCGGCACCGGGACCATTGCTCACGGCTTCGCGGCGATAGCCCAGGGCATCGAGTTCGGTGAGGAAATCGTCCTTGCTGAGCTTCTGTCCGACGAACAGCTCGAGCGGGCGCGCATACACCTTGGCCGGGATGGTCCAGCGCTTGCCGGAGAATTTCTCCTGCACCACGGCATCGAGGTAAACGGCGAAGCCGGCCAGCACCACAAGGCCGACCAGACTGAGTTTAATGGCCCAGCTCAACCATGGGCTGAGGCCCTTGGCTGGTGGTTTTTTCTTGGTACGGGGGGATCGGGATCGAGTCATGGCGGCGGATTATACGCACTTTATCGATCCTCAACAGGCACGCGCGGAGGTTTGCGTCAGGCGGGCAAGCAGCCATAATGGCCGCCTCGAATTCCCCCGCCTCTGAAGGATCGCCCGTGAGCCAGTCCCTGATCGCTGCCCTGCAAAACCCGGCCCTCTACCCGCATCCCGTCGAAGGATTTCAGGTCATCGAAACCCACATCTCGTGGGTGATTCTCACCGGCCCCTTTGCCTATAAAGTGAAGAAACCGGTGAATTTCGGTTTTCTCGACTTCACCAGTCTCGACGCACGCGCACATTTCTGCGCGGAAGAGCTGCGCCTCAACCAGCGTCTGACCGCTGATTTGTATCTGGACGTGTTGCCAGTCACCGGCAGCATCGAAGCCCCGCAACTCGGTGGCGACGGCCCGGCCATCGAATATGTGCTGAAAATGCGCCAGTTCCCGCAGAGCGGGTTGCTCAGCACGCTGCAAGCCAATGGCGAACTGACCACTCAGCACATCGATGCCCTGGCTGAGCAGATTGCCCATTTCCATCTCAATGCCCCGAAAGTCCCGGCCGAACACGACGCCGGCACACCGGACAGCGTGATGGCGCCGGTCGCGCAAAACTTCGAGCAGATCCTGCCATTCCTCAGCGACAAGAACGACCTGCTGCAACTTGAAGCACTGAAAGCCTGGGCCGAAAGCAGCTTCGAACGCCTCAAGCCGTTGTTCGCCCAGCGTAAGGCGCAAGGTTTCACCCGCGAATGCCACGGTGATATTCACTTGGGCAACGCCACAGTCATCGACGGCAGTGTGGTGATCTTCGACTGCATCGAATTCAACGAGCCATTCCGTTTCACTGACGTCTGGGCCGATACCGGCTTCCTCGCGATGGACCTGGAAGACCGCGGCTTGAAATCGCTGGCGCGTCGCCTGATCAGCCAATACCTGGAACTGACCGGTGACTATCAGGGCCCGGAAGTGCTGAACTTCTATAAAGCCTACCGCGCTCTAGTGCGCGCCAAAGTGGCGCTGTTCAGCATGCCCGCGGATGCGACTGCCGTGCAGCGCGCCACCACCCTGCGCCAGTACCGCAACTACGCCAACCTGGCCGAAAGCTACAGCACCATTCCTTCGCGCTTCATGGCCATCACCCACGGTGTTTCCGCCGTCGGTAAAAGCCACGTGGCCATGCGCCTGGTGGAAGCGCTGGGCGCGATTCGCCTGCGTTCGGATGTCGAGCGCAAGCGCCTGTTCGGTGAGCAGACCGTTGCCAACGATGTGCAGGCAGGCATTTACAGCGCCGACGCCAGCGCCGCGACTTACGCGCGCCTGCATGAGATCGCCGAGGTCATCTTGCACGCCGGTTTCCCGGTAGTGATTGACGCGACCTATCTCAAACGTGAGCAGCGCGACAACGCAGCGAAGATCGCCGAAGCCACCGGTACGCCATTCCTGATCCTCGACTGCAACGCCCCGCAAGCCGTGATCGAAAGCTGGCTGGCGGTGCGTCAGGCCGATAAAAAGGATCCGTCCGACGCCACCCTCGCAGTCATCAAGGCGCAGCAGGCCAACCGCGAAGCGCTGACGCCGGAAGAAATCCTGCGCAGCAAACGCGTGCAGACCAATGAATCCGGGACGCTGGACACCGTGGTCGCGCAGATCCGTCAGCGCCTGCCAGGTCTGTAAAAAACTATTTCGGCCGTGAAGCCCTCGCTCGCTTCACGGCCGTCAAATAGTGGCACTATACTGGCGTCATAAAACCAACAGGTGATCTGACATGAGCCAGCCGAAACTGCTCGACACTCCGCTTTACGCCCTGCTGCACAAAGATGATGTCGCAGGCTTCAACAACGAACGTCCACAGGATGGCCTGATCGACATGGTCGGCGGCGACTTCCGTGGTCTGGACCTGCGTGAACTGAACGCCGATAACGTGGATTTCCGCGATGCGTACTTCCGCTCCGCCGATCTGCGCGGCATCGACTTTCGCAAGGCTTCGCTCGAAGGCGCCAGCCTGGCCCATGCGCAGATTTCCGGGGCGTATTTTCCGCCGGAGCTGAGTGCTGACGAGATCCTGATGTCGATGAATTTCGGCACGCGGTTGCGGTATCGCACTCGCTGATATTCATCGGCAGCCCCTGACACAACATCCTCTCCATGTAGGAGTGGGCCTGCTCGCGATAGCTGACTGATATTCAAAATGGATGTCGGCTGCTACACCGCCATCGCGAGCAGGCTCACTCCTACAGTTGTATGCATTACTCCCCTCCTCCTGCATTCGCAGGTCTTTCACCCGCCTTTCTTAGAAGCTTTTGCGTCGAATCCGACCAAACAACCACGCTTTTCCTACTGATGGCTACACTCCTGAGAAGCTTGCCCACGCACCATTCGGCCGTCGCAAGGAGGCTTGATGAATGATGAACTGCAACACCTGAAAAATCTTGGCAAGACATCGGCGCAATGGCTGCATGCCGTGGGCATCCACAGCGCCTCGGATTTGCGTCGCCTCGGTGCGGTGGATGCCTATCGCGCCGTACGCACCCGCGGGTTTCGCGCGTCGAAGGTGTTGTTGTATGCGATCGAGGGCGCGTTGATGGACGTGCACTGGAACGACATTCCCGCCGAGCGCAAGGACGCCTTGAACAAGCAGCTCGAAGCCATTTCTGCGCGCCACAAAAACTGAGCAGGCGCTGACGCCATGTATTTGCTGGGGGAACCATCGGCGCCCGCCGACGCACTGATCAATCGTTTACAGAATCTTCCCGGGCAATGGCTGCAGGAGCTGTCGCCATGCGCGCCGGTTATTGAGCTGCAGGCAACACATGACCTGCTTGCACAGGTGGCTGGCGATCAGTTGTTTCTGCTGAGCGAGGGCGTGGTACATGGCTGCATCGCCGGCCGTGCGCTGTTCTACTGGCAGGAAGGTGATCTGCTCGGTCTGCAACGTGGCGAGCAATGGAGCGACTGCCGCTTGCGCAGCGAGGGGACTGTGCGGCTGCTGCCTTATCGGCGCGCTGAAGTGCTGCAGCATTTGTATGCCGACCCTGATCGAGCGGAGCAACTGCTGAGCTATCTGCTCGGGCAAATGGCGCTGCTCGCCCACGCGGTGGCGGAGCTGAAACCGCGCGAGTTTCGCAGCACCAACGGCTTCAAACGCTTTGAAGCCGGCGCCGTGCTGATTCACCAGGGCGATGCAGCGGATCATGTCTTCGTGATCATCGACGGGCACGCCGAGGCTTTCGTCGACGGACACAAGGTCGGCGAGGTGCCCAAGGACGAGATTTTCGGCGCCATGGCGTTGTTCACTGGCGAGCCGCGCAATGCCACGGTGGTGACGCGCGAACCAAGCACAGTGATGCTGATTCCCGGTGATCAATTTTTGAGCATGACCCGCAGCAATCCAAAGATCGCTCACAGCCTGATCGAAGGGATGGCTCGACGGATCGGCCAATGAATCGACAGATCACTCAATTGACGACGCATCGCACCTAGCGCGAAGCCCTTTGTTTATGGAGCCTCACGGCCGCTCGAAAAACTTAATTACAGATTTGCAAAAACAGCGGTTGACGCGGTAATGAGAATCGCTATGATTATCACAACTGATCGCGAGATCAGTCGATATTCTGAAAAGCCCTTGGTTCGGACTCTCAGATTATCTCCTCATCAGGCTAATCACGGTTATTTGACCCGGTTTTTACCGGGTCTTTTTTTGCCCGCAGAAAAGTCATTTGCCGAATTGCTGGCGCATCTGCTCGCAGTAATCGGGCTTCGGCGTCGCCGGCGTGTACCAGACATAGTCGGCCATCGCTGCCGTGACCGCATCGCCCTGCTCGGCGAGCATCAATACGATCGGTGGCTTGCCAGCGCCGAGATCCAGCAAATGCAGCGGCACGCCAACATCCTTGCGCGCATGCCAGGCGCCGGCCAGCAGGATCGAAGGGGTCGGTGCCGTCAGCATTCCCTCGGCCATACGTCGATCACGCTGTTGCTGAATCGCCAACATCGCCGGCATCTGTGATTCGGGCAACAAGCCGCAGTGAGATTCACTGACTTGTCCAAGCAGGGTGTTTTTCACCGCCGGCGCATTACTGCGTCGGCCGTCGAGAGCAGGTGGATTTCGATAAAACGCACGGATGTCGCTGTCGTCGAGATTAGCCGCCAGCAGCGGATAGGGCTGCGTCAGGGCGAAGCGCACGATAGGCCCGTAAAGATTCCAGTCCCAGCCATCCTGCCAGGCCAACGCAGCAGGAAGATCTGCCGGAACAGATTTCGACTGGCGCAGCGCATCGACTTTCGCTTGTTGATTCGGCGTGAGCATTTCCAGCAGCAGGCTGCCTTGCGCACGTTCCCCGCCGAGCGACTGCAACAGCCACAACTGTGCGGCATGGTGATCGGCATTGTCGTGCTGCTCACCCATGATCAAGCGCTCAGGTTCAGCGAGGCGGGTCAGCAGTTGCTGCGCGGTGAGCATCTCGCCGCTGCGCAGATCGCGGATTTCACCGCTCACCGGCGGAGCCACCACGTGCTGACAGCCTGCCAGCAACACCAGCGCCCACAACCACAATCCACGCATGCGACACCTCGATGATTGATCAGCGGGCGATGATCAGCGGATGCCCACGCTCCGGGTGCGGTTGCACCAAAACCTCCAGGCCGAACACCGCTTTTAGCGTATCCGGGCGCAGCACCCGCTGCGGAGTGTCCAGCGCGACCGGACGCCCCTCTTCCAGCAACAACACCCGGTCACAATAGCGCGCCGCCAGATTCAGATCATGCAGGATCACCAGCACCGCCGCGCCACGCTTGGCAAACTCGCGTACCGCTTGCAGGGTGGTGTGCTGATGCAGCGGATCGAGCATCGAGGTCGGTTCGTCGAGCAACAAGCTTTGCCCGACCTGCCCTGGCCAGAGTTGCGCCAGCACCCGCGCCAGATGCACACGTTGACGCTCGCCACCGGACAATGCCAGATAACTGCGCCCGCTCAGGTGCCCGGCATCGGCAGCGGCCAGCGCCGCCGCGACAATTTCGTCATCACGCCTGCGCCCGGTCAGGTAGGGCAAACGGCCCATGCCGACGACCTCTTCAACGGCGAAGGCAAAGTCCAGTGTCGAAACCTGCGGCAGCACCGCCAGTCGTTGTGCCCGCTGCGTGCCGCTCCAGTGACTCAACGCCTGCTCGTCGAGCGAAACGTTGCCGTCACTGGCGAGCAATTCTCCGCACAGGGCGCCGAGTAATGTGCTTTTGCCGGCGCCGTTCGGCCCCAGCACGCCAAGCACTTCACCGGGTTCGAGTTGCAGCGTAACGCCGCTGAGCACAGCCTTGCGGCCACGGCGAACATGCAGATTGTGCGCAGACAACATCAGGCACGCCCTCGCAGCAGCAGGTAAAGGAAGAACGGCGCGCCGATAAACGCGGTAACAATGCCGATCGGCAACTCCGCCGGCGCCAGCGCCAGGCGCGCCACCAGATCGGCAAGCAACAACAGGCTCGCACCCGCCAGGACCGAGGCTGGCAGCAGCACCTTATGATCGGGACCGGCCAGCAGGCGCACCAGATGCGGCACGACCAGCCCGACGAAGCCGATCATGCCTGCCGCCGCCACCGCCGCGCCGACACCCAGCGCGGTGCAGAACACCAGTTCGCGCTTGAGCCGTTCGACATCGATGCCCAGATGCCCGGCCTCGGACTCACCCAGCAACAAGGCATTCAATGCCTTGGCCCGACGCGGCAGCCATAGCGCCACGCCGATGGTAATGATCAGCAAAGGCCATAGCCGCGCATAGCTGGCGCCGTTGAGGCTGCCCAGGTTCCAGAATGTCAGGGTGCGCAGCGTGGCGTCATCGGCCAGATAAGTGAACAGTCCCACCGCCGAACCGGCCAGCGCCGTAAGCGCGATACCCGCCAGTAACATTGTTGCAACGTGAGTCTGACCGTTGCGCCGGCCCAGCCGATAGACCAGCGCCGTGACCCCGAGCCCGCCGAGAAACGCGCACACCGATAACAGGTAAGGGCCGAACCACTCCGGCAAGCCGCCGAAGAACGAGCCGCCGACAATCGCAATCGCCGCGCCGAGTGCCGCGCCACTGGACACCCCGACCAACCCCGGATCGGCCAGCGGGTTACGAAACAAACCCTGCATCGCTACCCCGGACAGCGCCAGCACGCCGCCGACCGCCAACCCGAGCAAGGTTCGCGGCAGGCGAATCTGGCCGAGAATCAGCTCGGCCTGCTCCAGCCCTTCCGGCGCCAACGGCAAACCAATAAGACGCAGTGCAGCGCGCAAGGTATCCACCAGCGGCAGGCTCACCGGCCCCAGCGCAAGCGACAGCCAGATCGCCAGCAGACACAGCAATGTCAGGCCGATAAACAAGCCACGGGGTTTGACCAGTGTGGTCATTGGCCGTCCTTGGCCGGGTAGAAACCGTCAGTCAGGGTTTGCAAAGCGGCCGGCAGACGCGGCCCAAGCCCACCCACCAGCAGCGTCGGGTCCAGCTCCATCACGCGTCCGGCCTTGGCCGCACGGCTGGAATTGAGAATCGGGTTTTCCTTGAACAACGCAGCTTTAGCCGCTTCGCCGGTCAGCGCACGGTCGGCGAACACCAGCACTTGCGGATCGAGGCTGGCGAGGGATTCCACGGAAAACGGTTTGTAGCCGGTATGCGTTGCAAGGTTGTGTCCGCCAGCCTGTTGCAGCAGCCAATCGGCGGCGGTGTCTTTGCCAGCGATCAACGGCTTGCCACCGGCGTGCCCGAGCAATAGCAGGACGCCTGGGGCTTTCTGTGTGGTCTGCACTTGGGCAACGCGGGCAGCCTGCGCCTGGAGTTGCTGTTGATAAGTCTGCAGCAACCGCGCCGCCTTCGCTTGCGCGCCGAGCAACTGGCCGAGATGAGTGACATTCTTTTCCAGCGTCGGCAGATCCGGCTGCGCCGAGAACAACTCGACTTTCACCTTGGCCGCTTTGACTTGCGCCAGAACCGGTGGCGGCCCCATCTCTTCAGTGCCGATGAGAATGTCCGGGCGCAGGCTCAAGATGCCTTCCGCCGACAGGCTGCGCTGATAGCCAATGCTCGGCAGCGTTTGCAACGATTGCGGATGCTGACTGGTGGTATCGACTCCCACCAGCTTCGACTCGCCGCCCAACGCACTGACCCATTCCGACAGTGCCCCGCCGGCACTGACCCAGCGTTGCGGTAAATCCGCCGCGATCGTCTGATGGCTGAGAAAAAGGCCGACGCACAGCATGGCAACGCGGGTTTTCAGGCGCATATACAGCTTCCTTGAACAAGGTTTCCCGGGCATCGGCGCAGCGAGCCAAGTATCCTCGACAACAGCCAGACTCCCTTTGGGAGAAGGCCGCCATTTGATAATTGTTTGCATTTGAACGTCAAGCTCGGACATATCCAGACACGAGCGGACACTAGAGGATAGCCATGAAGTTTCTCTGCGCCGGCAGTGATCTGGCCGAAGCCGGCAGTCGCGGTTTCGAAATCGACGGCAAAAAGCTGTTCGCCGTGCGTCGCGGTGGACAGGCCTACGTCTATCTCAATCGCTGCCCGCACCGGGGCGTCGGCCTGGAATGGCAGCCCGACCGGTTTCTCGACCCCAGCAACAGCCTGATCCAGTGCGCCACCCACGGCGCACTGTTTCTGATCGAGGACGGCGAATGCGTTGCCGGCCCGTGCGCCGGGCAATCACTGACGGCGATTGAATGCCGGGAAGATACACAGGGCGTGTGGGTCGATGTTTAACCGTTGAGCAAGACGTCGAGTCGACGGTCGATGACCATCCCTTCATGGTCGAGGCGCACGCCGTAGGCCAGCACCTCGACACCGCAGGCGACCGCCTCACGCAGCGCCTCGGCGTAAGCCCAATCGATCTCCTCGGCCGGGCGCACGGCATCGATGCCGGTGAGGTTTACACAGTACAATTGCACCGCCCGAATGCCGTCGCGCGTCAGATGCGCCAGCTCACGCAGATGCTTGGCGCCGCGCTGGGTCACCGCATCGGGAAACGCCGCCACAGCCGTACCGTCGAAGCCCAACGTGACGCTTTTCACTTCGACGTACGCCGGGCCGCTGGGGTATTCGAGGCGGAAGTCGATGCGGCTTTTTTCCTGCCCATAGGCGACTTCACGCTTCAACGCGGTAAAGCCATTCAATTCGCTGATCACGCCAGCCTGCAAGGCCTCTTCGACCAAACCGTTGGCGCGCCCGGTGTTCACGCAAAACAGCCGGCCCTGCGGGGTCTCACCGATTTCCCAGGTCCCGGGCAATTTGCGTTTGGGGTCGTTGGAGCGACTGAACCAGACCTGCCCGCCCTCCACCTGGCAGTTGAGCATCGAACCGGTATTCGGGCAGTGAATGGTCAGCAACTCGCCGTTAACGGTCTCGATATCGGCGAGAAAACGCTTGTAGCGACGAATCAGCCGCGCTTCTTCCAGAGCAGGATAAAAGCGCATCAGCCTTGCCAGCTCTTCAAACCGCGCGCGATGCGCTCCACGGCTTCCTGCAAGCGTGTGAGGTTTTGTGTGTAAGCGAAGCGCACGTGATGGCCGGCCTGATAACGACCGAAATCCAGCCCGGGCGTGAAGGCCACATGCTCGGTTTCGAGGAAATGCCGGCAGAACGCGAAGGCATCGCCGCCGAAACGGCTGATATCGGCGTACAGATAGAACGCGCCCTCCGGCTCAACGGCAATGTTGAAGCCGAGCTCGCGCAGCGCTGGCAGGAGGAAGTCGCGACGGCGGGCGAATTCGCCGCGGCGCTCTTCGAGAATCGCGATCGTCGCCGGTTCGAAACACGCCAGCGCCGCGTACTGCGCCATGCTCGGCGCGCTGATGTAGAGGTTCTGCGCAAGTTTTTCCAGTTCACCGACCGCCGCCTCGGGCGCCACCAGCCAGCCCAGGCGCCATCCGGTCATGCCGAAATACTTGGAGAAACTGTTGAGGACAAAAGCGCTGTCATCGACTTCCAGCACACTGGCGGCATCGGTGCCGTAGGTCAGGCCATGGTAGATCTCGTCCACCACCAGATGCCCGTGTCTGGCCTTGATCGCTGTGGATAACCCGGCCAGCTCATCGCGGGTCAGCAGCGTCCCGGTCGGATTGGCCGGCGAAGCGACCAAGGCGCCGACGCTGTCGTGGTCCCAGTGCCGCTCGACCAGATCCGGGGTCAGTTGATAACGCACCTCCGGCCCGACCGGCACCAGTTGCGCTGCGCCTTCGACCAGCCGCAGGAAATGCCGGTTGCACGGGTAGCCCGGGTCTGCCAGCAGCCAGTGTTTACCCGGATCGACCAACAAGGCACTGGCCAGCAGCAGCGCGCCAGAGCCGCCCGGCGTGATCAGAATGCGCCGCGGGTCGATGTTCAGGCCGTATCGCGACTGGTAAAACCCGGCAATCGCCTCGCGCAGCTCGGGAATGCCACGGGCGGCGGTGTAACGGGTCTTGCCCGCGGTCAACGCGGCTTGGCCGGCGCGAATGATCGGCTCGGCGGTGGTGAAGTCCGGCTCGCCGATTTCCAGATGGATCACGTCGTGCCCTTCAGCCTGCAATTCATTGGCCCGCGCCAGCAGCGCCATCACATGGAACGGTTCGATCGCACGACTGCGCGCACTGTAGGTGGCCATCGGATTGCCTTCGACAGGAAAAAAGAGACGATTCTACCTGTCTGCCGGAACGAGCGAGAACCCGTGAAGGTCACAGCCTCAAGAACGCTGGACTGTAACGATCTGAACGTACGCTCCAGGATTGACTAAAATCAGTGATTGAACAGGTCTCCATTCCCACAGACACGGCTTGCCAAACATCTGCAAGCGCCACCCGCCGGGGGCTCGACATCCGGGAGTAGCGCAGGCTGATTTGATCTGGTAAGTTCGCCCGCTTGCAGCCGCAGGGCCGGCAGGTGTCGGTGATGGAGCAATCCTGCGCAATGGATTACAAGAGTAGAGGCGGTCTATTTCATGTCCACCCAAGCAAAGCAACAGCAGCAAGCGACGATCAGCGGCTTCGAACCTTACGTTTCGAAGGCGGGTGAAGAGTACATGGGCGCTCCGATGCGCGCGCACTTCACCAAGATCCTGAACAAGTGGAAACTGGACTTGATGCAGGAAGTCGACCGTACGGTTGATCACATGAAAGACGAAGCGGCCAACTTCCCTGACCCGGCCGACCGTGCCAGCCAGGAAGAAGAGTTCGCCCTCGAACTGCGCGCCCGCGATCGCGAGCGCAAGCTGATCAAGAAAATCGACAAGACGCTGCAACTGATCGAAGACGAAGAGTACGGCTGGTGCGAGTCCTGCGGCATCGAGATCGGCGTCAAGCGCCTCGAAGCCCGTCCGACCGCCGATCTGTGCATCGACTGCAAGACCCTGGCGGAAATCAAGGAAAAGCAGGTCGGCAAGTAATCTCGACCTGAACGAAAAACGGAGCGTGCGAACGCTCCGTTTTTGTTTGTGCCTTTTGCTTCTGCCGTTGCTTTTTGTAGGAGTGAGCCTGCTCGCGATAGCGATGGGTCAGTCAATATCTTGGTTGAATGTCACACCGCTATCGCGAGCAGGCTCACTCCTACAGGTTGACCTGCGTATAGCCTGAAAAGTAGTTTCGTTTCCATGACCGCCAAAACGTCCCCCGCCTACATCGGCCGCTTCGCCCCCACCCCCAGTGGCCACCTGCACTTCGGCTCGCTGGTCGCTGCGTTGGCGTCCTACCTCGACGCCCGCTCGGTCGGTGGGCGCTGGCTGGTGCGCATGGAAGATCTCGATCCGCCGCGCGAAGAGCCCGGTGCGCAAGCGGCGATTCTCAAGGCGCTGGAAAGTTACGGTTTCGAATGGGACGGCGAAATGGTCCGCCAGAGCGATCGGCACGCGGCCTACGCCGAGGTGCTCGACAGCCTGTTCAATCACGGTCTGGCGTACGCCTGCACCTGCTCGCGCAAACAGCTGGAGCCCTACCACGGCATTTATCCTGGGTTCTGTCGCAACGCCGGGCATGCTCAGCACGACGCGGCGATCCGCCTGCGCGTGCCGGAGCTGGAATACCACTTTATTGACCGCGTACAGGGCGAATACCGTCAGCATCTGGGCCGCGACGTTGGCGACTTCGTCATCCGTCGTCGAGACGGTCTCTATGCCTATCAACTCGCGGTGGTGCTCGATGACGCCTGGCAGGGCATCACCGATATCGTGCGCGGCGCCGATCTGCTCGATTCGACGCCGCGCCAGTTGTACCTGCAAGAACTGCTCGGCCTGAAACAGCCGCGCTATCTGCACCTGCCATTGATCACTCAGCCGGACGGCAACAAACTCGGCAAGTCCTACCGCTCGCCACCGCTTGAAGCCGATCAAGCCACGCCGTTACTGCTGCGAGCCTTGCGTGCATTGGGGCAGAACCCTGGCACTGAGCTGGCCCACGCGTCGCCGCGCGAACTGCTTGTCTGGGGCAGCGCACACTGGGATGCCGACAGGATCCCGCGCACACTGACCCTGCCCGAAGCGCAACTGCAATGACGACACTTGCAGTCGCGCGCCCATCCGTTACCATCGCCGCACGTTTTCGGGCACGCGCATAACAAAGAGAGGCCGGGATGTACATCTATCGCTTGGTCCTGCTTCTGGTCGTCGGGATCTACCTGTTCTCCCCCGCCATCATGGATTGGTGGATCGACGCGACGGGCGCCTGGTATCGCCCTTATCTGCTCTGGCTGATCCTGATTGTCGTGACCTTCATCCTGCAGAGCCAAAAAGATGCCGATGAGCTTTAGCCTGACCCAGATGATCCTGATCAGCGCCGCGTACCTCGCGGCACTGTTCGGCGTGGCCTGGGTCAGCGAACGGGGCATGATCCCGCGCGCGATCATTCGCCACCCGCTGACCTACACCCTGTCGCTGGGGGTTTACGCCAGTGCCTGGGCGTTCTATGGCACGGTGGGGCTGGCCTATCAGTACGGTTACGGCTTTCTGTCCAGCTATCTCGGCGTGTCCGGCGCGTTTCTGCTGGCGCCGGTGCTGCTTTATCCGATCCTGAAAATCACCCGCACCTACCAACTGTCATCGCTGGCCGACCTGTTCGCCTTCCGCTTTCGCAGCACCTGGGCCGGCGCGCTGACCACGATCTTCATGCTGATCGGCGTGCTGCCGCTGCTGGCCCTGCAGATTCAGGCAGTGGCCGACTCCATCGGCATTCTCACCGGCGAACGCGTGCAAAGCCGCGTGGCGCTGGCGTTCTGTGCGCTGATCATTCTGTTCACGATTTTCTTCGGTTCCCGGCATATCGCCACCCGCGAGAAACACGAAGGGCTGGTGTTCGCGATTGCCTTTGAGTCGATCATCAAACTGATCGCCCTCGGCGGCGTTGGCCTGTATGCGCTGTATGGCGTGTTCGACGGCCCACAACAGCTTGAACTGTGGCTGCTGCAGAACCAGACCGCCCTCGCTGCCCTGCACACGCCGTTGCAGGAAGGCCCGTGGCGCACGCTGCTGTTGGTGTTCTTCGCCTCGGCGATCGTGATGCCGCACATGTATCACATGACATTTACCGAGAACCTCAATCCACGCTCGCTGGTCAGTGCCAGTTGGGGCCTGCCGCTGTTTCTGCTGTTGATGAGCCTCGCCGTGCCGCTGATTCTCTGGGCCGGCCTGAAACTGGGCGCCACCACCGACCCGGAATACTTCACCCTCGGCATCGGCATTGCCGCCAACAGCAAACCGCTGGCCTTGCTTGCCTATGTCGGTGGTCTGTCCGCCGCCAGTGGCCTGATCATCGTCACCACCCTGGCCTTGTCGGGCATGGCGCTGAATCATCTGGTGCTGCCGCTCTATCAACCGCCGGCCGAGGGCAATATCTACCGCTGGCTGAAATGGACCCGTCGGGCGCTGATCGTGGCGATCATCATGGCCGGTTTCGGTTTCTACCTGATGCTGGGCGTCGAGCAGGATCTGGCCAACCTCGGCATCGTCGCTTTTGTTGCGACCCTGCAATTTCTGCCTGGGGTGCTCTCGGTGCTGTACTGGCCGACCGCCAACCGCCGCGGCTTCATTGCCGGTCTGCTGGCGGGGATCACGGTCTGGGTGGTGACCATGCTGCTGCCGCTGGTCGGCAATCTGCAGGGTTTCTACATTCCGCTGCTGAACATGATCTACGTGCTCGACGACACCAGTTGGCACATGGCAGCCATTGCCTCGCTCGCCGCCAACGTGCTGATGTTCACTTTGATTTCGCTGTTCACCAACGCCAGCCCGGAAGAAGCCAGCGCCGCCGAAGCCTGTGCGGTGGACAACGTGCGCCGCCCGCAACGCCGCGAACTGCACGCCGCCTCGCCGCAGGAGTTCGCCACGCAACTGGCCAAGCCGCTGGGTGCCAAGGCGGCGCAGAAAGAAGTCGAGCAAGCGCTGCGCGATCTGTATCTGCCCTTCGACGAACGCCGCCCTTACGCTTTGCGCCGTTTGCGCGACCGCATCGAGGCCAACCTGTCCGGCCTGATGGGCCCGAGCGTCGCGCAGGACATGGTGGAAACCTTCCTGCCCTATAAGGCCGGCGGCGAAAACTACGTCACCGAAGACATTCACTTCATCGAAAGCCGCCTGGAGGATTACCATTCGCGCCTTACCGGCCTGGCGGCCGAACTCGACGCCCTGCGCCGCTACCACCGGCAGACCTTGCAGGAGCTGCCGATGGGCGTCTGCTCGCTGGCCAAGGATCAGGAGATCCTGATGTGGAACAAAGCCATGGAAGAGCTGACCGGCATCGCCGCGCAGCGTGTGGTCGGTTCGCGCCTGAGCACCATCGCCAACCCGTGGAAAGAGTTGCTGCAAGGCTTCATCAATCTGCCCGACGAGCATTTGCACAAACAGCATCTGGCCCTCGATGGCCAGACCCGCTGGCTGAACCTGCACAAAGCGGCGATCGACGAGCCGTTGGCACCGGGCAACAGTGGCCTGGTGTTACTCGTCGAGGATTTGACCGAAACGCAGATGCTCGAAGACAAACTGGTGCACTCCGAACGTCTGGCCAGCATCGGTCGACTCGCGGCGGGTGTGGCTCACGAAATCGGCAACCCGATCACCGGCATTGCCTGTCTGGCGCAAAACCTGCGTGAAGAGCGCGAAGACGACGGCGAGCTGACGGAAATCAGCGGGCAGATTCTCGAGCAGACCAAACGCGTCTCGCGCATCGTCCAGTCGCTGATGAGCTTCGCCCATGCCGGCAGCCATCAGCACAGCGACGAACCGGTGTGTCTGGCGGAAGTCGCGCAGGATGCCATCGGCCTGCTGGCGCTGAACCGGCGCAATTTCGAAGTGCAGTTCTACAACCTGTGCGATCCCGACCATTGGGTCGAAGGCGACCCGCAACGGCTTGCCCAGGTGCTGATCAATCTGCTCTCGAACGCCCGTGACGCCTCGCCGCCGCACAGTGCCGTACGGGTCAAGAGCGAAGCCGGCGAACACACGGTCGATCTGATCGTCGAAGACGAAGGCAGTGGTATTCCGTCGAGCATCATGGACCGATTGTTCGAACCTTTCTTCACCACCAAGGATCCGGGTGAAGGCACCGGTCTGGGCCTTGCACTGGTCTATTCCATCGTTGAAGAGCATTATGGACAAATCACCATCGACAGCCCGGCTGATGTACAAAGCCAGCGCGGCACCCGTATCCGGGTGACCTTACCGCGTCATGTCGAAGCGACGTCCGCTGTGAACTGAGACCGTCGAGAGTATCGAATCAATGCCGCACATTTTGATCGTCGAAGACGAAACCATTATCCGCTCCGCCTTGCGCCGCCTGCTGGAACGCAACCAGTACCAGGTCAGCGAAGCCGGATCAGTGCAGGAAGCACAAGAACGCTTCACCATTCCTACGTTCGATCTGATCGTCAGCGACCTGCGCCTGCCGGGCGCCCCGGGCACCGAGCTGATCAAGCTCGGCCAGGGCACGCCGGTGCTGATCATGACCAGTTACGCCAGCCTGCGCTCGGCGGTCGACTCGATGAAAATGGGCGCGGTCGATTACATCGCCAAACCGTTCGACCACGATGAAATGCTCCAGGCGGTTGCGCGGATCCTGCGTGATCGCCAATCAGCGCCCGCTGCCGGCGAAGCCACGGCGAGCAAGCCTGCCGCTGGCAACGGCAAAGCCTCGGTGGATAACAGCAACGGCGAAATCGGCATCATCGGTTCGTGCCCCCCGATGCAGGACCTTTACAGCAAGATCCGCAAGGTCGCGCCAACCGATTCCAACGTCCTGATCCAGGGCGAGTCCGGCACCGGTAAGGAGCTGGTGGCCCGCGCCCTGCACAATCTGTCGAAACGCGCCAAGGCGCCGATGATCTCGGTGAACTGCGCGGCGATTCCGGAAAGCCTGATCGAGTCCGAACTGTTCGGGCACGAGAAAGGCGCATTCACCGGTGCCAGCGCCGGTCGCGCCGGTCTGGTCGAAGCGGCGGACGGCGGTGCCTTGTTCCTCGATGAGATCGGCGAACTGCCACTGGAAGCCCAGGCTCGCCTGCTGCGGGTCTTGCAGGAAGGCGAAATTCGCCGGGTCGGTTCGGTGCAGTCGCAGAAAGTCGATGTGCGCCTGATCGCTGCAACCCACCGCGATCTCAAGAGCCTGGCGAAAATCGGCCAGTTCCGTGAAGACCTTTATTACCGTCTGCACGTGATTGCCCTGAAGCTGCCGCCGCTACGCGAGCGTGGCGCCGACGTCAACGAAATCGCCAATGCCTTCCTCGCTCGCCAGAGCGCACGGATCAATCGCACCGACCTGAAATTTGCCGCCGATGCCGAACAGGCGATCCGGCACTATTCCTGGCCGGGCAACGTGCGCGAGCTGGAGAACGCCGTCGAGCGCGCGGTGATTCTCAGCGAAAGCCCGGAGATCTCGGCCGACCTGCTTGGCATCGACATCGAGCTGAGCGATCTGGAAGACGACGAGTTCATCGGTCTGCCGCCGCAAACCGGCGGTAACGCCAGCAACAGCAGCCATGAGCCGACCGAGGATCTGTCGCTGGAAGACTATTTCCAGCACTTCGTCCTCGAGCATCAGGACCACATGACCGAGACCGAGCTGGCACGCAAACTGGGCGTCAGCCGTAAATGTCTGTGGGAACGCCGCCAGCGTCTGGGCATTCCACGGCGCAAGACCGGGGTCGCCAGCGAGAGCTGAGCGTTACCCACCGCGTGTGCGGGTAACGCATGACAATGTGAAAAAACTGTTACCGCAGTCGATTCACGTAACAGAAGCCGGGGTTATCGGTAACGAAACCCCGGCTTTTTTTCGCCCCTGCAAAATGGTTATATCGACCTAACCCCTTGTTTTGCAGGGTTTGGCAAAAGTTGGCACGCACCCTGCTATATGTTTGGTACAAGAACAATAACAAGCAATGCACAAGACAATAAAAATAAGACGAATCGACTCACGCACAATAAAAACAAGACGGCGAGAGGCGCAGCTAACTGATTCTTTTGGAGAGGCGTTGTATTTGGGGCTTGCCCCACGACCAGGCCGAGAACAACAAAAACTGTCCTAAGACAGAGCCTGTACTGGTTGGATCGAAAGATCACTGCAATTCAGCGACCAAAGCAATCCGTTTGCTCTTGGCTCCCGATTGGGAGGGTCACGAAGGAAACACTTCGTGGCGAGGGCACTCAATAAAAACAAGAAGCCCGAATCAATAATAAAAAGAGCACGCAACTACTTCTTGGGGAGCTTCGGCTCCCCTTGTAGTTTCTCACCCTTGGTGAAATCCCCCCCATTTTCCTCGCTCGGCCCTTGCAGCTTGCGGCTTTCAGCCCGAATCTGCTGTCTCCTACACCATCCCCCGACTAAATGCTAGAATCTGCGCCCATCATGCGGTCATTCTTTTGGTATGGCCGAACATTCCTTCAAACAGTGCATCCCATGCTGAAGAAGCTGTTCCAGTCATTCCGAACTCCCGTGCGTCGTACGCAACACATCCGCAGCACCCCTGAAGTGCTCAACAGCGGCCAACATTCGCTGCAGAAAACGCAGTTCAGCCGCTATGCGGTGAACATCGTCGAACGCCTGCAAGGTGCCGGTTACCAGGCTTATCTGGTCGGCGGTTGCGTGCGTGACATGCTGCTGGGCATCACGCCCAAGGATTTCGACGTCGCCACCAGCGCCACCCCCGAGCAGGTCCGCGCCGAGTTCCGCAATGCGCGGATCATCGGCCGCCGGTTCAAACTGGTGCACATCCACTTCGGTCGCGAAATCATTGAGGTCGCGACCTTCCGCGCCAACCACCCGGTCAACGAAGACGACGAAGACAGCAATCAGTCTTCGCGCAACGAGAGCGGGCGGATTCTGCGCGACAACGTCTACGGCACTCTGGAAGAAGACGCGCAACGCCGCGACTTCACCATCAACGCCCTGTATTACGATCCGGTCAGCGAGCGCATCCTCGACTACGCCAACGGTGTACACGACATCCGCAATCACCTGATCCGTCTGATCGGCGATCCCAAGCAGCGCTATCAGGAAGATCCGGTGCGCATGCTGCGGGCCGTGCGTTTCGCCGCCAAGCTCAATTTCGGCATCGAGAAGCACACCGTGCAGCCGATCCGCGAACTGGCACCGATGCTGCGCGAGATTCCATCGGCGCGGCTGTTTGAAGAAGTGCTCAAGCTGTTCCTGTCCGGCCACGGCGCGATCACCTTTGAAATGCTGGTCGATCTGCAACTGTTCGCCCCGCTGTTCCCGGCCAGCGCCGAGGCGCTGGAATACAACCCGGAATACACCCACACGCTGATCAGCGAAGCGCTGAGCAACACCGACCTGCGCATCAAGCAGAACAAACCGGTGACCCCGGCGTTCCTTTTTGCCGCCCTGTTGTGGCCGGCATTGCCGGCGCGCGTGTTGCGTCTGCAGGAACGTGGCATGCCGCCGATTCCGGCGATGCAGGAAGCCGCTCACGAGCTGATTGCCGAACAGTGCCAGCGCATCGCGATTCCGAAGCGCTTCACCATGCCAATCCGCGAAATCTGGGACATGCAGGAACGTCTGCCACGGCGCAGCGGCAAACGTGCCGATCTGTTGCTGGACAACCCGCGGTTCCGCGCCGGTTACGATTTCCTCCTGCTGCGTGAAAGCGCCGGTGAGGAGACCGACGGCCTCGGCGAATGGTGGACCGATTATCAGGACGCCAACGACAGCGAGCGCCGCGACATGATCCGCGACATCAGCGGCAAGGGCGACGACGCCAGTGGCGCACCGCGCAAGCGTCGCCGCAGCGGCGGTTCCAAGCGCAAGCGCGCCGGGGCTTCGAGCGCGACGGGCGAGTAAGCCATGGAACGCATCTACATTGGCCTGGGCAGCAACCTCGCTGACCCGGCCGACCAATTGCGCAGCGCCATTGCGGCGCTGGGGCAATTGCCGCAGACAAGCCTTGCCGGCGTTTCGGCCTTTTATCAAAGCGATTCACTGTTGCCGGGCCAGCCGCGTTACACCAACGCCGTCGCCGCCCTCGACAGCTCGCTCGCACCGATCGATCTGCTCAACGCCTTGCAAGCCATCGAAAACGCTCAGGGCCGCGAACGCCTGGAGCGCTGGGGGCCACGCGCGCTGGATCTGGATATTCTGCTGTTCGGTGATCGACTGATCGATGAGCCACGGCTGAAAGTCCCGCATTACCAGATTCAGGAGCGCGCCTTTGTGCTCTATCCCCTCGCTGAACTGGCGCCGCAGGATCTGCTTCTCGCCGATGGCCGCACGCTGACAGACCTGCTGGCCGCCTGCCCGTTCGTCGGCCTTGAACGCCTCCAGACAGATTGATTGCAATCCCCTGTGGGAGCGAGCCTGCTCGCGAAAGCGGTGCGTCATTCAACACTGTGTTGACTGATCTGCCGCCTTCGCGAGCAGGCTCGCTCCCACATTGGTTTATTTCACATCCAGGATTTTGTCAGACAAGAATTCCCCAATTCAGGCCCGCCGCGCCGCTGAATCGCATCAGTAACGCCGGTAACACCGCCCGCGTAACAATGCGGTAACACACGCAATTGACTTCCGCTTGGCTCATCACGACTATAGGCGTCCCGCTGCCGCCAACCCGGCATGAACGGGCGCAATCCAGGCCTCTTAAAGCACGACACAAGACCGTGCGCCTGAGTAGATGAAGAATCACGCGCGTGACTCGCAGCAGTTTCCAGAGCGCCTGAACGAGGATTTTTTACATGCCAGCCATCACCCTGACCACGCTCCAGAGCCTCAAGCAGAAAGGTGAAAAGATCACCATGCTGACCTGCTATGACGCGACCTTCGCCCACGCCTGCAACGAGGCCGGTGTCGAAGTGCTGCTGGTCGGCGACTCCCTCGGCATGGTCCTGCAAGGTCATGACAGCACCCTGCCAGTGACCACGGCGGAAATGGCCTACCATGTCGCCAGCGTCAAGCGTGGCAACGGCGATGCCCTGATCCTTGCCGACCTGCCGTTCATGGCCAACGCCACCCTTGAGCAGACCATGATCAACAGCGCCATGCTGATGCAGGCCGGCGCGCACATGATCAAGGTCGAAGGTCAGCTGTGGCTGGCGGAGTCGATCCGTCTGCTCGCCGAGCGCGGTGTGCCGGTGTGCGCGCACATGGGCCTGACCCCGCAGGCGGTGAACATCCTCGGTGGCTATAAAGTGCAGGGGCGCAACGAGAACCAGGCGCGGCAGATGCGGGCCGATGCGATCGCGCTGGAGCAGGCCGGTGCGTCGATGCTGCTGCTCGAGTGCGTGCCGAGCGAGCTGGCGGCGGAAATCAGCCAGGCCGTGGGCATTCCGGTGATCGGCATCGGCGCCGGCAACGCCACCGACGGTCAGGTGCTGGTATTGCACGACATGCTTGGCCTGTCGATCACCGGCCGCGTACCCAAATTCGTCAAGAACTTCATGCAAGGTCAGGACAGCATCCAGGCCGCGCTGAAGGCTTACGTCAGCGAAGTCAAAGCCACTACGTTCCCCGGCATCGAACACGGATTCTCTGCATGAACACCGTCAAAACCGTACGCGAACTGCGCGCCGCCGTCGCCCGCGCGCGCAGTGAAGGCAAGCGCATCGGCTTCGTGCCGACCATGGGCAACCTGCACAGCGGCCACGTCGCGCTGATCACTAAAGCCACTCAGCGAGTGGACTTCGTGGTCGCGAGTGTTTTCGTCAATCCGCTGCAATTCGGCGCCGGCGAAGACCTCGACAAATACCCGCGCACCCTCGCCGCCGATCAGCAAAAGCTCCTCGAAGCCGGTTGCGACCTGCTGTTCGCGCCAACGGTTGAAGAGATGTACCCCGACGGCATGGCCGGCCAAACCCGGGTCAGCGTGCCGCAACTCTCCGAAGGCCTGTGTGGTGCCAGCCGTCCGGGGCACTTCGAAGGCGTGGCGACGGTGGTCAGCAAGCTGTTCAACATGGTCCAGCCGGATCTGGCGATTTTCGGCCAGAAGGATTACCAGCAACTGGCGGTGATCCGCGCGCTGGTGCACGACCTGAACATGCCGATCCAGATCATCGGCGAGCCGACCGTGCGTGCAGCGGACGGTCTGGCGCTGTCGTCGCGCAACGGTTTTCTCAGTGAAGAGCAGCGCGCCGTGGCGCCGGTGGTGTACCGCGTGCTGAGCAACATTGCCGAAGCGATCAAGCAAGGTCAGCGTGATTACCCGGCGCTGCTCGCTGCGCAGTTGCAGGTGCTGGAAGCGGCCGGTCTGCGCCCGGATTATCTGGAAATCCGCCATGGCCTGACCTTGCGTCCGGCGACGGCGCAGGATCGCGATCTGGTGATTCTGGCGGCGGCGTTCCTGGGTACGACACGGTTGATCGACAACCTGCACCTGAATCTCGATAGCCCGATTTAAGCAGCAACGGATTTCCCTGTGGGAGCGAGCCTGCTCGCGATAGCGGTAAATCAGTCAACAACGCTTTGACTGACAGACCGCTATCGCGAGCAGGCTCACTCCTACAGGTTTTTTTGGCGCTGGAAAGATTGCTTCAGGCCCTTCCCCCTCGGCCGGGCACCTCCGTTTGTCGGCCAGATTCCCGTTCGGATGTTAAAAAAGTACAGGGATCTGGTCAGACAAAGTCAAGACAGAACGCGGCGCGAGGTTTACTGTATTCGCCCTGTGTCCGGATATCGTGTCGACGCAGTTGATCCCATGCGCTAAAAGGGCATGGCTGATCTGTACCGTGTTCAAAAGGCCGTTCAAGTAAAAAGGAAAACCGCAGCGATGGCGTACTACCGCACTCCTCACGACGTTACCGCTCTGCCCGCCTGGCAAGCGTTGAAAGATCACCGCCAAGCCATGCAGGATTTCAGCATGCGCGAAGCCTTCAACGCCGATCCGCAGCGTTTCAATCAATTCACCCTCAGCAGCTGCGGCCTGTTTCTCGACTATTCGAAGAATTTGATCAACGCCGAGACCCGCAACCTGCTGGTGGGTCTGGCCAATGAAGTCGATCTGAAGGGCGCGATCCAAGCGCTGTTCGACGGCGAAATCGTCAACGCCTCCGAAGGCCGCCCGGCGCTGCACACCGCCCTGCGCCGCCCGGTCGGCGACAAGTTGTCGGTCAACGGTGTCAACGTGATGCCGGAAGTGCACAAGGTGCTGAACCAGATCACTGATCTGGTCGGGCGAATCCACGACGGCCTGTGGCGCGGTTACACCGAAAAGCCGATCACCGACGTGGTCAACATCGGCATCGGTGGTTCGTTCCTCGGCCCTGAACTGGTGTCCGAAGCGCTGCTGTCCTACGCGCAGAAAGGTGTGCGTTGCCATTATCTGGCGAACATCGACGGCAGTGAATTTCACGAGCTGACGCAGAAACTGCGCGCCGAGACCACGCTGTTCATCGTGTCGTCAAAGTCCTTCAACACCCTCGAAACCCTGAAGAATGCTCAGGCTGCACGCGCCTGGTACCTGGCGCAGGGCGGCTCCGAAGCCGAGCTGTATCGCCACTTCATCGCCGTATCGAGCAACAACGCCGCGGCCGTGGCCTTCGGTATCCGCGAAGAAAACATCTTCCCGATGTGGGACTGGGTCGGCGGTCGTTACTCGCTGTGGTCGGCCATCGGTTTGCCGATCGCCCTGGCCATCGGCATGTCCAACTTCAAGGAACTGCTGTCCGGTGCCTACACCATGGACCAGCATTTCCAGACCGCGCCGTTCGAACAGAACATGCCGGTGCTGCTGGCTCTGCTCGGCGTGTGGTACGGCAACTTCTGGGGCGCGCAAAGCCACGCGATCCTGCCGTACGACCACTACCTGCGCAATATCACCAAGCACCTGCAACAGTTGGACATGGAGTCCAACGGCAAGAGCGTGCGCCAGGACGGCACCTCGGTGTCGACCGATACCGGCCCGGTGATCTGGGGCGGCGTCGGCTGCAACGGCCAGCATGCTTACCACCAGTTGCTGCATCAGGGCACCCAATTGATCCCGGCCGACTTCATTGTGCCGATCGTCAGCTTCAACCCGGTTTCCGACCATCACCAGTGGCTGTACGCCAACTGCCTGTCGCAGAGCCAGGCGCTGATGCTCGGCAAGACGTTGCCGGAAGCCGAAGCCGAACTGCGCGACAAAGGCATGAGCGAAGACGAAGTGCACAAACTGGCGCCACACAAGGTGATCCCGGGCAACCGTCCGAGCAACACCCTGGTGGTCGAACGCATCAGCCCGCGCCGCCTCGGCGCACTGGTTGCCATGTATGAGCACAAAGTGTTCGTGCAAAGCGTGGTCTGGGGCATCAATGCCTTCGACCAGTGGGGTGTGGAGCTGGGCAAGGAATTGGGCAAAGGCGTCTATAACCGTCTGGTCGGCAGCGACGAGACCGTGGCTGACGATGCCTCGACTCAGGGCCTGATCAACTACTTCCGCGGGCGTCATCGCGGCTAAAAACGGCCTTCGGTCTAACGCTGTTCCCCTGTGGGAGCGAGCCTGCTCGCGAAAGCGGTTTTTCATTCAACACCTTTGTTGACTGATACTCCGCCTTCGCGAGCAGGCTCGCTCCCACAGTTGTTTTGGCGCATGACTTGAACCTGCGCAGCGCTCGGCGCATCTTTATTCCTGTCGCACTACAAGAATAAGGAACCGTCATGTTCGATATCAGCACGTTCCCCGAAGCCGATGCCGTGCGCCAGGCTGCTCAGTTGAGCCAGGAAGACTACCGGCGGCTGTACCGCGAGTCGATTGAACACCCCAGCGCATTCTGGGCCGAGCAGGCCACGCGTTTTCTCGACTGGAGCACGCCGTGGCAGACCGTTCAGCGCTATGACCTGAAAACCGGTGAAGCGGCCTGGTTCGCCGGCGGCAAGCTCAACGTCAGCTACAACTGCATCGACCGTCACCTCGCACAACGTGGCGAACAGACCGCCCTGCTCTGGGAAGGCGACGACCCTGCCGAATCGGCGCAGATCACTTACAAGAAACTCCATCACCACGTCTGCCGCCTGGCCAACGTGCTGAAAAGCCGTGGCGTGAAGAAAGGCGATCGGGTGTGCATCTACATGCCGATGATCCCCGAAGCCGCCTACGCCATGCTCGCCTGTGCGCGGATCGGCGCGATTCATTCGGTGGTGTTCGGCGGATTCTCGCCGGATTCCCTGCGCGACCGTATCCTCGACGCCGACTGCCGCACCGTCATCACTGCTGATGAAGGCGTACGCGGCGGGCGCTTCGTGCCACTGAAAAACAACGTCGACAAAGCCCTGCAAAGTTGCCCGAACGTCAGCACCGTTGTGGTTGTTCAGCGCACTCAGGGCGAGGTCGATTGGCTCGAGGGCCGCGACCTCTGGTATCACCAGGCCATACGCGAAGTCGACGACGATTGCCCGCCGGAACCGATGGACGCCGAAGACCCGTTGTTCATCCTCTACACCTCCGGCAGCACCGGTAAACCCAAAGGCGTGCTGCACACCACTGGCGGCTATTTGCTGCAAGCGGCGATGACCTTCAAGTACGTGCTCGATTACCGCGACGGTGAAGTGTTCTGGTGCACCGCCGACGTCGGCTGGGTCACCGGCCACAGTTATATCGTCTACGGGCCGCTGGCCAACGGTGCGACCACACTCATGTTCGAAGGCGTGCCGAGCTACCCGAGCAGTTCGCGTTTCTGGCAGGTCATCGACAAACACAAGGTCAACATCTTCTACACCGCACCGACCGCCCTGCGCGCGCTGATGCGCGAAGGCGCCGGGCCGTTGAAGGAAACTTCGCGCGCAAGCCTGAGATTGCTCGGCAGCGTCGGTGAGCCGATCAACCCGGAAGCGTGGGACTGGTATTTCAACGTTGTCGGTGAACAGCGCTGCCCGATCGTCGACACCTGGTGGCAGACCGAAACCGGCGGCATCATGCTCAGCCCGCTGGTCAGCGCCCAACGGATCAAACCCGGCTGCGCGACGCAACCGATGTTCGGCGTGCAGCCGGTATTGCTTGATGAACACGGCAAGGAAATCCACGGCGCCGGCAGCGGCGTGCTGGCGATCAAATCGAGCTGGCCGGCGCAGATTCGCAGCGTCTACGGCGATCCACAGCGGATGATCGACACCTACTTCAAGCCCTACCCCGGCTATTACTTCACCGGCGACGGCGCCCGCCGCGATGAGGATGGCGATTACTGGATCACCGGGCGCATCGACGACGTGATCAACGTTTCCGGCCACCGTATCGGTACCGCCGAGGTGGAAAGCGCACTGGTGCTGCACGACAGCATCGCCGAGGCTGCGGTGGTCGGTTATCCACACGACGTCAAAGGCCAGGGCATCTACGCGTTTGTCACGCCAATGAACGGCACCGAGGCCAACGAAGAGCTGAAGAAAGACTTGCTGGCGCATGTCAGCAAGGAGATCGGCAGCTTCGCCAAACCGGACCTGATCCAATGGGCACCGGCGCTGCCGAAAACCCGCTCGGGCAAGATCATGCGGCGGATCCTGCGCAAGATTGCCTGCAACGAGCTCGACAGTCTGGGCGACACCTCGACGCTGGCTGACCCGAGTGTGGTGCAGGACCTCGTTGACAAGCGGCTCAATACTTGAGAGCTGCAAGTTTCTAGCTACAAGCTGCAAGCTAAAGCGGTCCGCGCAGCTTTTCGCTTTTAGCTTGCAGCTAGAAACTTGCCGCTTGAAGCTCCCCGACTGCTAAGCTTCGCGTTTTTTCAGCAAGGCGCCCGCATGTCTTCCTTGAATCAGGCGCTGCGCGCCGCCCTCGATCAACGCCAGGACCTGCTCGCTGTGCTGCACAGCCAGGGCACCGATTGCTATCGGCTGTTCCATGGCAGCCAGGAAGGCGCCGGCGGCCTGACCATCGACCGCTACGGCCCGCAACTGCTGGTGCAGAGTTTTCATCAGACGCTGGAGCGTGACGACCTGCTGCAACTGCACGCCATGGTCAACCAGACGCTGGGCTTCGACACCCTGCTGGTCTACAACGACCGCTCCCGTGGCAATTCGCGGATTGATCGCGAGGACAGTGTCTATAAAGCCGATGACGCCGCACTGGCCGATCTGGTCGGCCATGAATGGGGCCTGAACTACCGCGTGCGCGGGCGTCATGCCGGGCAGGACCCGCTGCTGTTCCTCGACCTGCGCAATACGCGCGGTTGGGTCAAGGATCACGCGCAAGGCAAAAGCGTGCTCAACCTGTTCGCCTATACCTGTGGCGTTGGCCTCAGTGCTGCGGCCGGCGGTGCGCTCGAGGTGTGCAACCTCGATTTCGCCGAGGGCAATCTGGCGGTCGGTCGCGAGAACGGTTTGCTCAACCCGCAACTGCCGGAGATGCAATTCATTCAGTCCGATTACTTCCCGGCGATCCGTCAGCTTGCTGGCCTGCCGATCAGCCAGCGGCGCGGGCAGAAGTTGCCGAGCTATCAGCGCCTCGAACAGCGCCAATACGATCTGGTGCTGCTCGACCCGCCGGCGTGGGCGAAAAGCGCATTCGGCACCGTCGACCTGCTGCGCGATTATCAAAGCCTGCTCAAACCCGCGCTGCTTACTACCGCCGATGACGGCGTGCTGATCTGCTGCAACAACCTGGCGAAAGTCAGCATGGACGACTGGCGCGAACAAGTGCTGCGCTGCGCCGAAAAAGCCGGCCGCCCAGTGCGTGAATGGAGCGTGATGACCCCGGGCGCCGACTTCCCCTCGCGTGATCAGCAGCCACCATTGAAGACGCTGATCTTGCAGCTGTGATTGCTTTTTGACGACGCCGCGCCCGTTGTAGGAGTGAGCCTGCTCGCGATAGCGGTCTGTCAGTTACCAGAATTGCAGACTGACACTCCGCTATCGCGAGCAGGCTCACTCCTACAATGGGGATCTGTTCCTACAGAAATTTCTGAACAATCCTGTCCCACATCAAGCACTTCGGAACCAGAATCGCGTGCCATACTCCAAGGCACTCCGATTCAGACAGATGAAGCCGCACATGCCCAAAGGATTGATTCGCGCGATTGGCGCACTGCTGACAGCCCTGGCCCTCTACAGCCTGCTGGGGTTTCTGATCCTGCCGGGCATTGCCTTGCGTGTGGCCAACCAGCAACTGGCGAACTACGCGACGCTGCCAGCGCATTTGCAGCGTATCGAACTCAACCCGTTCAGCCTTGAGGTCACCCTGTGGGGCCTGGTCATCGGCGAGCCGGGCAAGGAACAGGTCGGCTTTGATCGTCTCTACGCCAACCTGCAAATCGACAGCCTGTGGACCAAAGCGCTGCACCTGTCGGACATCGAACTGGACAAACCCAAGAGCGAAATCCTCTTCGCCAAGGACGGCAAGCTCAACCTGCTGGGCCTGTTCAACGTGCCGCCGAGTGAGCCGACACCCGCCGATCCCGACGCCAAGCCATTTCCGCTGCGCATCGACAACATCAAACTGGCCGGCGGCGTCGTGCATTTCGAGGACGCACGCCCCAGCGAGCCGATCGAATTCCTCTACGACGACCTCAGTTTCGAGCTGAAAAACCTCAGCACCCTGCCCGAAGACAGCGCCGACATGACCCTTATCGCGATCGGCCCCGCTGGCGGGCGGATCGACTGGACGGGCAACTTCAGCCTGATCCCGTTCACCTCCGAAGGCACCCTGAAAGTCACCGATGGCCAGATGAAATCCTTCTGGCCCTACGTCCGCGACGCCGTGCCGCTGGTACTGGAAAACGGCGTAGTCAGCCTCAGCACCGACTACAAACTCAACCTGTCGAAACAAACCGAACTGCTGCTGAACAACGTCGCGGTGAGCATCGCGCCGTTCGCCATCAAGGCCCCGGATGGACGCCCACTGGCCAGGCTCGAACGTCTCGACGTCAGCGAAACCTCGCTGGACCTGGCCAAGCAGCAAGTGGTGGTCGGCAAGATCCGCAGCAACAAGCTGGAAACCTGGGCGGCGCTGGAAGCCGATGGCCAACTGGACTGGCAGAAACTGTTCGCCAGCCAACCGTCGAAACCGGCTGCCAAAGCCGCTGCCGAACCGGCTGATGCACCAGCGGCCGCCGACTCGCCGAAGGCTGAATCGACTGCACCGAGCAAGCCATGGCAGGTGCTGGTCAAGGATGTGCAACTGCGCAACTACACGGTCCATCTCGCCGACCGTTCAGCACAGCCGGCGGTGGCGCTGGACATCACCCCACTGAACGTCGACCTGCAGGATTTCGACAGCCTCAACGGCTCGCCTTTCAAGCTCAGGCTCGACAGCGGCCTGGGCAAGCAAGGCAGGATCAGCGCCGACGGTACGGTCAATCTGGCCCCGGTGAATGCGCAGCTCAACGTGAAAACCCAGGATGTCGACCTGCGGGTCGCGCAATCCTACATCAACCCGTTCATTCGTCTGGAACTGCGCAGCGGCATGCTTGGCAGTGATCTCAAGGTCGACCTGAAAAGCACCGAACCGCTGGCCCTCAGCGTCACCGGCCGCGCACAGATCGATCAGTTGCACACCCTCGATACGCTCAAGACCCGCGACTTCCTGAAATGGCAGCAAGTGGTAGTCGACGGCATCAACTATCAGCACGGCGACAGCCTGTCGATCGACAAGGTCAACCTGTTGCAGCCGTATGTGCGCTTCATGATCAACGACGACCGCACCACCAACGTCGACGACTTGCTGATTCCGCAACCGGCGGACAGCGGTGCAAAACCGGCCGGAAGCAAACCGGCCAGCAAGGACAAACCGCTGGGCATTCACATTGGCGCGATTGCGATCAACGACGGCTCGGCCAACTTCGCCGACTTCAGCCTGACCCCGAATTTCGCTACCGCCGTGCAGCAGCTCAACGGCCAGATCGGCACCATCGACAGTCGTCAGGCAAAACCGGCCAGCGTCGACATCAAAGGCAAGGTCGACCGTTATGCGCCGGTGACGATCAAGGGTGCGGTCAATCCGTTCGACCCGATGGCCAGCCTCGACATCGCCACCAGTTTCAAACGCGTCGAACTGACGACCCTGACGCCCTACTCCGGCAAGTTCGCCGGGTACCGTATCCGCAAGGGCCGGCTGAATCTTGACCTGCATTACCTGATCACCAAGGGTCAGTTGAAGGCCGAGAACAAGGTCGTGGTCGAGCAACTGCAACTGGGCGAGAAAGTCGACAGCCCCGATGCGGTGAGTCTGCCGCTGAAACTGGCGATCGCCCTGCTCAAGGACGTCGACGGCAAGATCTCCATCGAATTGCCGGTGACCGGCGACCTGAACAATCCGCAGTTCAGCGTGATGCCGATCGTCTGGCAGACCCTGCGCAACCTCATCGTCAAAGCCGCCGCCGCGCCGTTCAAGATGATCGGTGGGCTGGTCAGTGGTGGCGGCTCCGAAGACCTCGGCACCGTATCCTTCGCGCCGGGCTCCAGCGACTTGAGCAAAGACGCCGAAGCGGCGCTGGTGAAACTGTCGCAAGCGCTCAAGGAGCGTCCGGCGCTGCGCCTGGAAATCGAAGGCACTGCCGCGAAAAGCAGCGACGGGCCGTTGCTCGCCGAGCAGCGTCTGGAACGCGAATACCAGTACAACTACTACAAGATGCTCCAGCGCCGTGGCGATAAAGTCCCGGCCCAGGCCTCGCTGCTGCAGGTGCCGGAAAGCGAGAAAGGCGCGTTGCTCGAAGGCATCTACCGCACCCGCCTGAAAACCCAGCCGCCAGCAGAATGGAAGGATCTGGGCAAGGAAGAACGCACGGCGAAAATGCGCCAGGGCGTGATCGCGTTCTGGAGTGGCAGCGACGTGCTGCTGCGACAGTTGGGCCAGGATCGCGCCAGCACCATCAAGGATTACCTGGTCGACAAGGGCAAGCTCGAGGATGACCGGGTGTACTTCATCGACGCCAACCTCGGCGAAGCCGAAAGCGATGGCCGCGTGGTAACGCAAATGCATCTGGATGCCGAATGATCATGCGTAACTGGCTGGCGGTGATCGCTCTGATGTGTGTTGCTGTCCACGCGTCAGCTTCGGACACTTTGCGCTGCGGCAGCCAATTGATCAGCCTCGGCGACCGCGCCAGCGAAGTGCTGCAAAAATGTGGTGAGCCGGTCAGTCGCGATGTGCTCGGCTACAAGCGCAGTGCCAATCGCCGCGAAGAGTTTCAGGTCGAGGAATGGACCTACGGGCCGAACAACGGCATGTACCAGTACCTGCGCTTTGAAGGCAATCGCCTGCGGCAGATCACCAGCAAACGCGGTAACTGATCAACACATCATCCCTGTAGGAGTGAGCCTGCTCGCGATCGCAGTTTGTCAGTCGAGACTAGTCAACTGACAGACCGCTATCGCGAGCAGGCTCACTCCTACATTTGCTTTGTGTGACCCATGAATAGAACAGGCCCCGACACAAGTGCCGGGGCCTGTAATGGTCACATCCGTGTGACCGTTCGCATGAACTCTAAAGTTGCGGCAGACGTATTGCTCGGCCCGTCTGTCGCGTCTTCTCCCGGTTCAGGCGAGAAGTCTTGCCTTAGTCGGCTTTCAGGCCGTCAGCAGAAACTGCTTTAACGCCTTTGATTTTCTTGGTGATGTTCACCGCGGTGGTTTTCTGAGCTTCGGTAACAGCTACGTCAGAAGACAGGGAAACTACACCCTTGTTGGTTTCGACTTTGATGTCGGTGCCTGGAATACCTTTTTCGGTAACCAGATCGCTTTTCACTTTGGTGGTGATCCAAGTGTCGGAAGTAGCTTCTTTAGCCTTGGTAACTTCACCGGCAGCCAGAACCATTGGCGCTTGGGTAGCCTGAGCGGACTGGGCGAAAGCGCCACCAGCCATGGTCAGGGTCAGAGCGGTAGCAGCGGCAGTGATAGCGAACTTCTTCATACGAGTAACTCCTGTTTTTACTGGAAGTCTGCTGTAACGCTTGTCAGCAGGGTTACCGGAGATATTGCGAACGCTGTGCCAACTTTTTCGACCGTATAAAATCGTTTAAAAACAAACAGTTACGAAAAACGCTGATTTTCATTTTCATGCAAAATGCATGACTCACTTCAATTTCGCATGCAAGTTGCGGTTTTTTGGAAAGTTCATAAGCTGCTGAAATTATTGGAGCTTTTGTGAAGTGCTCGCGAAAAGAAAATGCCCCGCAATAGCGGAGCATTTTATATTGCCGGTGCGCTTCAGACGCCTGGGCAGCTAGTGGTCGTGTATTCTTTTGAGCCGGAGAACTTGCAGGTCCAGCCAGTGGTAGCACTGCGTGTCAGCGTTATGGTTTGGCCCAGAACAGGCGCGGGAGCATTGAGCAGCGTGCACGTAATGGTACCCGTCCCATCGGCGACTTTCCCGGATGCCGCTAACGTACAATTCTGTGTGGCTGCTGTCCCGGCGTTCACGTTGGTAATGCTTGGGTCAGCCGACCCTGCATTGATTACGTCTTCAAAGTTGACCTTGAGTGCAGAGGCCTCGGCAATGCCGGCGGTGACCTTCGACCGCGCCTGATATTTCGAATACTGCGGCAGGGCGATTGTCGCCAGAATGCCGATGATCGCCACAACGATCAGCAGCTCGATCAACGTAAAGCCTTGTTGTTTTTTCATAGACACGCTCCATGCATGAGTCGAAATCTCATGATCTGAACAAGGCTCAGCACAGCCCATGCCAACGCCCTTTTGCCCCCGTCTGCTGGGCGCGCGCATTCCCCGACGCCGTTTCCTACAACCGGCAACCGCACTATCTGACACTTTTTGTCACCTGCACCGGCCGTGTTTGGCGCTGTCACTTGACTAGGCTATAAGTCATGAACGGCAAGCGTGCGGAATCCCCATGAATGACATCGCTCTGAGCGGTCTGGCCAAGCAATTGGTCCAGGCCGAATTGCTCACGGAAACAAGCGCCCGGCAATCCTGGGCGCAGGCCCAGCGCAATCGTGTGTCGCTGGTCAATTACCTGGTGCACAACAAACTGGTCAACAGCCGGCAGATCGCCGAGATCGCCTCCGAACATTTCGGCATGGCCCTGCTCGATCTCAATTGCCTCGACAAAGAGACCCAGCCCAAGGGCCTGGTTAGCGAAAAACTGGTTCGCCAGCACTGCGCCCTGCCCCTGTGGCGACGTGGCAACAAATTGTTCGTGGGTCTATCCGACCCGAGCAATCAGCAGGCAATCAGCGACATCCAGTTCAGCACCGGCCTGAGCACCGAAGCGATTCTGGTCGAGGACGACAAGCTCAGCGACGCCATCGACAAGTTCTTCGACAGCCATGCTTCGGGCCTGGAAGAAATGGCCGATGTCGATCTGGACGGCCTCGACGTCGAGTCCATCGATGACAACAAGCAGGACGTTATCGGCGGCCTCGATGCGGACGATGCTCCAGTCGTGCGCTTCGTGCACAAGATGCTGCTCGATGCGATCAAGAGCGGCTCTTCCGACCTGCATTTCGAGCCCTACGAGAAAAACTACCGGGTACGCATGCGCACCGACGGCATGCTGCGCGAGGTGGCCAAGCCGCCGATCCAGTTGGCCGGGCGCATCGCCGCACGTTTGAAGGTCATGGCCAGCCTCGATATTTCGGAACGGCGCAAACCCCAGGACGGGCGAATCAAGATGCGCCTGTCGAAAAGCAAATCCATCGATTTCCGCGTCAACACCCTGCCGACCCTGTGGGGCGAAAAAGTGGTGATCCGGATTCTCGACCCGTCCAGTGCGCAAATGGGCATCGACGCCTTGGGTTACGAGGCCGAACAAAAAGCCTTGTACCTCGCTGCGCTGAAACAGCCGCAAGGTATGATTCTGGTCACCGGGCCCACCGGTTCCGGTAAAACCGTGTCGCTGTACACCGGGCTGAACATCCTCAACACCGTCGACATCAACATCTCCACCGCCGAAGACCCGGTGGAAATCAACATGGAAGGCATCAACCAGGTCAACGTCAATCCCCGCCAGGGGCTGGATTTCGCTCAAGCCCTGCGTTCGTTTCTGCGTCAGGACCCGGATGTGATCATGGTCGGCGAGATCCGCGACCTGGAAACCGCCGAGATCGCGATCAAGGCTGCGCAGACCGGTCACCTGGTGCTGTCGACCCTGCACACCAACAGCGCAGCGGAAACCCTCACGCGCCTGCACAACATGGGCATTCCCGGTTTCAACATCGCCACCTCGGTGAGCCTGATCATCGCCCAGCGTCTGGCGCGCAAATTGTGCGCGCACTGCAAGCGGCCGCTGGAGATCCCGCACGAAACCTTGCTCAAGGAAGGCTTCCCCGAGGAACGCATCGGTCATTTCACGATCTACGAGCCGGTCGGTTGCGATCACTGCAATGGCGGTTACAAAGGACGCGTGGGGATTTATGAAGTGGTAAAAAACACACCGGACCTGCAACGGCTGATCATGGCCGAAGGCAATTCGCTGGAGATCGACATCCAGATGCGCCGCGACGGTTTCGCCGACCTGCGCACCTCCGGGCTGCACAAGGCCATGCAAGGCATCACCAGCCTTGAGGAAATCAACCGGGTCACCAAGGATTGAACATGGCGGTCAAGGCAGCAAAAGTCAGCGTTTACGCCTGGGAAGGCACGGACCGCAAAGGCAGCAAAGTCAGCGGCGAGTTGAGTGGGCAGAATCCCGCACTGATCAAGGCGCAGCTGCGCAAACAGGGGATCAACCCGGGCAAGGTGCGCAAGAAATCCGCCTCCCTGCTGAGCTTCGGCAAACGCATCAAGCCGCAGGACATCGCCTTGTTCACCCGGCAGATGGCGACCATGATGAAGGCCGGCGTGCCGCTGTTGCAGTCCTTCGACATCATCGGCGAGGGCTTCGAAAACCCGGCCATGCGCAAACTCGTCGACGAGGTCAAACAGGAGGTCGCCGCCGGTAACAGCTTCGCCACGTCATTGCGCAAAAAACCGCAATACTTCGACGAGTTGTACTGCAATCTGGTCGACGCTGGCGAGCAGTCCGGTGCCCTCGATACCTTGCTCGAACGCGTCGCGACCTATAAGGAAAAAAGCGAAGCGCTCAAGGCCAAGATCAAGAAGGCGATGACTTACCCTACTGCCGTGGTGCTGGTGGCGGCAGTGGTGACCGGTATTCTGCTGGTCAAAGTGGTGCCGCAGTTCCAGTCGGTGTTTTCCGGGTTCGGCGCCGAATTGCCGGGCTTCACTCTGATGATCATCAGCCTGTCGGAGTTCATGCAGCAGTGGTGGTGGGCGATTCTCTTTGCCCTGGTCGCGGCGTTTTTCGGCACTCGCCACGCGCTGAAGACTTCGCAGGCCCTGCGCGACCGTCGCGATGCCTGGCTGCTGAAGCTGCCGCTGGTGGGCACCTTGATGTACAAGTCCGCCGTTGCACGTTTTGCCCGCACCTTGTCGACTACATTCGCAGCCGGTGTGCCGTTGGTGGAAGCGCTCGATTCGGTCGCCGGCGCCACCGGCAACGTGGTGTTCAAGCGTGCGGTGCTGCGGGTCCGGCAGGACGTGTCGACCGGCATGCAGCTGAATTTCTCGATGCGCAGCACCGGTGTATTCCCCAACATGGCGGTACAAATGACCGCCATCGGCGAGGAGTCCGGGGCACTGGATGACATGCTCGACAAGGTTGCCAGTTTCTATGAGGCCGAAGTCGATAACATGGTCGACAACCTCACCAGCCTGATGGAGCCGTTCATCATGGTGGTGCTGGGGGTCATCGTCGGTGGACTGGTGGTGGCCATGTACCTGCCGATCTTCCAACTCGGCTCAGCGATCTGACATGCCTATCGACGAACTGTTTGCCGTGTACCCGCTGGCCTTTGTGCTCACCGCGCTGCTGCTTGGTCTGGTGGTCGGCAGCTTCCTCAATGTTGTGGTCTGGCGTCTGCCGAAAATGCTCGAGCGCGACTGGCGCCAGCAGGCCCATGATGTGCTCGGCCTGCCCATCGAAACACCTGCGCCGACCTACAACCTGATGCTGCCGCATTCCGCGTGCCCGCATTGCGGACACCGGATCCGCCCTTGGGAAAATATTCCGCTGCTCAGTTATCTGTTGCTGCGCGGGCGCTGCTCGGCCTGCTCGGCACCGATCAGCAGACGTTACCCGCTGACCGAACTGGCCTGCGGCCTGCTCTCGGCCTTCATCGCCTGGCACTTTGGCTTCGGCTGGCCGGCGGGTCTGCTGATCTTGCTGACGTGGGGCTTGCTGGCGATGAGCCTGATCGACTGCGAGCATCAACTGCTGCCCGATGTGCTGGTGCTGCCGTTGCTGTGGCTGGGGCTGATCGTCAACAGCTTCGGCGTATTCGTGCCGTTGTCCGATGCGCTGTGGGGCGCGGTCGCGGGTTATCTGGCGCTGTGGTCGGTGTTCTGGCTGTTCAAGCTACTCACCGGCAAGGACGGCATCGGCCATGGCGATTTCAAGCTGCTGGCCTTGCTCGGTGCATGGGGTGGCTGGCAGGTTCTACCGCTGACCATTCTGTTGTCATCGCTGGTGGGGGCGATTTTGGGCGTCGTCATGCTGCGTCTGCGCGCTCAGGAAACCTCGACGCCGATCCCGTTCGGGCCCTTTCTGGCAATTGCCGGCTGGATTGCCTTGCTCTGGGGTGGTCAAATAACCGACTTCTATTGGCAGTCTGTCGGTTTGAAATGAATACCCCTGTGGAAAAACCCTGGATTCTCGGCCTGACCGGCGGCATCGGCAGCGGCAAAAGCGCGGCGGCCCAGCACTTCATCGACCTCGGTGTGCATGTGGTGGATGCCGATCACGCCGCGCGCTGGGTGGTCGAGCCGGGACGTCCGGCGCTGGCGAAGATCGCCGAACATTTCGGCCCCAGCGTGCTGCAGGCCGACGGTACACTCGACCGTGCCGCTCTGCGCAAACTGATCTTTGAAGACCCTGAACAACGGCGTTGGCTCGAAGCGCTGCTGCACCCGTTGATCGGCGAAGAGATCGCTCATCATCTGGCGCAGGCAAAATCGCCTTACGCGATTCTGGTTTCACCGTTGCTGATCGAGTCCGGGCAATACGCGATGACCCAACGTATCCTGGTCATCGATGCGCCACAGCAACTGCAGATCGAACGCACCCTGCAGCGAGACCAGACCAGCGAACAACAAGTGCAAGCGATCCTCAAGGCGCAATCGAGCCGTGAAGACCGCGTGAGCCGTGCCGACGACGTGATCGTCAACGACCGAGACCTCGCCTGGCTGCACAGCGAGGTCGAGCGTCTGCATCACTTTTATCTGACTTTATCCGGAGGCCAAGCATGAGCCAGATCCCAACCGTTGAATGCCCAACCTGCGGCGCCCCCGTCGAATTCATCCCGGAAAACGAATTCCGTCCGTTCTGCTCGCACCGCTGCAAACTGATCGACCTCGGCGCCTGGGCCTCGGAAGAGCACAAGATTCCGGTCGCCCCTGACGCCGAAGACGAGTTGTTTTCCGGCGATTTCGATCCGCGTCACTGATCGCTGATCGGGGTCGCATAAGCCCGCGAGCATGGCGGTTCGATGTGGATCAAGACTTCGGATCGTCATCCTTCCATGGTGCCGAGAGGTAGCGGGTGCGGTTGAAGGTCTCCAGCCACTCCGGGCAGAACACCACCAACGCACTGACGACCATGCCGTTGATGAAGGCTTCGGGAAACAGCAGCAGCCACAGGTAGCCGACGAAATCTTCCAGCCACTCCGGCATGGCGAACAGACCGTCGTACCACAGCAGCGTCAGGCTCAGGATCAGGCACACCAGCCCGGACAACGCAGCAGCAAAGAAGCCGGAACAGAAGATGTAAACGAACGGATTTCGTGGCTGCGCTCGCTCGACCAGAATCGCCACGCACTCGGTGATCAATACCGGTAACAGGATCAGCAACGCGCCATTGACGCCGACCGCAGCCAGATCCTGTCGGCCCAACAGCACCAGACCGATCTGCGCGATCAGCCCGCCGACGATCGCCAGCGGCCAATCGAGCAGCAGCGTGACCGCCGTCATGCCGATGAAGTGATAGGACACGCCGGTATCGAAATCCCTGCGCACCAGCCACAGCAGGAACAGCGCGAACACCGTTCCGAACAGCAAGTGCTGACGACGACTGTCGCTGAACAGCTCGACCCACGGCGCGCGCATGATCGCCCAGAGCAGCACCGGCAGATAAATCAGCCAGCCGAGCGTCAGGCTTGCCGAGGACAGCAGTTCGGCACCGATCATGATTCCCTCACCTGCTACTCGACACGCTTTTTGTAGGAGCTGCCGAAGGCTGCGATCTTTTGATCTTGTTTATAAAAGCAAAAGATCGCAGCCTTCGGCAGCTCCTACAAGGGCGCAATCGCACGGCGTTTATATCTGGGCCAATGCAAAGCTATCTGCCTGTCGCATTTGGACGCTAAGCTTGGGCTTATGGATGATTCAGATTATTTACGCCTGCTGACCATCGCGGCCGAGCAAGCCAACGCGTTCCTGTCCAATGCCCGCAAATGGGAGCGTGAGCGTTGGGTCTGCCAGCGCCTGCTGCAAGGCTTGAACATCCCCTACCGTGCCGACGAATTCGCGCCGGCCGGTGAACCGCCGGACGTGCTGTTCCGCGATGCCAACTTCGAAGTTTTTTTCGTCCTCGACGAAGGCCGTCGCCTCAACGATGAATGGCGCGATGAATTGCAGCGCCGACGCAGCGCGTTCTCCCTGAGCCAACTGGTGCGCCGCGAAGCCAAGCCGAAACGCATCCCGGCCAATGAATTCCTCCTGCGTCTGGCGCCGACCCTGCGCAAGAAGGCGCACAACTACAAGGAACGCGGCATGGATCTGGGTGAACTGGACATCATCGCCTTCGCCAGCCTCAAACGCGAAGTGCTGGACCTCAACAGTCATTTCCCGCCACCGACCGAATACCTGCGCCAGGGCTGGCGCTCGCTGTCACTGGTCGGCCCGACATTCGCCAGGGTGCTGTTTGCTCATCCCGACGCACCGGACTTTCTGCGCAGCAACCTCGGACGCAGCATTGTGTTCGACGTGGGTATCAGCCTGTGACGCCGCTGCAGCAACTGATTGCCGAGGTCCCGCAAACAGGTCGGGTGCGCTGGATCGGCGTGCGTCCGGCGTCGCGTGGGCCGATGCTTGAGCTCGACGCGGTCGAGGCGCGACTGGAAGCCGGACTCACCGGCGACCACGCCAGACCGGGCGTGCGCAACGCGCGTCAGGTGACGCTGATTCAATGGGAACACCTGGCGGTGATCAACGCCTTGATGGGCCGTCCCGACGATCAACCGATCGGGCCTGAAGATCTGCGGCGCAATCTCGTTATAAGCGGAATCAATTTGTTTAGCCTGAAGGGGCGGCGCTTTCGCATCGGGCAGGCGATACTCGAAACCACTGGCTGGTGTCAGCCCTGCGCACGTTTGCAGAACAATCTCGGTCCGGGCACTTTTCAAGCCGTGCGCGGGCATGGCGGGATCACCGCCCGGGTGTTACAAAGCGGCATCATTCGCCTCGACGATGAAGTACGCGTCGAACCGGTTCCGGACAGCGGCTATGCGCCGTTCCACCCCGGCTGAACACCGCTGTAGCTTCTGCTCATTCAGTAACGTCTACCTGACGAGGCAAATATGACCAGCCGCCTGAACCCCGAAGACCAAAAGCATGTCGAAGAGTACCTGCAACTGTCCCAACACCGTGTCGAGCGCCGGCCTTTCCGGCCGTGGATGCTCCTGGTGCTGGTGCTGGCAGTGACCATTGGTCTGGGCCTGTTGAGCCGATTTATCAGTTACCTGACGTTATGAGCTGCCTTGCGCTCCCTCGGGTAACCGCACCGATTTCCTTTAAAAACCTTGCGAGTTATCCCTATGTCCCATCGTATTGTCATTGTCGGCGGCGGCGCCGGCGGTCTGGAGTTGGCTACCCGTCTGGGTAAGACTCTGGGCAAACGCGGCACGGCCAGCGTCATGCTGGTCGACGCGAACCTGACCCACATCTGGAAACCGCTGCTGCACGAAGTCGCTGCCGGTTCCCTGAACTCTTCCGAAGACGAACTCAACTATGTCGCCCAGGCGAAATGGAACCACTTCGAGTTCCAGCTCGGGCGCATGAGCGGGCTCGATCGCGCGCAGAAGAAGATCCAGCTGGCCGCCACCTACGACGAAAACGGCGTCGAGCTGGTGCCGGCGCGTGAAGTGGCTTACGACTCGCTGGTAATCAGCGTCGGCAGCACCACCAACGATTTCGGCACCCAGGGTGCGGCGCAGCACTGCCTGTTCCTCGATACGCGCAAACAGGCCGAGCGCTTCCATCAGCAATTGCTCAATCACTATCTGCGCGCCCACGCCGGGCAGACCGATGTGGTCGAGCAGATCAGCGTGGCCATCGTCGGCGCCGGCGCCACAGGCGTGGAGCTTGCCGCGGAGCTGCACAACGCCGCCCATGAACTGGCGGCGTATGGTCTGGACCGGATCAAACCGGAAAACATGCACATCACGCTGATCGAAGCCGGCCCGCGAGTGCTGCCTGCCCTGCCAGAGCGCATCAGCGGGCCGGTACACAAGACCCTGGAGAAGCTCGGGGTCAATGTGATGACCAACGCCGCGGTCAGCGAAGTCACCGCCGACAGCCTGATTACCGCCGATGGCAACGAGATCAAGGCCAGCCTGAAAGTCTGGGCCGCCGGTATTCGCGCACCGGGTTTCCTCAAGGACATCGACGGTCTGGAAACCAACCGCATCAATCAGCTGCAAGTACTGCCAACCCTGCAAACCACCCGCGACGAAAACATCTTTGCCTTCGGTGACTGCGCGGCCTGCCCGCAGCCGGGCACCGATCGCAACGTCCCGCCGCGTGCACAAGCTGCGCACCAACAGGCGTCGTTGCTGGCCAAGTCGCTGAAACTGCGCATCGAAGGCAAGAGCCTGCCGGAGTACAAGTACACCGATTACGGCTCGCTGATTTCGCTGTCGCGTTTTTCCGCTGTGGGTAACCTGATGGGCAACCTGACCGGCAGCGTCATGCTCGAAGGCTGGCTGGCACGGATGTTCTACGTGTCGCTGTACCGCATGCACCAGATGGCGCTGTATGGTCCGTTCCGCACGGCGATGCTGATGCTGGGCAGCAAGATTGGCCGTGGCACCGAGCCGCGTCTGAAATTGCACTAAAGCGCAAACCTGTGGGAGCGAGCTTGCTCGCGAAAGCGGTGGGTCAGTCAACACTGTCGTTGAATGATCCGGCCCCTTCGCGAGCAGGCTCGCTCCCACATTGTCTTGTGTTGTGCGCAATTCAGCAGACAACCACGATATATGTAGGAGTGAGCCTGCTCGCGATGGCGATCTATCCTTCACTCATGCAATGCCTGAACCACCGCTATCGCGAGCAGGCTCACTCCTACAATTGATCTCTGTTCATCAGAGCTGGAAGCGTCGCACCATGCCTTGCAGGGCATTGGCCAGTTGCGACAGTTCATGGCTCGATGCGCTGGTCTGGTCAGCACCCGCAGCCGAACGCACCGACAGGTCGCGAATATTCACCAGATTGCGATCCACTTCCCGCGCCACCTGCGCCTGTTCTTCAGCGGCGCTGGCGATGACTAGGTTGCGCTCGTGAATCTGGTGCACCGAAGCTGTAATCGTCACCAGCGCCTCGCCCGCCCGCTCAGCCAGGACCAGCGTGCTCGCCGCACGGGAAGCGCTGGCCTGCATTGAATCCAGCGCCAGGCTCGAGCCGCTGCGCATGCCTTGCACCATTTGCTCGATTTCCTGCGTCGATTGCTGGGTGCGATACGCCAGTGCGCGCACCTCATCGGCCACTACCGCAAAACCTCGACCGCTTTCACCCGCGCGTGCCGCTTCAATGGCCGCGTTGAGCGCCAGCAGATTGGTCTGCTCGGCGATGGCGCGAATCACGTCCAGAACCTTACCGATGTCTTGCGACTGATTGGCCAGCGACTGCACCAATTCGCCGGTGTTCTGCACATCACTGGCCAAGGCGCTGATAGCGCTGGCGGTTTCGCTGACGCGCTCCTGACCCAACTGCGCCGACTGACTGGATTGACGCGTGGCATCGGACGTCGATACCGCGTTGCGCGCGACCTCCTCCACCGCAGCGGTCATCTGATTGACCGCCGTGGCGGCTTGTTCGATTTCGTTGTTCTGCTGCTGCAGGCCTTGGGTGCTGTCGACGGTGACGGCGCTCAGTTCGTCAGCGGCGGTGGCCAACTGCGTGGCTGAGCCACTGATGCCTTGCAGGGTCTCGCGCAGGTTCTGCTGCATCGTCGCCAGGGCCTTGAGCAAGCGGCTGACTTCGTCGTTGCCATGGGTTTCGATGGGGCGGGTCAGATCGCCCTGCGCGACGCTTTCCGCGGCGCTTACGGCGCTGCTCAGCGGGCGCACGATACTGCGTGTGAGCAACATCGCCAATGCCACCGTGGCCAGTGCTGCCAGGGCGATGAACAGGGTTACGATTGTCCGCGAGGTTTCGTAATGCGCGGCGGACTTCTCGCTTTCGGCGGCGACCTGGCGGGCGAACAGATCGGCCAGATCGTTGAGTTGCTTGCCGGAGCCGTCGACCACGGTCTTCATGTCGACCAGCAGCAATTTGGTCAGCTCGTCACGCTTGCCTTGCTCGGCGAGAGTGAATGACTGGGCAATGCCGGTGCGATAGGCGGCGAAGGTTTTCTTGAACTGGTCATACAGCTGCTGACCCTCGGCAGTGTCGACCAGTTTGTCGTAGGCGGCGATCTTCTCGCTCAGCTCCTTGTCGCGGGTGTCCATCTGGCCGCGATAGGTGGCGATGTTGGCCGGATCCTGATCGAGCGCCATGCGCAGGGAAATGGTGCGGATGCGCAGCATCAGTTCGCGGATCTCGTCGCCGCCACGAATACTTGGCAACCAGCGGTTCTCCACCGCTACCTCACTGTCGCGAATGCTCGACATCTGCCCCAGCGCAAACACGCCGAGCAAGGCCACCAACACCGCGATCAGGGCAAATCCCAGGGCAGCCCGGGGAGCAATATTCAACTGACGAAGCAACATGACGAACGCCCTTATTCTTGTAATGGCCAGATTCAAGGGGCGAAGCGTTGGCAGTCCCCTCTTGTTAGCGGGCTATCGGCAGGTTGTATGACGACTTGAAGGGATTCGCCTTTCGGCAGGCAAAAAAAATCCCCGTATCTTTCGATACGAGGATTTTCAATATGGTCGGGGTAAGGGGATTCGAACTCCTGACATCCTGCTCCCAAAGCAGGCGCGCTACCGGACTGCGCTATACCCCGGTAAAAAAAAGGCGACCTTTCAAAGATCGCCTTCTTCGATCAGCGCTTTTGGCCTCTGATCTTAAGATTCGATCCCAGCGCTAACTGGTTTCAAAAATGGTGGGTCGTGTGGGATTCGAACCTACGACCAATTGGTTAAAAGCCAACTGCTCTACCAACTGAGCTAACGACCCAAATATGGTCGGGGTAAGGGGATTCGAACTCCTGACATCCTGCTCCCAAAGCAGGCGCGCTACCGGACTGCGCTATACCCCGATTTGAAATTGGCTCCGTGACCAGGACTCGAACCTGGGACCCAATGATTAACAGTCATTTGCTCTACCGACTGAGCTATCACGGAACTACATATTTCAAGTTACAACGGTGAAGCCTTGTTGCTTCTCGCCACCCGTTCGCATCGCTGCGTTCGTGTGTCTGAGGCGCGCTATTCTACAACCTAGAACACCTCTGTCAACCCCCTAAATTGCTTTCAAGTTAATGATTTGCAACTTATTTCAGATTCCAACCCGGTGGGTTGAAACGCTGCCGGTGACTGACTGCGGGGCGCACTTTACAAGCCTTTTCCTTTGAGTTCAACAGCCTGGCGAAAAAAAGGCCTCGCAATGCGAGGCCTTCCCGGTTTCATTGCTGCTGAGGCTTAGCCGAAAACGATTTCGTCGTTCTCGACCTTGCCAGTGGCGGTGTCGCCTGGCATGAAATGTCCCGACAGGATCAACTGCGCCAGCGGGTTTTCGATCCAGCGCTGGATCGCCCGTTTCAAAGGACGCGCGCCATACACCGGGTCGTAACCGACGGCGATCAGCTTGTCCATCGCCTCCGGACTCAGCTCCAGCTTCAGCTCGCGCTCGGCCAGACGACTGCGCAGACGACCCAACTGGATCTCGGTAATCCCGGCGATCTGGTCGCGTGCCAGCGGCTCGAAGATCACCACTTCGTCGACGCGGTTGATGAACTCCGGCCGGAAGTGCGACGTCAGCGCGTCCATCACCGCGGCACGCTGCGCTTCACGATCACCGACCAGCTCCTGGATCTGCATCGAGCCGAGGTTGGACGTCATCACGATCACCGTGTTGCGGAAGTCCACCGTACGCCCGTGACTGTCGGTCAGACGGCCATCCTCGAGCACTTGCAGGAGGATGTTGAACACATCCGGGTGCGCCTTCTCGACTTCATCCATGAGGATCACCGAATACGGCTTGCGACGCACCGCTTCGGTCAGATAACCGCCCTCTTCATAGCCGACGTAGCCCGGTGGCGCACCAATCAGACGAGCCACGGAATGTTTTTCCATGAACTCGGACATGTCGATCCGCACCATCGCCTCTTCCGTGTCGAAGAGGAATTCGGCCAGCGCCTTGCACAGCTCGGTTTTACCGACACCGGTCGGGCCGAGGAACATGAACGAGCCGCTCGGACGATTCGGGTCGGACAACCCGGCACGGGAACGCCGCACGGCGTTGGCCACGGCCACGACCGCCTCTTCCTGACCGATTACCCGTTTATGCAACAGGCTTTCCATCTTCATCAGCTTGTCGCGCTCGCCTTCGAGCATTTTCGACACCGGGATGCCGGTCCACTTCGACACGACTTCGGCAATCTCTTCCTCGGTCACCTTGCTGCGCAGCAACTGGTTTTCGCTCTTGCCGTGCTGGTCGACCATCTGCAGGCTGCGCTCCAGATCCGGGATCACCCCGTACTGCAACTCGGCCATGCGGTTCAAGTCACCTTTGCGGCGCGCCGCTTCCAGTTCCTGACGCGACTGTTCGATCTTCTGTTGAATCTGCGCAGAGCCCTGCACCTCGGCTTTTTCCGAGTTCCAGATTTCTTCCAGATCGGAATACTCACGCTCGTGACGCTCGATTTCTTCCTGGAGTTTTTCCAGACGTTTCTTCGCCGCGTCGTCGCTTTCTTTCTTCAGTGCCTGGGATTCCACTTTCAGCTGAATCAGGCGCCGCTCGAGGCGATCGAGTACTTCCGGTTTGGAGTCGATCTCCATGCGGATGCGGCTGGCGGCCTCGTCGATCAGGTCGATGGCCTTGTCCGGCAGCTGCCGGTCAGTGATGTAGCGATGGCTGAGCTTGGCCGCGGCGATGATCGCGCCGTCAGTGATCGCCACCTTGTGGTGAACCTCGTAACGTTCCTTGAGGCCGCGCAGAATGGCGATGGTGTCTTCTTCGCTTGGCTCGTCCACCAAGACTTTCTGGAAACGCCGCTCGAGCGCCGCGTCCTTCTCTATATATTGGCGGTACTCGTTGAGCGTGGTCGCGCCGACGCAGTGCAACTCGCCACGGGCCAGCGCGGGTTTGAGCATGTTACCGGCGTCCATCGAGCCTTCGCCTTTACCGGCGCCGACCATAGTGTGCAGTTCGTCGATGAACAGAATGATCTGCCCTTCCTGCTTCGACAGTTCGTTGAGCAGGCCTTTGAGGCGCTCTTCGAACTCACCGCGATACTTGGCACCGGCGATCAGTGCGCCCATGTCCAGCGACAGCAGGCGTTTGCCCTTGAGGCCGTCCGGCACTTCGCCGTTGATGATGCGCTGGGCCAGACCTTCAGCGATCGCGGTTTTACCCACGCCAGGTTCACCGATGAGGACCGGGTTGTTCTTGGTACGGCGTTGCAGAACCTGAATGGTCCGACGGATTTCGTCGTCACGGCCGATCACCGGATCGAGCTTGCCGTCCTCGGCGCGCTTGGTCAGGTCGACGGTGTACTTGTCCAGCGCCTGCCGCGACTCTTCGTGGTTGGCGTCATTCACCGCTTCGCCGCCACGCAAGTTATTGATCGCGTTTTCCAGGGCTTTCTTGCTCACGCCCTGGCCGAGCAGCAACTTGCCGAGCTTGCTGTTCTCGTCCATCGCGGCGAGCAGCACCAGCTCGCTGGAGATGAACTGGTCGCCTTTCTGCTGGGCCAGACGGTCAGCCTGATTGAGCAGGCGCCCCAGATCCTGCGACATGTTCACGTCGCCGGTCGGGTTCTGGATTTTCGGTAATTGGTCGAGCTCTTTGGTCAGCTCTTTACGCAAGCTGTTGACGTCGAAGCCTACTTGCATCAGCAGCGGCTTGATCGAACCGCCCTGCTGTTCAAGCATGGCCTGCATCAAGTGCGCCGGCTCGATGGCCGGATGATCGTGGCCAACCGCCAACGACTGGGCGTCGGACAGGGCCAACTGCAATTTGCTGGTTAAACGGTCTATACGCATGGGTCACCTTCCTTTTGAGCAGGCCGGACCTAAGAAACCATCCTGAATAAAGAAACCTGCCAGATACCACTGTAGATGCGGTCGATTCTGGGAGATTCAAGCGTCGGAGAGTTGATGCAGATCAGAGAGTTTAGCGGGTGAGCCAAACAAGGGAGGCGAAACGACCGGTGCGCGACGCACGGCGGTAAGAAAAGAAGCGCGGATCGGTCACGGTGCAGAAACCGCCACCATAAACATCCGTGACACCCCGTTCAGCCAGACGCAGGCGCGCCAGCAGATAGATATCAGCCATGAACTTGCCGGCATTGCTGCTTGGCACGAAGGCTGTGGCCGTTTCAGGCAATTGATTGATGAAGACTTCGCGTACTTCCGCACCGACTTCAAAAGCCTGCGGGCCGATGGCCGGGCCGAGCCAGACCAGAATGTCTTCAGGTGCAACATCAAGACTGTCGAGGGTTGCCTCAAGCACACCCGCTGCCAGACCGCGCCAACCGGCGTGAGCCGCAGCGACGCGAGTGCCGGCACGGTTGCAGAACAAGGCCGGCAAGCAATCCGCCGTCATCGCCGCGCAGGCGATTCCTGGGGTTGCCGTCCAACTGGCATCTGCCGTCGCAACAATGCCCGGATCAGCATGAACCACGGCTATCCCGTGCACTTGCTGCAACCAGGCAGGCTGTATAGAAAAGTGCTCGGTCAGACGCCGACGGTTCTCGGCAACGGCCTCAGGACGATCATCGACATGATCGCCCAGATTAAGGCTGTCGAATGGCGCCTCACTGACACCGCCCTCGCGGGTGGTGACACAGGCCCTGACGCTGGCCGGCGCAGGCCAGTCCGGCGTCAGCCAGTTCATCCGACGAACGCCTCGCGATCCTGCTTGAGCAGGGTCAGCAGCCAGACGAAATCTTCCGGCAGCGGCGATTCCCAGCTCATCCGCTCACCGCTCGTCGGGTGATCCAGTTCAAGGAAGCGCGCGTGCAGGGCCTGACGCGGGAAGTGCTTGAGCGATTCCACCATGGTCGGGTTGGCCGCAGGCGGAATGCGGAAACGCCCGCCGTACGCCGGGTCGCCGACCAACGGGAAGTTGATGTGCGCCATATGCACGCGGATCTGGTGGGTCCGACCGGTTTCCAGTTTTACCCGCACGTGGGTGTGGGAACGGAAACGCTCGAGCACGCGGTAGTGGCTGACAGCAGGCTTGCCGCCTTCCATCACCGCCATGCGCTGGCGTTGCTGGCCGTGGCGTCCGATCGGTGCGTTGATCTTGCCACCGGCGGTGACCACGCCAATGACGATGCACTCATAGATGCGGCTGACGCTGCGGCTCTGCAATTGCGCGACCAGCTTGGTCTGCGCCTGAATGGTCTTGGCCACCACCATCAGACCGGTGGTGTCCTTGTCCAGTCGATGCACGATACCGGCACGCGGGACATTGATGATGTCCGGCACATGGTGCAACAAAGCGTTGAGCAAGGTGCCATCGGCGTGACCGGCAGCCGGGTGCACCACCAGGCCCGCAGGCTTGTTGATCACCAGGATGTCGTCGTCTTCATAGACGATGTCGAGCTCGATGTCCTGGGCGATCCACTCGCCCTGGGCTTCCTGCTCGGCAGTCAGCTCAAGGATGGCACCGCCATGCACAATGTCGCGCGGGCGGATCACCGCCCCGTCCACAGTCAGGCGACCTTCTTTGATCCAGGCGGAAAGGCGCGAGCGTGAGTGCTCAGCGAAGAGTTGGGCGGCGACTTGATCGAGGCGTTGGCCGCCCAATTCGGACGGCACCTCTGCGCGAAGTTCAATTTTATCGGACATGCTCGGACTGGGCGTCGGCACAGCCTTTGGTTTCGGCTGCGCGCTTGTGGTTAAATACGGCGTCTTTTGCCCCGAGGCTTTCAACGGGGCGCTCATCATAACAGGACGGCCCCGCCCAAGACAGCGGCCGTCATAGGGACGCAAGCCGCCATGCAAGTGAAACACCTGCTGCTGATCGCCATCCTCGCATTGACCGCTGCTTGCTCATCGAAGGAAGTCGTAGACGAAAACCTCAGCGAAGCCGAGCTGTATCAGCAGGCTCAGACTGATCTGGACAACAACAGCTACACCAGCGCCACAGCCAAGCTGAAGGCTCTGGAGTCGCGTTATCCGTTCGGTCGCTACGCCGATCAGGCTCAGCTGGAGTTGATCTACGCCAACTACAAGAACGCCGAGCCGGAAGCTGCAAAGTCCGCCGCCGAGCGTTTCATTCGTTTGCATCCGCAGCATCCGAACGTGGATTACGCGTACTACCTCAAGGGTCTGACCTCGTTCGACCAGGACGTCGGCCTGCTGGCGCGCTTCCTGCCGCTGGACATGACCAAGCGTGACCCGGGCGCCGCCCGCGACTCGTACAACGAGTTCGCCCAGTTGACCAGCCGCTACCCGAACAGCCGCTACGCGCCGGACGCCAAGCAGCGCATGATCTACCTGCGCAACCTGCTGGCCGCCTACGAAATCCACGTGGCCGACTACTACCTGACCCGTCAGGCTTACGTAGCCGCTGCCAACCGTGGCAAGTACGTGGTGGAAAACTTCCAGGAAACCCCATCGGTCGGCGACGGCCTGGCGGTAATGACCGAAGCCTACCAGCGTCTGCACCTCGACGATCTGGCGGCCACCAGTCTGGAAACCCTGAAACTCAACTACCCGGATCACCCAAACCTGCAGGACGGCCAGTTCGTGCCACGCGTAGCCGAAGCCGACAACCGTTCGTTCCTGAGCAAGGCGACGTTGGGCCTGATCGAATCCCGTCCACCGCTGCCGCCGGGCGAGACCCGCGCCAACCAGGACGTGCAGAAGCAGTTCCAGGACGCGAAAGACGCGATCCCGAACGAGCTCAAGCCTAAAGACGAAAATGGCGACGTGATCGAAGAGCCAGAGCCGGAATCCAGCGACACAGACCGCTCGTGGTTCAGCTACATGACCTTCGGCGTGTTCGACTGATCACACCGGTTGTACGAAAAAGGGAGATCTGCGGATCTCCCTTTTTTATTGCCGCGCTTTAATAGGCTGTGCGCTGCTCGGGTCCTTGGCTAAACTGCCGGATCATCAGTCGAAAAGCAGCTCATCATGCTTCGTTTATTGTTCTGGATTGCCCTGATCTTCGCCGCCATCTGGCTCTGGCGCAAATTCAAGGCCCCCGCCTCGTCCACCCGATCGCCACGCGAACAGGACGCCCCGCCGATGGTGCGTTGCGCCCATTGCGGCGTGCACCTGCCGCGCGACCGCGCCCTGGGTAACCAGCAACAATGGTATTGCAGCCAGGCTCATCTTGAGCAAGGCCCGGGCGCCAGTGGTCGCTGAGGCCGCCAACGCCGACCAGAAACAGGCTCAGCGTCTGCTGCGCCTTTATCACCTGTACCGCTTGAGTGTCGGCATCACCCTGGTGCTGCTGATCTCCAGCAACATGGACAACCGCCTGCTGACGTCGGCCAACGACGATCTGCTGCGCGGTGGCAGCTGGCTGTATCTGATCATCAATATGCTGCTGGTGGTGTTCCTCGAAAACACCCGGCGCCCGGCGCAACTGTTCACTTTAGCGTTGGTCGATGTGCTGCTGTTGTGCGGCCTGTTCTACGCCGCTGGTGGCGTCGCCAGTGCGCTGGGCAATCTGTTGGTCGTCTCGGTGGCGATCAGCAATACCCTGCTGCGCCGGCGCATCGGCCTGCTGATTGCCGCCATCGCGGCGATCGGCATTGTCGGCCTGAGCTTTCTGCTGAGCTTCAGCCATCCCCTCAGCGCCAACGCCTACCTGCAAGCCGGCACCCTCGGCGCGCTGTGCTTTGCCGCCTCGTTGCTGGTGCAAGGGCTGATCCGCCGCCTCGAAGTCAGTGAAACCCTCGCCGAACAGCGCGCCAGTGAAGTGGTTGGCCTGGAAGCGCTCAACGCGTTGATCCTGCAACGCATGCGCACTGGCATTCTGGTGCTCGATGAGCTACGCCGGGTCCAACTGGCCAATCACAGCGCGCAGAGCCTGCTCGGCCATAGCCACCTGCAAGGCCATTTGATCGATGAGTATTCGCCCGCGCTGGTCGATCGCCTGCAACTGTGGCGCAACAACCCGACCTTGCGCCCGCAGAGCCTGAAAATCCCCGGTAACGGCCTCGAGCTGCAACCAAGCTTCATCGCCCTCGAGCAGAGCCCGAACCAGCAGACCCTGGTGTTTCTCGAAGATCTGGCGCAAATCACTCAACAGGCGCAGCAACTCAAACTCGCTGCGCTCGGGCGTTTGACCGCGGGCATCTCCCACGAAATTCGCAATCCGTTGGGCGCAATCAGTCATGCCGCGCAGCTGTTGGCCGAGTCCGAGGAACTCGATAGCGCGGATCGGCGTCTGACGCAGATTATTCAAGATCACTCCCAGCGCATGAACCGAGTCATCGAAAACGTCCTGCAATTGTCCCGCCGTCAGCAAAGCGCACCGCAACGGCTGGACCTCAAGCCGTGGCTGGAAGACTTCGTCGGCGAAACCCGCGAGCAGGCCACCGAGCGCCAGCACATTCATCTACGGATCAATTCGGGCGACTTCACCACGCTGATGGACCCCAACCAGCTGCGGCAGATTCTCGACAATCTGATCCGCAACGCCTGGCGGCACAGTGCCCAGTTGCACGAGCAGGCCGAGGTCTGGCTGGCGCTGTTCGTCGACCCCGACAGCCAGTTGGCAGTACTCGAAGTGCAGGACAACGGCCCCGGCGTGTCGGCCGACGAGCAGGCGCATCTGTTCGAACCGTTCTTCACCACCAGCAGCCAGGGCACCGGTCTTGGCCTTTATCTGTCCCGTGAGCTGTGCGAAAGCAACCAGGCACGCCTAGACTTCAAATCACGCCAAGGCGGCGGCTGCTTTCGCATCACCTTTGCTCACGGACGGAAACAAAGTTGAATACAAGCCCACGGCAAAAAATTCTTATCGTCGACGACGAACCGGATATCCGCGAGCTCCTGGAAATCACCCTGGGACGGATGAAACTCGAGACCTTCAGCGCACGCAACCTGGGCGAGGCTCAGGCGCTGTTACAGCGCGAGCACTTTGACCTGTGCCTGACCGACATGCGCCTGCCCGACGGCACCGGGCTGGAGCTGGTGCAACACATCCAGCAGCGCGCTCCGCATCTGCCGGTGGCGATGATCACCGCGTACGGAAGCCTGGAAACGGCGATCAATGCGCTGAAGGCCGGCGCGTTCGATTTCCTCACCAAACCAGTGGAGCTGCCGCGACTGCGCGAGCTGGTCAGCTCGGCGCTGCGCATGCCGACAGCCGGTGGCCTGAGTACGGCAATCGAGCGACGCTTGCTGGGCGACTCGCCGCCGATGGCCAATCTGCGCAAGCAGATCGACAAGCTCGCGCGCAGCCAGGCGCCGGTGTACATCAGCGGTGAATCCGGCAGCGGCAAAGAACTGGTCGCACGCCTGATTCACGAACAAGGCCCGCGCGCGAGCCAGCCCTTTGTGCCGGTGAACTGCGGGGCGATTCCGTCGGAGCTGATGGAAAGCGAATTCTTCGGCCACCGCAAAGGCAGTTTCACCGGTGCCGTCGAAGACAAGCCGGGGCTGTTCCAGGCGGCCCATGGCGGCACTCTGTTTCTCGATGAAGTTGCCGATCTGCCACTGCCGATGCAGGTGAAACTGCTGCGGGCGATTCAGGAAAAAGCCGTGCGCAGCGTCGGCGGCCAGCAGGAAACGGTGGTCGACGTGCGCATCCTGTGTGCCACACACAAAGACCTTGAAGCCGAAGTCGCGGCCGAGCGCTTCCGTCAGGATCTGTATTACCGGCTCAACGTCATTGAACTGCGCGTGCCCTCCCTGCGTGAACGTCGCGACGACATCGAGGCGCTCGCCATGCATGTGCTCAAGCGTCTGGCCAAGGACACTGGACAACCCGAAGCGCGCCTGCATCCGCAAGCGCTGGAGGCGCTGAAGAACTATCGCTTTCCCGGCAACGTGCGCGAACTGGAGAATGTCCTCGAACGCGCGCACACTTTGTGTGAACAGCGCACGATCGAAGCGCAGGATCTGCGTTTGAGCGAAGGAAATTGCGCCGCGGATGGGGCGACGGCTGATCTGACGCAGATCGACAATCTCGAGGATTATCTGGAGAGCGTCGAGCGCAAACTCATTCTGCAGGCGCTGGAGGAAACCCGCTGGAACCGCACGGCGGCGGCGCAGCGGTTGAGTCTGTCGTTTCGGTCGATGCGTTATCGGCTGAAGAAGTTGGGTCTGGATTGAAGGGCCCTTTCGCGAGCAGGCTCGCTCCCACATTTGGAATGGGTATTCCTGTGGGAGCGAGCCTGCTCGCGAAGGCGGTCTACCAGCCTCTGACTAAATACGGCCCTCAGGCGCATACGGCGCCGGGTCAATGATCGGAGCCCGCCCCAGCATCACATCGGCAAACAACTGACACGAGGCCGGCGCCAGCACCAGCCCATTGCGGTAATGCCCGCAGTTCAGCCACAAACCCTCGAACCCCGGCACCCGGCCAATGTACGGCACGCCTTCCGGCGAACCCGGCCGCAGCCCGGCCCAATGCCCGACCACTTCGGCATCCGCCAGCGCCGGCAACAACTCGATCGCCGAGGCCTTGAGGCTTTCCAGCGCCACATCGGTCGGGGTCTTGTCGTAGCCTTCGTGCTCCAGCGTACTGCCGATCAGAATATGACCATCGCGACGCGGAATCGCGTAACGCCCCTTGGCCAGCACCATGCTCGGCAGAAAATCAGCCGCGCACTTGTAGAGAATCATTTGGCCTTTGACGGGTTCTACCGGCAGCGTCAGGTTCAGCGTCTTGAGCAGATCACCGCTCCACGCCCCCGCCGTCAGCACAATCTCGTCGCCGCTGATCACCCCAGTGGAGGTTTGCACACCAACCACGCGCTCGCCTTCGCGGACGAAACCACTGACTTCGCACTGCTCATGAATCGTCACGTTCGGCAGCGCCAGCAATGCCGCTTTCAGCGACTTGACCAGCCGTGGGTTGCGCACGTTGGCGACATCGGCCATGTAGATCGCCCGGCTGAAACCGCTGCCGAGGACCGGCACCGCGTCATGCGCCGCCGAGATATCCACAGCCCGCAGTGGCCGTTGTTCGCGCTCGGCCCAGGCCAGCGCTGCGGCTTCATCGTCCAGATCCAGCCAGTACAGGCCGGTGGTGTGGACTTCAGGATCGACCCCGGTGCCGGCAAACAAGCGCTCGCCGAGCTGTGGGTAAAAATCCTGCGACCAATGCGCCAGCGCAGTAACCGCCGGGCTGTAGCGCCACGGATACAGCGGCGAAACAATGCCGCCGCCGGCCCAGGACGACTCCTGGCCGACATTCGAGCGGTCCAGCAGCACTACGCTGCGCACTTCGGAGGCGAGATTGTAGGCAGCGAGCAGGCCAATTACCCCGCCACCGACAATCACCACTTGCTGTTGCCTGGTCATGTTTGATCCAACCGTAAAAAAAGACAGTGGGCGCAAAAGGCGCCCGAAAGAGAGTGCGTCAGCGGCCCCAGCAATCCTTGGTGGTCACTCCGGTGGTCGCGTTGTTCATGCTTCGCACGCCGGTATTGGTCAGGGTGAAATCACCGCATTTGTCGGTGGCCATGGCCGATCCGGTTTTACGAATCGCGGTCAGCACAAAGGTCTGGTCGGTCAGCGTTGGAGTGATGGTGTAGAAATCATTGCCCGTGCTCAGCCCGGTGACGCCGGTGTAGACATTGTTGCGGGTGTAGAAGCGTTCGAGGGTCTGCGCCTGCTCCGAGAGCAGCGAGACCACTTCGGCGCGACGGCCCTTCTTCACGTATTCGTTGTAGCTGGGAATGCTGATGGTGAGGATGATCCCGATAATCGCGATGACGATCATGATTTCGATCAGGGTAAAACCTCGGCTGGATCTGCGCATGCCTCAAATTCTCGCTTACTGGATTTGTCGCCACATGATACGACGGCTGCCGCCGCCACCCTTTTCCACAACTGTGGTGATGACACCACTGGTGTCGCTCACGAGCTTGGTCTTGGCATCTCGGGAAATGACGTTAAGGGTCGGAATGCCACCGGTGAATACCACGCCACTGGATATCGTGTCATTGCTGTCGACCAAACGGTCACCCGTGGTGTCGATCACGGCGTAGTTGAGCATCTTACCGTTGAACGCATCCAGTTCGACCAGTCTGCCCGTACCAAAGCTAGAACACGGGTCAGTGGTATCGACGCTGGCGGTGGTAAAAACGACTCGCCCCAACACAATGCTCGCCTGGTTGATCACGCGCTCGCCGGTCAGCACGTTGTTGTACACCAGCGGCAAATACCAGCCTTTCTCTCCCGGATACGTCGTTTCATTCTGGCTGGTGGTCAGGAACTGCCCGGAACTGCCGGAGAACGAACCGGTAATCGCCTGCGCCTGCAAACTGCTGACGGTGATTTGTCCGGCCCCACCTTCTGCATCCCAGATTGAATAGAACGCCTGCAGATCCTTGTTGGTCTTGTCGGCGGTTTCGTTGAACTTGCCGGTGCCAAAGAAAACCTGCTTGCCGCCCTGAGCGTTATCCGCCAGCAGCGGTTGCGCGGTGATCGGCTGCGTTGCCCCGCCCGGCGCGGTGAACAAAGGCTTGCCGGCAAACGCCACGCCCCAGCTTTCCGGCGCCGTCGCGCTCAGGTCGAATTTCCACATGCGTCCTTTCAGGTCGCCAGCGTAGGCCGCCTGTACCACGTTCGAAGAGTTCACCCTGAGTTCCACGGATGACAGACCGTTGGTGGTTTCCGTGCTGTCGACGACGATTTTTCTGATCAGCGAACCATCCAGCGCATCCAGTACATATAAAGCCGCAACCCCCGAATTGCTGCCGTAGCCATTGGCGATGAAAGTCGCCCAGCGACCATTGGCCAAGCGTGCCACTTCCGGCCTGGCATAGGCGTAACCCAGATCATTGAACGCATTCGCCGTGTTGGCCGTGGCCGGCGCACTGACTTCCCACAGCGCCCTGATCACGTTACCTGCCGAGGCATCGAACAGTTGCAGCCCATAGAAGGTTTTGCCGCCGGCCCCCGTTCCGCCAATGGCCAGGGTTTTCCAGGTGGTTCCGGCCTGCGCATCGAACACGCCGACCTGACCATCCACCAGAAATTTGTGGCTGACGCCGTTGACGTAGTTGGTGTCCGCGATCAGTCGCAGGGAAGGCAGCACGCTGGAGGGCATATAGGCATAACGGCGGGTGCCGTTCGCCGAATTGATCACGTTGACGAAACCGTCGTTGGCGTTCACCACCAGACTGGTATTCATGTTCGCAGCCTTGGTCGTCAGGTAGTTGGTGTAGCTGCTGTCACCCGTCAAATCGGATGCGGTCTTGTCCGAAGGCGACGCGAGCACCAGTGGCGAATTGATGATGTCGCCGAGCAGCGCACTACGCACCTTGAGCCCGGCCTTGTTGGTACCTTTGCTCCACTCGACCAGATCATTGCCGTTGATACCGGTGGGCAGGCCCTGATTCAGCGTGGTCTGCTGGGCTGGGGAAAAGCTGCCGAATGCCAGCGCAATTGGCGCATTGCTCGCGGTGTTCCATGACTGGAAAGTCGACGCCGTGGCAGAGGGCACGATCGAGGTGTCGGTCGACCATTGCGCCGCCGAGGTGTTTACCGTGCCGGTCGAGGTAAAGCCGAACGACCTGATCGTACCGCGCCAATCCTTGGGATCGTAAGTGGTCTGGTAAAAACTGCTGCCACTGCTCAAGGTGCTGCTGCTGGCGACGCCGGCGCCACCGGAGCCGGCCTTGGAAGTGATATCGCTCAATGCCGACGATAACGCCGCATTGAGCCCGGAGCTGTCGGTCGCCTGGTAGTACCTGCCCTGCCCATAACTGGCGGCGTCGGACAACATGTCGTTATCCGCAGCGAAACCGACGGTGTAGGTGTTCATGTTCTGCCGGGGAAAATCCACCGCGTTCCAGCTCTTGCCGGCGGCGTCGGTACCGGTCGAGCGCATGTCGATGTCGAAGGCGAATTTGGCAATGTCATCCAGATACAGGGTGTCGCCTTCGCCGTCACCGTTGAGGTTGTCGCCATCGTTATTCACGCCATCCCAGTTCGGTAAACGGCTGCCCCCCAGTGGATCATTGGTGGGGAACGTACGGTCGTAGGTCGGCAAGCCATCGGTGATCACCACGCCGTAGTTTTTCTGGCAGCGATATTGAATCGGGCTGGTATAGGTCGCCGGCGTGCCGTTGTAATACGGCGCCAGGCCACGCATATAGCGAGTCACTTCGTAATAGCTCTCGGCCAACGGTGTATTGGCCACGGCATTCAAGCCGTTGATCGATGAAATCAGCGCATTGTAGTTAGCGTCCGCCTGGGCCTGGGTCACGCTGCCGGTAACCGGCGACAGATCGGTGATCGAGCGCGCGATGAAGCCACCATTGCCCGGATTGCTGCTGGTGGCCGGGTTGAACGTCGACAGGCCCATGCGCAGGGTGCGGTTGCTGCTGACCAGTGCGGTGGAAACGTTGCGCGCGACGTTCATCCGGTAATCGTTGGGGATCGCCCCCGTGGTGAAGTCGCGGGTGCCGGTGCTGTTAGCCAGGCTGACTATGTAGGAAATGTAATCGGCGGAATACCGAGTGTTCTCGTTGCCTACGGGGTCGGGGAGCTTGAGGCACAAGGGCGCCACGCTGTTGTTGTAGAACGCATAGGCGCCTCCCGAGCAACCGGAAGTCGGCAGGCTCGATAGAAACACTGTGTCGCCGGTAATCTGCGGCGCATTGAGTGCAGAGCACAATCCGAGAAAAGCATTGCACTGCCGGGCGGGTGTGCGGTTGACGTTCGGGTCGAATCCGGCGGCGTAGATAATGCTGTTCATACTCCCCGAATCATCGATCAGCAGCATCACGTTCGGCGCCACCGCAGCCGCGCTCAGCAGCGGCGAATCGGAAGGGGTGAATGCCCACGCCGGCGCCGCCAGATAGAAACTCAGGAGCATGCCGATCAGCAGCGAGGCGCAGCGCTCAATACTTCGCATAGATACTCTCCACCACGCTACGCGAATTGCCGGCGATGCCGACTGCGGTGACTCGATACAACGTCGCCGAGGTGTTACTTGGCACGTTCACTGCCGTCAGGGTCGTGCCGATGTTCTGCACGCCATAGAAGCCATTACCGGCGGCGACCCAGGTCACCCCCGAGGTCGAATTGAAGCCGGCCGAACTGACCACTGACGACTCCGCCGGCGGCAGGCATTGGGTCGTGCCGCTGCACACGGCTAACGAGTAACTGTCCAGCTGCACCGCGCTTTCGCCAACACGCAACGCCGCTTCCGCAGACTGGAACGATTGATTGCGCAGGCTCACGCTGCCGGCCATTTTTTCTTGCAGGTTGGCGCTCTGCATCGACGACAAGCCAATCAACGTGAGTAACAGCAGAAACACCAGACTGACCAGCAAGACCATGCCGCGCTGTGCCTGACGTTGTTGCAAGGAAATCCTCATCACCGCCCCCTCACTGCAAGCGATTGCGCAATGCCGCAACCACGTTGAAGGTTTGATTGCGCACCCGGTTGTTCGGGTCGGTGAGGGTCAGGCTCAGACGCACACTGCGGATGCGCGCGGGATCGCCGGGATTGCTGCTGTAAGTGGAGGCCGCCACGTCGGTCGCGGAGCTGGCCAGGCCGAAGGTGACGTTGAAGGCGCTGACGTTGTTCACCAGCACTTGCTGCGCGGGATTGCCGCTGCCGGTGCCCATGACGATCTGGTTATTGCTGAAGCTGTAGATCAGGCGGCGGATCGGGAAAGCGATTTGCCCCGTGGTCGGGCTGCGCAATCCGCTGTAGGCGACCGCGCTGTTGCGACAGTCTGAAATCACTGTCCAGGTCGGCGTTCCCCCGCCGCTGCCGACATCGGCGGTGACCATGGTCAGCTTGAGACTGGCGTTATCCCAGTTGATCGGGGTGAGTTGCGCGGCGTTGAAGTCGCCCGCGCTGCTCGAATCAGTGATGGTGCCGAGACAGCCGAACATGCCGACCATGCGGATTTCCTGAATCATTTTGCTGAGGACGAAACGCGCGTCCTCCTGCATTGCTGCGGCGCTGTTCTGACTGACGTAGGTGTTTTTTGCGGCGATGAAAATCTGCACCACACCGAGTACAACGATCAAACCCAAAGCCAATGCGATCAGCAACTCGATCAAACCGAAACCACGGCTGGCATGCTTCATGGCGTGGCCACCGGATCGACCGCCGCCCGACTGGTCAGCACGAAACTGCGCTGAGCACTGGCAGCGTTGGCAGCGCGCGCATCGCTCCAGGTAATGGTGATGGTATAGACACGCTGGTTGAGGGTGATGCTGCCCGTCGCGGTCGGACCGCCAAAGTTGGCGATATTGGTGGTGAAGTCGTAGAGATCCTGATCCCGCGCCACGCTGAGGTTGCCCGAGGTCGGCGGCGTAGTGGTGTAGTCGGCGCCGGAATTGGCGCGAATGCGGTCCATCATGTCGTAGGCAATAAAGCTCGCCTGACTGGTCATCCGCGAACTGTCGGTGTACTTCAGCGCATTGAGTTGCACTGCCGCCGCGCCCAACAGGCCGACAGTGAGAATCAGCAACGCGACCAGCACTTCGATCAGCGTCATGCCCTCCTGTGCGATTTTGCTCCCTGCCCTCATCCGCAATTTCCACCCAGTTGAATGCGTCCGTTCAAACACACGTTCAGCGTCCTGCTTTGCGTGCCCAGCGTGTAACCGATGACCACCGCCGTCGACGGTGCCGCCAGACCGCCAAGATTGTTGAAATCCAGTGCGGTCACTCCTAAAGGTAGCGTCAGAGTCGCCCCGCTGCTCATCGCTGGAACAACCCGCAACACATTGGCCGGATTGCCGGTACTGTCGTAGACCGCCAGCTCACCGGTCCAGACACTGCCGCCAGCGGTCGGACGCAAACGCGTGGTCACGCCGCGATTGATCGCTTCGAGGCGAGCAAAATTGATTGCGCGCTGCAGGTCGCCGACTTCGGTATCCGCCTTGCTGCTCTGAATCGTACGGGTAAAGGCCGGCACCGCCAGCGTGATCAGTACCAGGAACACCGCGATGGCGACCAGCAACTCGACCAGCGTGAAACCTTTTGTACGAAGATCCATCGATGCCCTCCGTTGCCGTCGGCTATACCTGCTTCTACACGCTAGAACATTCGCTTGGCACATGCCGACTGATTTGCCCTGCGCGGCGCACGGATTGCGCTGCTCACACCACTCCACGGAGGGATTTTTCATGCCGCAACACGGTTTCAGCCTGATTGAACTGCTTATGGGACTGGCGATTGGCGCAATTGTTCTGCTGCTGGTCAGCCCGGCGTTCGCTGCGCTCAAGGAAGCGACTCAACGCGATCATGCGGCGCAATCGCTGATCGAAGGTATTCGCCACGCCCGCACGCTGGCTATGACACACAATCACAGCGTGGTGATCCATGGCATTGACGGCGACTGGAGCCGTGGCTGGCGAATCATTCTGGATCTGAGCGGCAAGGGTTCGGAGGACAGCAGCAATCCGCTGCTGGTTGAACGTGCCAGTGAGGCGAAGGTGCCGATTATCGGCAACTGGTGGGTGAGCCGCTATGTGCGGTTCAGTCATCTGGGGCAACCGCTGATGCCGGGACGGCGATTTCAGGCGGGGACAATACATATCTGTTCGCCGCACGCACCGGTCAGCCAGCGGCAGATCGTGCTGGCGGCGACCGGTCGCGTGCGCCTGAGCAGTCAGGAGACCGAACAGGCGCTGTGCGACAGCAGCAGGAACGTCAGATCGAGCGGACGCGCAGCTCTTTCGGCATCGAGAACGTGATGTTCTCTTCACGGCCGGCCAGCTCATCGGCACCAGTCGCGCCCCAGGCCTGCAATTGCTGAATGACGCCACGCACCAGCACTTCCGGTGCCGAGGCGCCGGCGGTAATGCCGATGCGCTCGACGCCGTCGAACCAGCTCTGTTGCAGGTCTTCGGCACCGTCGATCAGGTAGGCCGGGGTCGCCATGCGTTCAGCCAGTTCACGCAGACGGTTGGAGTTGGAGCTGTTCGGGCTGCCGACCACCAGTACCACGTCGCACTCGTCGGCCAGTTGCTTGACGGCGTCTTGACGGTTTTGCGTGGCGTAGCAAATGTCGTCCTTGCGCGGACCGCCGATCGCCGGGAAGCGCGTGCGCAGGGCATCGATGACGCGGCTGGTGTCGTCCATCGACAACGTCGTCTGGGTGACGAAGGCGAGTTTTTCCGGGTTGCGCACTTGCAACTCGGCCACGTCCTTCTCGTCTTCGACAAGATAGATCGCACCGCCATTGCTGGCATCGTACTGACCCATGGTGCCTTCGACTTCCGGGTGACCGGCGTGGCCGATCAGGATGCACTCGCGACCGTCTCGGCTGTATTTGGCGACTTCGATGTGCACCTTGGTTACCAGCGGGCAGGTTGCATCGAAAACCTTCAAACCACGACCGGCGGCTTCGTTGCGCACGGCTTGCGAAACACCGTGGGCGCTGAAGATGACGATGACGTCATCGGGCACCTGATCGAGCTCTTCGACGAAAATCGCGCCACGGCTGCGCAGGTCTTCAACGACGAACTTGTTGTGCACCACTTCGTGACGCACGTAGATCGGCGGCCCGAAGACTTCCAGGGCGCGGTTGACGATTTCGATCGCCCGGTCCACACCGGCGCAGAAGCCACGGGGGTTGGCGAGTTTGATTTGCATGCTGTGCCTCGTGTCTTGCGCGCAAGAAATAACGAATTCTGTGGAAAACAGTGTGGGAGCGACGGTGTGACGATTCGACCTGCTCGCGAAAGCGGTGTGTCAGACAACACCAACGTTGAATGTCATTCAGCATTCGCGAGCAGGCTCGCTCCCACATTGGTTTTGCATTATTACTCAGATCGCTTTGACGCTGATGATCTCGACATCAAAGGTCAGCGTCTTGCCGGCCAGAGGGTGGTTGAAGTCGACGGTCACTTGCGTGTCGTCGAATTCCTTCACCACACCTGGCAATTCAGTATTGGCCGCATCGTTGAAGATCACCAGCAGGCCCGGTGACAACTCCATGTCGGTAAACTGCGAACGCGGGATGGTCTGCACGTTCTGCGGGTTCGGCTGACCGAAGGCGTTTTCCGGCTCGACGGTCAGGGTGCGCTTGTCGCCGGCCTTGAAGCCGAACAGTGCGGCTTCGAAACCCGGCAGCAGGTTGCCGTCGCCGACCTTGAAGGTCGCCGGGGCCTTGTCGAACGTACTGTCGACGGTATCACCGTTTTCCAGGCGCAGGGCAAAGTGCAGCGTGACTTCGGTGTTCTGGCCGATGCGTTGCTCAGTCGATAGCGGTTCAGTCATGAGCGGCCTCTTCGGTTTTCTTCGATTTGAACATGTCCAGCGCCAGCATGATCGCGCCGACGGTGATCGCGCTGTCGGCAATGTTGAACGCCGGGAAATACCAGCGGTTCTGCCAGTGCACCAGAATGAAGTCGATCACATGGCCCAGGGCAATGCGGTCATACAGGTTGCCCAGCGCGCCACCCAGCACCAGCGCCAGGGCGACGGCCAGCCAGGTGTCGTTGCGGCCCAGGCGCTTGAGCCAGACCACCAGCACGGCACTGACCACAATGGCGATCAGGGCAAACAGCCAGCGCTGCCAGCCGGAGCTGTCCGCGAGGAAGCTGAAGGCGGCGCCGGTGTTGTAGGCCAGGGTCCAGCTGAACAGATCGGGAATGATCACGATCTGCTGGAACATTTCGAGCTTGCTTTCGAAGTAGAACTTGCTGGCCTGGTCAATGACCAGGACCAGCAGGCTCAACCACAGCCAGCTCAGCCGTCCGAAACGGCCAACGGCATCAGGCATAGTGACGAACCTCGCCAGCGCCGCTGATGTTGTCGACGCAACGACCGCAGATTTCCGGATGCTCCGGGTTCACGCCGACGTCTTCGCGGCAGTGCCAGCAACGTGCGCATTTCGGGAAGGCCGATTTGACGATCTTCAGTTTCAGACCACTGACTTCGGTGACCACGGCATCGGCCGGAGCCTGCACGAATGGCGCAACGCTGGCAGTCGAGGTGATCAGGACAAAGCGCAGCTCGTTGCTCAGCTTGGCCAGATCGGCGCTCAGCGCTTCTTCGGCAAACAGCGTTACTTCGGCCTGCAGGTTGCCACCGACGGCTTTCGCCGCACGCTGGATTTCCATCTCTTTGTTGACCGCGACTTTCACTTCCATGATGCGATCCCAGTAGGCGCGACCCAGCTCGAAGCCTTCCGGCAGCTCGGTCAGACCTTCGTACCAGGTGTTGAGCATGACGGATTCGTTACGCTCGCCTGGCAGGTATTGCCACAGCTCATCGGCAGTGAAGGCGAGGATCGGCGCGATCCAGCGCACCAGCGCTTCGGAGATGTGGAACAGCGCGGTCTGGCACGAGCGCCGTGCCTTGCTGTCGGCGCCGGTGGTGTACTGGCGGTCCTTGATGATGTCGAGGTAGAAACCACCCAGCTCCTGCACGCAGAAGTTGTGGATCTTCGAGTAGACGTTCCAGAAACGGTATTCGCCGTAGTGCTCTTGCAACTCGCGTTGCAGCAGCAGCGTGCGATCCACCGCCCAGCGATCCAGCGCCAGCATGTCTTCGGCCGGCAGCAGGTCGGTGGCCGGGTTGAAACCGGTCAGGTTGGAAAGCAGGAAGCGCGCGGTGTTACGGATACGACGATAGGCGTCGGCGCTGCGCTGCAGGATCTGCTCGGACACCGCCATTTCGCCGGAGTAGTCGGTCGAAGCGACCCACAGACGCATGATGTCGGCGCCCAGGGTGTCGTTGACCTTCTGCGGCGCGATCACGTTGCCTAGCGATTTGGACATCTTGCGGCCGGACTCGTCGACGGTGAAGCCGTGCGTCAGCAGTTCGCGGTACGGCGCGTGGTTGTCGATGGCGCAACCGGTCAGCAAGGACGAGTGGAACCAGCCACGGTGCTGGTCGGAACCTTCCAGGTAGAGGTCGGCACGCGGGCCGCTCTCGTGACCCATCGGGTGCGAACCGCGCAGGACGTGCCAGTGCGTGGTGCCCGAGTCGAACCAGACGTCGAGGGTGTCGCTGATCTTGTCGTACTGAGGCGCTTCATCGCCGAGCAGTTCGGCGGCGTCGAGTTTGAACCAGGCCTCGATGCCTTCGACTTCAACGCGTTTGGCGACTTCTTCCATCAGCTCGACGGTACGCGGGTGCAGCTCGCCGCTTTCCTTGTTGAGGAAGAACGGGATCGGCACGCCCCAGTTGCGCTGACGCGAGATGCACCAGTCCGGACGGTTGGCGATCATCGAGTGCAGGCGCGCCTGGCCCCAGGCCGGGACGAACCTGGTGTCTTCAATGGCTTTGAGCGAGCGCACGCGCAGGGTGTCGCCGCTGGTTGGCTCCTTGTCCATGCCGATGAACCACTGCGCGGTGGCGCGATAGATCAGCGGGGTCTTGTGGCGCCAGCAGTGCATGTAGCTGTGTTCGATGACGGTGGTGTGCATCAGCGCACCGACTTCGGTCAGTTTTTCGACGATGGCCGGGTTGGCCTTCCAGATGAACTGGCCGCCGAAGAATTCCAGCGACGGCACGTACACGCCGTTGCTCTGTACCGGGTTGAGGATGTCGTCGTTGACCATGCCGTATTTCTTGCAGGTCACGAAGTCGTCCACGCCATAGGCCGGGGCGGAGTGAACCACGCCGGTGCCAGCGCCCAGTTCGACGTAGTCGGCCAGGTACACCGGCGACAGGCGATCGTAGAACGGGTGACGGAAGTTGATCAGCTCCAGTTCTTTACCGGTGGTGGTGGCGATGACCGAACCTTCCACGCCATAGCGCGCCAGGCAGGCTTCCACCAGCTCTTCAGCCAGCACCAGCAGCTTGTCGCCGATATCGACCAGCGCGTAGTTGAATTCCGGGTGCACGTTCAACGCCTGGTTGGCCGGGATGGTCCACGGGGTGGTAGTCCAGATCACGATCGCAGCAGGTTTGCCCAGCGAGGCCAGACCGAACGCGGCAGCCAGTTTGGCCTCGTCAGCGATCGGGAAGGCCACGTCGATGGTCGAGGACTTCTTGTTCTCGTACTCGACTTCCGCTTCAGCCAGGGCCGAACCGCAGTCGAAGCACCAGTTCACGGGCTTCAGGCCCTTGAACACGAAACCACCCTTGACGATCTCGGCGAGGGCGCGGATTTCACCGGCCTCGTTCTTGAAATCCATGGTCTTGTACGGGTTGGCGAAGTCGCCCAGCACGCCGAGGCGGATGAACTCGGACTTCTGCCCTTCGATCTGCTCAGTGGCGTAGGCACGGCACAGCTCGCGGGTTTTATCCGCGCCGAGGTTCTTGCCGTGGGTCACTTCAACCTTGTGCTCGATCGGCAGGCCATGGCAGTCCCAGCCCGGGACGTATGGCGCGTCGAAGCCCGACAGGGTTTTCGAGCGGATGATCATGTCCTTGAGAATCTTGTTCAGTGCGTGACCGATGTGGATCGTGCCGTTGGCGTACGGAGGGCCGTCGTGCAGGACGAACTTCGGACGATCCTTGCCAATCTCGCGCAACTTTCCGTACAGGCCAATACTGTCCCAGCGCTGCAGGATCTGCGGTTCGCGCTGTGGCAGGCCGGCCTTCATTGGGAAGGCGGTGTCCGGAAGGTTTAGCGTGGCTTTATAGTCGGTCATTTAAGGCTCTTCATTAGCGATGGGCGCTAGGTGCGGCTAGTGCACGGGCGGTGGCGACATCCGCATTGATCGCCGTTTTCAATGCCTCCAGAGAGGCGAAGCGCTGCTCTTCACGCAGCTTTTGGTGGAAAACCACCGTCAAACGCCGGTCATACAGATCGCCGGCAAAATCTAACAGATGGACCTCGAGGTGGGCTTTGCCATCCCCTTGCACCGTGGGGCGCACGCCGATATTGGCGACGCCGGGCCAGGTCTTGCCGTCGATGTCGACATTCACCAGATACACCCCGGTGAACGGCACGCGACGACGCTTGAGTTGAATGTTGGCAGTGGGTGTTCCCAATTGCCGGGCCAGTTTCTGGCCATGCAGCACGCGACCGGCGATGCGGTACGGACGGCCGAGCAAGCGTTCGGCCAAGGCAAAATCGGCGGCGGCCAATGCGTTGCGCACTTGCGTGCTGCTGACGCGAATGCCATCCAGTTCGACAGTTTGCGCGGCTTCGACGGTGAACCCGTGAACCTGCCCGGCCTGCATGAGGAAAGCGAAATCGCCGAGGCGGTCGCAGCCGAAGCGGAAATCGTCACCGACCTCCAGATGCTGCACGCCGAGGCCATCGACCAGAATGGTATCGACGAATTCGCTGGCGCTGAGCTTGCTCAGGCGCTGGTTGAAGGCCAGGCATAAAACCCGGTCGACGCCTTCGGCGGCGAGCAATTGCAGCTTGTCACGCAACCGCGCCAGACGCGCCGGAGCGGTGTCGGGAGCAAAGAACTCCCGTGGCTGCGGCTCGAAAATCACCACGCAGCTGGGTACGCCCAACTCGAGCGCACGCTCACGCAGTCGGGCCAGGATAGCCTGGTGACCACGGTGAACACCGTCAAAGTTGCCAATAGTGGCGACGCAGCCCCGATGCTGGGGGCGCAAGTTGTGGAGGCCTCGAACCAGCTGCATAACGCGCTTCTTGCTCATAAAGTGGTCGATTATAACCACACCCGACGGCCGACGACAGGCAACACCGTAACGCAAAGTGAACGAGCCGACAAAACCGTCGACCCGTGCCTGTCGATAAAGGCTGAAACCTTAGCTCAAGGCCTTGCGATTGAAGTCGCGCAGGCGGAAACCCAGCAGCAGCAACATACCGAAATACGCCACCACCCCGGCCACCACCAGCGCGCCCAGGCGCAAGAAGCGCTCAAGCATGTGCCCCTCATCCCAGGCGGGCATGAAATGCATGCCGGCCAGCAACACCGCGGACATCACCGTCACCGCAACAACCAGTTTGAAACCGAACTTGCCCCAGCCCGGCTGCGGTTGATACATCTTCTGCTTGCGCAGTTGATAGAACAGCAACCCGGCGTTGAGGCAAGCACCGGCACTGATCGCCAGCGCCAGACCGGCGTGGGCCAGCGGCCCGATCAGCGCCAGGTTGAACAACTGCGTGCAGACCAGCGTGAAGATTGCGATTTTCACCGGGGTACGGATGTTCTGTTGCGCATAAAAGCCCGGCGCCAGCACCTTGATCACGATAATCCCGAGCAGGCCGACCGAATAGGCGATCAGAGCACGTTGGGTCATCTCGGCATCGAAGCCACTGAACTGACCGTACTGGAACAGCGAAACGGTCAGCGGTTCGGCGAGAATTCCCAGCGCCAGCGCGCACGGCAGCACCAGCACAAAGCACAGGCGCAGCCCCCAGTCGAGGATGCGTGAATACTCGTGGCGATCCTTGCTGGCGTAGGTCTTGGCCAGCGTTGGCAGCAGAATCGTACCGAGCGCCACACCCAACACGCCCGAGGGCAACTCCATCAAACGGTCGGCGTAGTACATCCACGACACTGAACCTGCGACCAGAAACGAGGCGAAGATGGTGTTGATGATCAGCGAGATCTGACTGACCGACACACCGAGAATCGCCGGCAGCATCTGCTTCATCACCCGCCACACGCCGCTGTCGCGCAGGTTCAGGCGCGGCAGCACCAGCATGCCGATCTTTTTCAGGTGCGGCAGCTGATACAGCAATTGCGCCAGACCGCCGACCAACACCGCCCAGCCGAGGGCCATGACCGGCGGATCGAAGTACGGCGTGAGGAACAGCGAAAACACGATCATGCTGACGTTGAGCAGAGTCGGCACGAACGCCGGCACCGAGAAGCGGTTCCAGGTGTTGAGGATCGCGCCGGCCAGCGACGACAGCGAGATCAGCAATATATAAGGAAAGGTCACCCGCAACAGATCGGAGGTGAGCTGGAATTTTTCCGGGGTATCGGTAAAACCCGGCGCCGTGGCCCAGATCACCCAGGGCGCGGCGATCATGCCCAGCGCCGTCACTACCGCCAACACCAGCGTCAACAGGCCCGACACATAGGCGATAAAGGTGCGCGTCGCCTCTTCGCCCTGCTGACTTTTATATTCGGCCAGAATCGGCACGAAAGCCTGGGAGAAAGCGCCTTCGGCAAAGATCCGCCGCAGCAGGTTGGGCAGTTTGAAAGCAATAAAGAAGGCGTCCGTGGCCATCCCGGCGCCGAATGTCCGCGCGATCAGCGTGTCACGAACAAAACCCAGAATCCGGGAAAGCATCGTGATAGAGCTGACGGCGGCCAACGATTTGAGCAGATTCATTGAGAGAGTTTGTGCCTGTCGATAAACAGCAGGCGAACAATGCGCCCACTTGTGCGATACTCCGCGCCGCAACAGCACAGAGCCAAAGCTCGCGAGTTTACAGGTCAAGCGCCGGAAATAAATATCCCGCCTCTTTATACCTACCACTTAGCGGAACGATTCAAGTGCCCTTGACAAGACAAGTCTTCATCGGCATGATTCGCGGCCTATTTTGTTTGCTATTTCCTAAAAAGTCTTTCGAGGAGCTCGACGGTGGCCAACTCACCTTCCGCCAAAAAACGTGCAAAACAGGCTGAGAAGCGTCGCAGCCACAACGCCAGCCTGCGTTCCATGGTTCGTACCTACATCAAGAATGTAGTTAAGGCCATCGACGCAAAAGACGCTGAAAAAGCTCAAGCTGCATACGTTCTGGCTGTGCCAGTTATCGACCGTATGGCCGATAAAGGCATCATCCACAAGAACAAGGCTGCTCGTCATAAGAGCCGTCTGAATGGCCACGTCAAAGCGCTGAAAGAAGCCGCTTAATCGACGTAGTCATTAAAAAACCGACCTCAGGGTCGGTTTTTTATTGCCTGGGATTCAACAAGCTACAGGCAAAAAAAGTAGGAGTGAGCCTGCTCGCGATGGCGGCGTATCAGTCGATGCAATTGTTGACTGATACACAGCTATCGCGAGCAGGCTCACTCCTACAATTGGTTTTGCGGTGTTATGGCTGCACAGGCACCCACGGCAGGATCGGGATCGCTGTCACAGCATTCTGCGGACTACCCTCGATCAGGCGATCGCTGTAGACCAGATACACCAGGGTGTTGCGCTTCTTGTCGAGGAAACGCACGACCTGCATGGTCTTGAACACCAGCGAGGTGCGCTCCTTGAATACCTCGTCGCCATCCTTCAGCTCGCCCTTGAACTTGATCGGCCCGACCTGACGACAAGCGATCGATGCCTCGGCGCGATCCTCTGCCAGACCGAGACCCCCCTTTACCCCGCCGGTCTTGGCGCGTGACAGGTAGCAGGTCACGCCCTCGACTTTCGGATCGTCGAACGCCTCGACCACGATCCGGTCATTCGGCCCGACAAATTTGAACACCGTCGACACCTGACCGATCTCTTCGGCCGAGGCCAACAGCGGCATGGCCATCAACAGGCCCAACAATCCTTTCGCTACGCGCATCGAATTTTCCCTAGACCAGAATCAGGTTGTCACGGTGAACCAGCTCCGGTTCAGCCATGTAACCGAGCAAACCGACAATCGCATCCGACGACTGACCGATGATTTTTTGCGCCTCCAGGGCGCTGTAATTGGCCAGCCCCCGCGCGATCTCACGACCGTCCGGCGCCACGCAGACCACCATCTCACCACGCCGGAAACTGCCCTGAACCAGTTTCACCCCTACCGGCAGCAGACTTTTGTTGCCCTTGGACAACGCCGACACTGCCCCTTCATCCAGCACCAGAGTGCCACGGGTTTGCAGATGCCCGGCCAGCCACTGCTTGCGCGCCGCGAGCATGCCGCGCTCAGGCGACAGCAGCGTACCGATGCGCTCGCCCGCCTTGAGGCGATCGAGCACGCGCTCAAGCCGCCCACCGACGATGATGGTGTGCGCCCCGGAACGCGCCGCCAGGCGCGCCGCGCGCAACTTGGTCTGCATGCCGCCGCGCCCCAGGGCACCGCCGGTACCGCCGGCGACCGCATCGAGCGTCGGATCATCGGCGCGCGCTTCATAAATCAACTGCGCATCAGGATTGTTGCGCGGATCGGCGTCGAACATGCCGTCGCGATCGGTGAGGATCACCAGCAGATCGGCCTCGACCAGATTGGCCACCAGCGCCGCCAGCGTGTCGTTGTCGCCGAAGCGGATTTCGTCGGTCACCACGGTGTCGTTTTCATTGATCACCGGAATGACTTTCAACTCGACCAACGCACGCAAGGTGCTGCGGGCATTGAGGTAACGCTTGCGGTCAGACAGGTCGTCGTGGGTCAGGAGAATCTGCGCGGTGTGCCGGCCATGCTCGGCGAAGCTCGATTCCCACGCCTGCACCAGGCCCATCTGACCGATCGCAGCGGCCGCCTGCAACTCGTGCATGGCACTGGGTCGCGAGGTCCAGCCCAAGCGACTCATGCCGGCCGCCACCGCCCCGGAGGACACCAGCACCAGCTCGACGCCCGCTTCATGCAGCGCCACCATCTGCTCGACCCAGACACTCATTGCCGCGCGATCCAGCCCTTTGCCATCAGCTGTCAGCAAAGCGCTGCCGATCTTCACGACCCAACGCTGCGCACCTGTCACCTTGCTCCGCATCATCTTCAACCTTAGCTTGAGGGCAGCGCGACCTGGCACTGCCCGTGACGTTAATCGTGGCGATTGCTGACCAACGATCGATTTCCGGATACTAAAACGCCGCTCGATTGAGCGGCGTTCAAGTTTATCGCAACGGATCAGTCACGCACGTAAATGATTTCCGGACCGTCTTCGTCATCCACATCTTCTTCGTCCCAGTCATCGTCGCCGATGTCATGGACCGACTTCACGCCACTGCGGCGCAGGGCACGCTTGTCGTCCAGCGCCTGCAACTGCGCACGAGCTTCATCTTCGATGCGCTGATCGAGATCGGCCAGCTCTTCCTTGTACGCAGGGTCTGCGGCCAGGCGATCGGCACGGTCTTCCATATAACGCATGATGTCGTGGCACAGACGCTCGGTACCGATCTTGGCGATGGCCGAGATCACGTACACCGGACCGGTCCATTCCAGACGATCGACGATTTCCTTGACGCGAGCATCGTGCTCTTCTTCAAGGATCTGATCGCACTTGTTCAGCACCAGCCAGCGATCACGCTCAGCCAGCGACGGGCTGAATTTGATCAGCTCGTTGACGATCACTTCAGCCGCGTCCGGAGCACTGGAATCATCCAGCGGCGCCATGTCGACTAGGTGCAGCAGCAGACGGGTACGCGCCAAGTGCTTGAGGAAGCGAATGCCCAGGCCGGCACCGTCGGAAGCGCCTTCGATCAGACCCGGAATGTCGGCAATGACGAAACTCTTCCAGCGATCGACGCTGACCACACCCAGGTTCGGCACCAGCGTGGTGAACGGGTAGTCGGCGACTTTCGGCTTGGCCGCCGAGACCGAACGGATAAAGGTACTTTTACCGGCGTTCGGCAAGCCCAGCAGACCGACGTCAGCCAGCACTTTCATTTCCAGTTTCAGGTCGCGCTGCTCGCCCGGCTTGCCCGGCGTGGTCTGACGCGGCGCACGGTTGGTACTGGATTTGAAACGGGTGTTGCCCAGACCGTGCCAGCCGCCCTGCACTACCATCAGTTTCTGCCCGGCCTTGGTCAGGTCGCCGATCACTTCCTGAGTGGCGGAGTCGATCACGGTGGTGCCGACCGGCACGCGCAGGATCAGATCTTCACCCTTCTTGCCGGTGCAGTCGGTGCTGCCGCCGTTGGAGCCACGCTCGGCATCGAAGTGGCGGGTGTAACGGTAGTCGACCAGGGTGTTGAGGTTTTCGTCGGCCATCATGTAGATGGAACCGCCGTCACCGCCATCACCACCGTTCGGGCCACCGTTCTCGATGAATTTTTCCCGACGGAAACTCATGGCACCGTTGCCACCGTCACCAGCCTTTACGCGAATCGATACTTCATCAACAAACTTCATAACCAACGCCTCTCGCCGTACGGACGAGCCGAAAAACAATCAAGACATAAGACTCTTGCAAAAATGAGCGCAGCGACCCCAAGACACGACCTGCATCGCACGCCGACAGCCCATACAAACAGCTTTGCAAGAGACTCACCCCACAAACGAAAAAGCCCCGTCGCAAGACAGGGCTTCTCCAGCGATCTCGCGATTAAGCCGCGATTACGCTCACGTAACGACGACCGAAGGCGCCCTTTACTTCGAACTTGATCACGCCTTCGATTTTAGCGAAGAGAGTGTGATCCTTGCCCATGCCAACGCCGTAGCCAGCGTGGAATTGGGTGCCGCGCTGACGCACGATGATGTTGCCGGCCTTGATGACCTGGCCGCCATACATCTTCACGCCAAGGCGTTTGGCTTCTGAGTCGCGACCGTTACGGGTACTACCACCAGCTTTTTTGTGTGCCATGAGTTCAATTCTCCTAGTGAGGAATTAGGCTGTAATTAAGCCTGAATACCGGTGATTTTGATCTCGGTGAACCACTGGCGGTGGCCCATACGCTTCATGTGGTGCTTACGGCGACGGAACTTGATGATGCGGACTTTATCGTGACGACCTTGGGAGATCACTTCAGCCTTGACGGTTGCGCCAGCAACAACTGGTGCGCCGATGTTCACGTCGTCGCCATTGGCGACCAGCAGAACGCGATCAAAAGTCACGGATTCGCCAGTAGCGATTTCCAGTTTTTCGATCTTCAGGTATTCACCTTCAGCGACCTTGTATTGCTTACCGCCGGTAACGATTACTGCGTACATGGTATTTCTCCGATAATCCTGCTCACCCAGCTCTTTATAAGAAGAGGTATTGGCTGGCATGGCTGCATGGGGCTGGAACGGCCCAAGTGCAATTGCGTAAGGCAGGTGCTGCCCAGGAAGTTCAGGGTGCGCGATTGTACGCAAGCAATCTGCGTCGCGCAAGTGGCCGACAGGCACTGTGAAAGCGTCGCGAGCGAAGGCAAGACAAGGAAAAAACAGGCGAGGAAGCGGAGTTTACGGGTTGTAAATGAGCATTCCGAGCCTGTTTTTGACGCAGGATTGCCGAGCGCAGCAGCTTTCACAGTGCCTGATCGTGCCTTGACAGGTCTGGGTGGGGGTCCTAGCATGCCGCGCAACCCTTCTGGAGCGACTCTCGCTGATGCAACCCCAAGCTTTCTACCGCGCGGTGGCGGACGATTTTAGCGCCGTCGACGGCATCATCAAGAAGCAGCTGACGTCTCGAGTGCCGCTGGTATCGAAAATCGGCGATTACATCACTTCGGCCGGCGGCAAACGCCTGCGTCCTTTATTAGTGTTGCTGTGTGGCAAGGCCCTGGGTCGCGAAGGCGACGACATGCGCCTGCTGGCCGCCACCATCGAATTCCTGCACACCGCGACCTTGCTGCATGACGACGTCGTCGACATGTCCGGCATGCGCCGTGGCCGCTCGACCGCCAACGCCATGTGGGGCAACGCTCCAAGCGTGCTGGTCGGCGATTTCCTGTATTCGCGCTCGTTCGAAATGATGGTCGAACTGGGCTCGATGCCGGTCATGAAGATTCTGTCGCAAGCCACGCGCATCATCGCTGAAGGCGAAGTGTTGCAGCTGTCCAAGGTGCGTGACGCCAGCACCAGCGAAGAAACCTACATGGAAGTCATCCGCGGCAAGACCGCGATGCTCTTCGAAGCATCGACCCACAGCGCCGCCGCCCTGGCCGGCGCCACCGCCGAGCAGAGCGAAGCCCTGCGCACCTTCGGCGATCACCTGGGTGTGGCATTCCAGCTGGTTGATGACCTGCTTGACTACAAAGGCGACGCGGAAACCCTGGGCAAGAACGTCGGTGACGATCTGGCCGAAGGCAAGCCGACCCTGCCGTTGATCTACACCATGCGCGAAGGCACGGCCGAACAGGCAGCGCTCGTGCGTCAGGCGATCCAGAAAGGCGGGATCGAAGACCTCGAAAGCATCCGCATCGCCGTCGAGGCGTCGGGTTCGCTGGAATACACCGCGCAACTGGCCCGCGATTACGTGGCCCGTGCAATCAAGTGCCTGGAAGCGCTGCCGGCCAGCGAATATCGCGATGCACTGGTTGAACTCAGCGAGTTCGCGGTCGCCCGCACGCACTGATTCATCCCCTGTGGGAGCGAGCCTGCTCGCGAAAGCGTTCTGCCAGCTGACAGTTATGTTGTCTGGCAGGACGCCTTCGCGAGCAGGCTCGCTCCCACAGTTGTTTCTGCGCTATGCCCTTCGCAGCCTAAAACCCTATACAATGTGCGCCCTTTAGCCCTCCTGATACCCAAGGAACCTTAGTGAGCACGTTGCCACCCTGCCCGAAATGCAATTCCGAATACACCTACGAAGACGGCACCCAACTGGTCTGCCCCGAGTGCGCCCACGAGTGGTCTGCCAGCGGCGAAGCCGAAGTGGCGGCCGATGATGCCGTGAATAAAGATTCGGTCGGCAACGTCCTGCAGGACGGCGACACCATCACCGTGATCAAGGATCTCAAGGTCAAGGGTACTTCGCTGGTGGTCAAGGTCGGCACCAAGGTCAAGAACATCCGCCTGTGCGATGGCGATCACGACATCGACTGCAAGATCGACGGCATCGGCCCGATGAAGCTCAAATCCGAGTTCGTCAGAAAAGTCTGAGCCTTGTGTCATCCATCCCGCGCCAGCCGTGGGATGGAGCGCTGCCCTCCCCGCTTCAGCTCAATGAATCCGCGCATGGCCATCAGCCAGCCATTTTGACCTGACACAACCTTTACCTGGAAAAATCCACGATCCGCCAATAGGCACTTGCTATTTGATGAATAAGAATTATTCTCATTGAAACCTTTCAAGGAGATGAGACCCATGACTTATTTGATCGACGCCTGGCTGGATCGCCCACACCCGTACCTCAGAATCCTCCATCGGGAAACCGGCGAAGTCTGTGCGGTGCTTGAAGAAGAAGCCTTGCATGAACTGCAGGATCAAGGTGATCTGGACGTCAGCAGCCTCAATTCCAGCGAGCCGCTGGTGCTCAAGGAGCTGGTGCGCAATCTGTTCCTGTTCTGCTATGCCCGGGCATTGCGCCCGACCAATGAGCTGCACAACAAGATCGAAATATGAAACGCGGTCAAAACTGTAGGAGTGAGCCTGCTCGCGATAGCGGTGTGTCAGCCAGCCAATCAACAACTGACACACCGCGTTCGCGAGCAGGCTCACTCCTACATTGGCCTGCCATCAAGCAGGCTGGGGATTACAGAACGTCCAGCAGCTCGACGTCGAACACCAGAACGCTGTGCGGCGGGATGCTGCCCACGCCTTGTGCGCCGTAAGCCAGTTCGCTCGGCACGTACAGGCGCCATTTGCTGCCGGCGTTCATCAGTTGCAGGGCTTCGGTCCAGCCAGCGATCACGCCGCCAACCGGGAATTCAGCAGGCTGGCCGCGCTCGTAGGAGCTGTCGAACACAGTGCCGTCGATCAGCGTGCCGTGGTAGTGCGTGCGCACTTGGTCTTCACGGGTCGGCTTGGCGCCGTCGCCCTGGGTCAGCACTTCGAATTGCAGGCCGGAAGCCAGGGTGGTGATGCCGTCACGCTTGGCGTTTTCCGCGAGGAAAGCCAGGCCTTCGCCAGCCGCGGCTTCAGCCTTGGCAGCCGCTTCGGCTTGCATGATTTCGCGGATCACCTTGAAGCTGGCGGACATTTCTTCCTGGCCAACACGGCTTGGCTTGCCGGCGAAAGCGTCGGTCAGACCGGCCAGGATCGCGTCCAGGCTGACACCCGGTGGCGGGTTGTCGCGCAGCTGGTCGCCAAGTTGGCGGCCGATACCGTAGCTGACGCGGGTTTCGTCGGTGGACAGATTTACTTCGGACATGACACTGCTCCGCTGTGCGGACGGCCACAGGACTTGCCGTGCGTGCACAGCGCGTCCCGGCGCGCCCGGAACCAAAAGGGCGAGCAGACTAGCACAGATACCCTGGGCCTGGGGCCGGCCCTACAGCGCCGAGCGCCAGGCCAGCGGCACTTTCAGACTTTCATTGATGCCACCGCCCAAACCGCACATTTCATCGTGCACCGAGGTGTGTACCAGATTGAACGGCAGCACCGGAAACGCATGCAGCATGTCCCGCGCGTGCTCGACAGAACGAAGAGTCAGGGTTTTGCCCAGCGGATCATGCAGCGGATGAGCCGCCCCGTGCATGCGCGCTTCCAGCAGATAGATCCCGCCTTCCATGGAAATCAGATTCAACTCATCGACCTTGCCGGCGATGGCATACGCGTTCAACTCTTGCAGGTTCATGGAAGCACCTCAAACGGTGGAGAATCGCACCATTACAGAGTTAGGCCGCTGCGCTTGAAAGCACAAGCCACAAACGAAACCGCCCGTCTGTTTCGCAACAGACGGGCGGTTCTTTGTAACTTGAAGGGTTGATCAGTGCTTGGTGACCTTGTCGAGGTAGCCCATGGCGAACGCGGACACCACAAATGTCATGTGAATGATCACGTACCACATCAGGTGCTCGGGATCGACATTCTTGGCGTCCATGAAGATACGCAGCAAGTGGATCGAGGAAATCGCCACGATCGACGCTGCGACTTTCATCTTCAGCGACGACGAGTCCATGGTGCCCAGCCAGCTGAGCTTCTCTTTGCCTTCGTCGATGTCCAGTTGCGAGACGAAGTTCTCATAGCCGGAAATCATCACCATCACCAGCAGACCACCCACCAGCGCCATGTCGATCAGCGACAGCAGCACCAGAATCAGGTCCGATTCGGCCATCGCGAAGACGTTGGGCAGGATATGGATGATTTCCTGGAAGAACTTCAATGCCAGCGCCAGCAAACCGAGGGACAGGCCGATGTAGATCGGCGCCAGCAGCCAGCGGGTGGCGTACATTGCATTTTCAATAAAGCGTTCCATTGAATCTCACACAAGGGGCTGGAAATGGCGGCGAGTATAACAGCCCGCTGTGACAGCCAGAAACCGCCGGAAAATCCGCCACCTGCGTGTGTGTGTGTGACAAAGTTTTTCTGCTAGTGTCCAAGGCATTGACAGCCCAATGACAGTGGACAGGACGCGTGGAAATGGATGTGCGATCAGCCTTGACGACTGCCGGAATCTGCCTTGCCTTGCTCATCGGTGGTTGCTCGCCCGGCGATGAAAAGCACGTCGCCAACCTCGACGAAAAGACTGCCGCGTTCGAACAGTCACTGGACACGATCAGCGATCCGAAGCTCAAGGACGCCATCACCGAACTCGGCGGTTCGCTGCTGTTGCTGGAACGGGCCCGACTCAAGCTCGACGACATCACGCCGCACACCGAATACGGCGCCGACGCCCTCGCCGTGCTCAAGCACTACCCTACCCCGCAGGCGCTGGTCGATACGTTCATCAATGGCCTGTTCGTGCTGCACAAGGACGCCAGCTCGGATTACCTCACCGACCTGCAACCGGTGTTTCCTTTCAACCTGAACATTCCCGGCGGTTTTCTGTTCCCGCACGGCATCGAGTGGCACTCGGTGACGCTGAGCAACAAACGCGTGATCGCCTGGCAGCCGGAGTGGTCGGAAACCGATCCGGGCATTCAGCTCAGCCCGTCCAGCTCCAACGTGACCAACCCCGATGATCTGACGGTGACCTATCCGTTCATCGATGGCCTCAACGTCGACAAGAAAAGCCTGCCACAACCGGTCAGCCTGCAAGGCCAGGTCGAAGTGATCGCGCCCCGGCGGCTGTACAGCTTCGACCTGACGCAGAAAGACGTCGGCCAGACCCGCAGCAATGACAACCTCAGCGTCAAACTGCTCAAGCTGGAGAAGAACTACGCCGAGGTCGAAGTCAGCAACAGCCTGCCATTGGCCGCAGAAGTCGCCGAGGCCCGCATCAATCCGCTCGTCGTTCAGGCCCGCGACGCCAGCGGCCAATACCTGGTGCGCGCCGGTTCGATCAACGAAAGCCCGGAGCAGGTCGAGTTTTATCAGCACCAACTCACCCAGTTACAGAAGCAGAAGAGCTGGAGCGACGCCCTGGAAAAACAGCTCAGTGACGATCAGCAAGCCTTCGAGAAAGAGCATCCGCGCCGTTACAACAAGGTGTATTTCCACGGTCCGATCGACACACTGGAAGTCAGCGTGCTCGACTTCTCTTCGGCGACAGTGACGCGCAAACCCCTGGACCTGCCGGTTCGCACTTTCGATCCGCACACCACGGCCAAAGCCGTGCAGCCGCTTGACCTGCCGGTGGTGGTTTACGACGATCTCGCCGCGAACTGGCTCAAAGGCGCGGACCTGACCGAAGAACAACTGAAGGCCGGCGTGCGCATTCATCAATCCGTGGAAGAGCCGAGCGCGGCGCGTATCGAGTTTTCCCACCGCCGCACTTTCAACGACGAACTGCTTGGCGACGAACTCAACCCCGGCGTCAGCCCGGTAACCTTCTTCACGGAAAAGCGCGGCGGCAAACTCGACGAGCCGATCGAGCTGCCACCCGAGGCGTACCAGGTCGATCCGCTGCAAGCGACGATTACTTATGATCTGAATCTGTTTCCGGAAACCCCGGCGATCGCCGTGGGCTCGATGCCGCTGTTTCTGGCCACGGTGGCGAAGCAATCCTACGACGCGCAGTCATTGCCCAAAGGCCTGGCGATCAAGGACAACACGCTGGTGGTTGACCTAAAAGCCTTCCCGCCCAACGAGTGGCGTTTCTTCGTCAAGGACGACAGCGGCCACTATCTCAAGCAGATTCTCTCGGTCAGCCATGACGCCAGCACAGAAGGCCCGGCGCTACTCGGCGTGCACTACTTTTATGGCCGCCCCACTCGCGTTGAAACCTATCAGCGCACCGACCTCGCCACCGTGCAATACGGCTTCGAGGTCAAGCTCGACAAGGCGCCGGTGGACCAGACGGCGCCTTAACCGTTGAGGCTGCGCCCACGACCGCCGTTGATCTGCCGCAACTGAGCTTGCAGGTGCAGGCTCCAGATCTGCGGATCATCGGCCAGTTCGTAACCATGCAAGGTCAGGCTTTCAACGATGGTGTCGAGAATAGACTCGGCCGCCACCGGGCCGTGAAACGGGCCCTGGGCTTTGATCGCGGAAGGTTGTTCGCCGGCCATGCCGGCCGCGAAGAGCAGCGTCCACATGCCGTTGTCGCCGGCCAGCGGCTTGACGGCGCATTCGATCCGGGTCACCAGACCCAGGCATTGACGGGTGAGACAGAGGTTGCGCGACATGGCGGCGACCCTCGGTAAAGCCGGTATTCAGCCCCACGGGAGGACTGGCTCGATCCAGTGATACTGTCGATATCCTTGACCTGAGAATAGAAGAAAAGTGTCCTGCGCAAGCCAAATGGAACCAGAAGGCGCCGAATGGTCATTGTGTGAAGTTTGGCGCCAGAGTCGTGACGCATTCCCCGAAGATCAATGCAAAACCTGATCTGCAAAACAAATGTAGGAGTGAGCCTGCTCGCGATGGCGGAGTGTCAGGCAACTTTTTGTCGACTGATACTCCGCCATCGCGAGCAGGCTCACTCCTACAGTTTGACCGCGCTTGGCTTAAGCGGGTTTGGCTTCGGCGAGGGCCTCTTGCGCCAGTTCCTTCTCGGCCTCTTTCAAGTCCTCTTCGCTGATCATCTCGGCGATATCGCGCAGGCGCTCGACCACGCGGGCATTGATGCTGCCTTCGGGGAATTCGCCATCGGCATTCGGCTCACCGGCCGGCTCGCCGACCAGCAGGCTCAACGCCTCATCGGCCTGCCGCACTGCGTAGACATGGAACTGCCCGGCGCGTACGGCGGCGAGGACTTTCTCGTCGAGCATCAGCGTGGCGACGTTGGCCTGAGGAATGATCGCGCCCTGCTCGCCAGTCAGGCCGCGCGCTTCGCAGAGGCGAAAGAAGCCTTCAATCTTCTCGTTGACCCCGCCGACCGCCTGCACCTCACCGAACTGGTTGATCGAACCGGTGATGGCGAAGCACTGCTTGAGCGGCGTTTTCGACAGCGCCGAAATCAGCGTGCACGCCTCGCCCAGCGACGCACTGTCGCCATCGACGTAGCCGTAGGACTGCTCGAGGGCGATGCTCGCCGAGATCGCCAGCGGGAATTCCTGCGCGTAACGGCTGCCCAGATAGCCGGTGAGAATCATCACGCCCTTGGAGTGGATCGGCTGGCCGAGGTTGACCTCACGCTCGATGTCGACGATACCGCTGCCGCCCGGGTACACCGTGGCGGAAATTCGCGCCGGCACACCGAACGCCGAGTCGCCGACTTCCAGCACCGTCAGCCCGTTGCACTTGCCGACCGCCGCACCATCGGTGTCGATGAGGATGATCCCGGCGAGCATGTCGTCGAGAATCCGCGCCGAGACGCGCCCGGTGCGGGTGGCCTTGGCTTTCAAAGCTCGCTCGATATGCCCGGCATCGGTCATCTCATCGCCGGCCAGATGGCGGATGAAATCGGCCTCGCTGACCAGTTGGAACAGATCGCCGATACGCGCCGACAAACGTCCCTGATGCTCGGCCAGCCGTGCGCTGTAGGTCGCCAGCCGCGCCACCGCGTCGGCGGTCAACGGCGCCATGCCTTCTTCCGAAGTGCGGGTTTTCAGCAGTTGGGCGAACTGCTCGAGGCTTTCGTCGACCATCGGGATGTCTTCGTCGAAGTCGACCAGAACGCGGAACATCTCCTGGAAGTCCGGATCGAGGTCCTGCAGCGTGTAATACAACTGCCGCGCACCGATGATGATGACTTTGACCTGCAACGGAATGTGCTGCGGATTGAGGGTCACGGTGGCGAAGCGGCCCATCTCGCCCAGCGGCGATTCCATTTTCAGTTTGCGCGATTGCAGGGCGCGTTTCAGCGCATCCCACACGAACGGCTCGCTGAGCATTTTTTCTGCTTCGAGAATCAGGAAACCGCCATTGGCGCGATGCAGCGCGCCCGGGCGCAACTGTCGATAGGTTGTATAGAGCGCACCTTGATCGGTGGTGTACTCGATGCGACCGAACAGGTTTTCATAGGTCGGATGCGGCTCGAACACCACCGGTGCACCGCCGCTGGCCGGATGCCCGACCACCAGGCTGGGTGCGTATTGCTCTTCCAGCAACTTGCGCGCGACGGCGTCGGTCTTGCTGTCATCGACCAGTTGCTCGACCACGGTTTTCAGCAGGTAGACCTGCATGGCCTGCAGGTAACCGCAGACCGCAGCGTTTTCCGCGTACTTCTCCGACAGCGGCGCCAGCAACGGCTGCAACGCCAGGGTGATGGTTTCCTCGTTGAGCTGACGCAGTTGATTGTTCGACTCGCGCTTCCACTGCGGCAGGCTGGCGAGTTCTTCGTTCAGGCGCTCTTCGAGGCCGGAAATGTCGTCGTGGAAACGCTCGCGCTCGGCTTCCGGCAACTGCGCGAATTCAGCTTCGTCGAGGGCCTTGCCGTCGAGCATCGGCGTGAAAGCGATGTTGCTGCTGTCGCGGTACAGGGCGACGTCTTTTTCCAGGGCCAGGCGCTCGATGATGTCCAGCGCCTTGTCGTAGCGCTGGTTGAAAGCGCGGTCGATGGCGCTTTTTTTCTGCTGATACGAAGGGTGTTCGAAGACGGCCGGGAAAGTCGCCAGCAGGTTGTCGATCAAGCCGTTGATGTCGCCGATGAACGAGCCCGCCGTGCCCGATGGCAGTTCCAGTGCGCGCGGTTCGCGCGGCTCATCGAAGTTGTTGACGTAGACCCAGTCTGCCGGGGTCTGCAGGCGCTTGCCCTCGGCTTTCAGGTAGCGTTTGACGAACGAGAAGCGGCCGGTGCCCGGCTCGCCCATGACGAATACGTTGTAACCGGGGCGTGGCATCGCCACACCGAACTGCAAGGCTTCGACCGCGCGTTCCTGGCCGAGCACACCGCGAAAGGGCTCCAGATCATTGGTGGTAGTGAAGCTGAACTGTTCAGCGGAAAACGGACGAGTCAGCGCTTCGGGCGCAAGACGCAGGCTGGCAGCAACAGGATCAGGCATCGGGCTTCCTTAACAATCAGGCGGGGCAGGTAGCGGCATTCTGGCGCTGCCCGTGCCCCACTGGCAAGGCGCGCCACATGACAAAGCATAGACAAGCGCGCGACGGGTCGGCGTGTCCCGATAAATCAGAGGTTTATTCCAAATATTTTGCAAAAAGTCACGGAACCGCTGGAACGTGCCTAAACTCCAAACTGCGCGGCTGGAACTAATACCGGCCCACTGACACTTTCGGCGCTGTCCTCGGGCAGAGTACGAAAGGCCAGAACTCTGTCCATTGGTATGCACATAAAGAGAACAAAGCTATGAAACGGATTCTTCTCGGTACTCTCTTCACCGCTGTATCCATCAACGCAATGGCGCAAGCCCCGGGCGGCCCGGATTGCGGTTGGGGCAACATGCTGTTCGAAGGTCAGCGTGGCACCCCGGCGCACTTCCTTGCTTCCACCACCAACGGCACTTCCGGTAACGCCACGTTCGGTATGACTTCCGGCACCAACGGTTGCTCGACCAACGCGTCGCTGACCTACGGCGGCAAATCCTGGTTCGCCATGAATGGCATGATGAACGAGCTGTCCGAAGACATGGCCAAAGGCAACGGCGAAGCGCTGACCACCTATGCCGTGGTACTGGGCGTAGCACCGGAAGACCGCGCGCATTTCGCGCAAGTGACCCACGAGCACTTCCAGCAGATCTTCAGCAAAGCTGACGTGACCGCTGAAGACGTGCATACCAACACCCTGGCGGTACTGAAATCGGACCCACGTCTGGCCAAGTACGCAACTCAGGCTTAAGCTCGACCCCGCCCGCTTCCTTCGGGGAGCGGGTTTTTATTTTTTGCCAAATGACGCGCTGCAGGAGCTGACGAGTGCAACGAGGCTGCGATCTTTGCTTTTGAAGATCAAAAGATCGCAGCCTCGTTGCACTCGTCAGCTCCTATAGTTTGTTGGTATTGAATTTTTTCTTTCGACTTAAGTTGCCGACTATGCTCAAACGCCTTGCCTGGCTGGCGCTCTGTGTCTGCGCCCCGCTGTCCGCCGCGCCTCACATCGATCCTCAACGTTTGCAGCAACTGGCCAACGACCGCTTCTGGATTTCCCTCGGTCATTACGAAACCGCCAAGCTCGGCGGCTGGCGCAGCTATGTCAGCGACAAGAAATTCTTTCTCGCCCCCGATGGCAACGAACATCCGGACCGCGAACTGGCCTCCACCGTGCAGGCGCTGTACGCCCCGGCCAGCCTCGGCGAGCAACACGCCCAATGCGTTTACCCGGCGCGTACACGCTGGCTGAAAGCACAACTCAATCTCGCCGACCTGCCCGCGCCGGAGTGCGCGGAATACAGGAAATGGTTCAAGGACGTCTCGCCGCACAGCGCGGTGATGATTTTCCCGGCGGCGTATCTAAACAGCCCTTCGTCGATGTTCGGCCACACCTTGCTGCGCATTGACCAGGCGGACGTGCAGGCAGACAAGACCTCGCTGCTCAGCTACGCGATCAACTTCGGCGCCTACATCGAGGGCTCGGACAACAGCATTCTGTATGCCTGGAAAGGCTTGATGGGCGGCTACCCGGGGCTGTTTGCGCTCGTGCCGTATCAGGAAAAGCTCTCTGAATACCGCAGCCTGGAAAACCGCGACCTGTGGGAATACCGGCTCAACCTGACCCAGGAAGAAACCGCACGCATGGTCGAGCATGTGTGGGAGCTCAAGCAGATCCAGTTCGACTATTTCTTCTTCGACGAAAACTGCTCGTATCGCTTGCTTGAGCTGCTGCAAGTGGCGCGGCCGAGCCTGCGCCTGACCGAACAATTCCCGCTGACCGCGATCCCCACCGACACCGTCAAAGCGGTGAAAGAGGCCGGGCTGGTCGAGCACATCGAATATCGCCCGTCCCGCGAACGTGAACTGCTCAGCCGCGCCGAGCCGTTGAGCGATGAAGAACAGCAATGGGTACTGAAAGTCAGCGCCGATCAAAAAGTCCTGCAAGAGCCAACGTTCAAAGCGCTGCCGCGCGCGCGTCAGGCGTTGATCGTCGATGCCGCCTATCGTCTGGAGCGCTACCGCGCCAACGGCCAGGAACGCGACCCGCAGAGAGCGCAGCGCAGCTTCGAACTGCTGCGCGCGATCAACAAGAACCCTGCGCCGGAGCTGGAAATTCCGCAACCCGGTCTGCCCGAAGATGGCCACGAGTCCCGCACCTGGCAGGCCGGCCTCGGTACCCGCGGTGATCGCGCCTTTGGCGAATATGGCCTGCGCATGGCCTATCACGACCTCAACGACAACGCCGAAAGCTTTCCCCTCGGCGCACAGATCGAGATCCTGCAACTGAAGCTGCGTCAGTACGAAGGCAATGACTGGCAGTTGCAGCAACTGGATCTGGCAACCATTCGTTCGCTGACACCGCGCAACGAGCTGCTGCAGCCGCTGTCCTGGCAGGTCACCGGCGGCCTCGAGCGCGTGCCGGGCAAGCATGATGACGAAACACTGGTCAGCCACGTCAACGGTGGCGGCGGCGGTACGTGGCAGTTGGGCGAAGACGTGCTCGGCTTTGCCCTTGGCACGGTACGGGTGGAACACAACAATGACTTCGCCGAGTTTGTTTCCCCGGCCGGCGGCTTCAACACCGGCGTGCTGTGGAAAAACCCGCTGGGCAACCTGAGCCTGGAGGCCAAGGGCGATTATTTCTTCAACGGCGAAGTGCGCCGCAGCCTGAGCCTGAACCAGCAATGGGAGCTGTCGCGCAACCTCGGTATGCGCTTGAGCGCGCAGCGCGAGTTCAGCCACCTCGCCACACCCGAAACTGAAGTCATGCTCGAAGTGAAGTGGTATCACTACTGATCCCGGACATGCCCCTGTAGGAGTGAGCCTGCTCGCGATAGCGGTATTCCAGTCGCTCTATCATCGACTGATAGATTGCTATCGCGAGCAGGCTCACTCCTACAGGGGATCTGTGCTGTTCAACGAATTACTCACACGCCTTTCACCGACACCTGACCAATACCCTTCTAGACTTCCCGTATCAGCCGAAAACCGGCGCGGGAGAGTGCGATGTGGCGGTGCGTGGGGTTGTTGGGCGTTGTCCTGGCGCTGGGCGGTTGCCAGACCACTCATGAAGACTTGATCGCCAAGGGTTATCCACCGGCCTTCGCCGACGGCTTCGATGACGGTTGCGTCAGTGGCCGGCAAGCGGCGGGTTCGATCAGCGGCGAGTTTCGCAAGAACGTGCCGCGCTATCTCAAGGACCAGCAATACGCCGAAGGCTGGATCGATGGCTTTCGCCAATGCCAGGCGATGCTGGAAAACAAGGATCGCGAGCAATACCGCAACGAGCATTGGGATGAGCGCGAACGCGCCTGGCAGCAGCAGAAGGATCAGGACGTCGGGCGGGCTTATCGCTCGCGATAGGTCGCTTGCAGACATCCGTTGAAACCAAATGCCGGCAACCATGGCCCAAATCCTTTAACAGGAGGACTTCATGAGTCGCGCATTCGTCAACGAAGACAACGCCGCCGCGCAGGCCGATCAGCCGGTCGAACGCCAGGTCAGCACGCAGCCCAACTACGTCACGCCGCAGGGCCTGGCGCAGTTGCAGGCGAAGGTCGCCGAACTGCAAAGCCTGCATGCCGAGCAAACGGCCAAGGGCGAGCAGGCCGACAAGCAACGACTGGCGGATCTGCAACGGGATCTGCGGTATTTCACTCAACGCCTGAGCAGCGCCCAAGTGGCTGTCGCCGCGACTTCCACCGACAAGGTGCAGATCGGCAGTTGGGTGACTTTTGCTGACGAGCACGACACAGAACACCGCGTGCGATTGGTCGGTGAGGATCAGGCCGACGCCAGTCAGGGCCTGATCAACTGGGCCTCACCGCTGGGCCGGGCCTTGCTCGGCGCCCGGCTCAATGATGAAGTGTTGTGGCAGCGACCTGCCGGCGATCAACTGATCGAAGTGATCCGCATCGAACCGGCTTAAACCACGCCTTGCGCCAGCATCGCATCGGCGACTTTGACGAAACCGGCGATGTTCGCGCCCTTGACGTAATTGACCTGACCGTTGTCTTCGCCGTAATGCACGCAAGCGTGGTGGATCGATTGCATGATCGCGTGCAGCTTGCTGTCTACCTCTCCCGCTGTCCACAGCAGGCGCATGGCGTTCTGCGACATCTCCAGACCGCTCACGGCCACGCCGCCGGCATTCGAAGCTTTGCCCGGCGCAAAGAGAATGTCCGCCTCGATAAAGATATCCACAGCCTCCAGCGTGGTCGGCATGTTCGCGCCTTCGGCAACGCACACGCAGCCGTTGCCCAGCAGCGTGCGCGCGGCTTCGGCATCGAGTTCGTTCTGCGTCGCGCAAGGCAGTGCGATGTCACAGGGCAGCGACCATGGATGCTGTCCGGCGCGGAACTCCAGACCATAGACGCTCGCCAGTTCGCGGATGCGCCCGCGCTTGACGTTCTTCAGTTCCAGCAGCGCCCGCCACTGTTCTTCGCTCAAACCGGCTTCGCAATACAGCGTGCCTTCGGAGTCGGACAGGGAGATCACCTTGCCGCCGAGGTCCATGACCTTGCGCGCCGCGTATTGCGCGACGTTACCGGAACCGGAAATCGCCACACGCTTGCCTTCCACGGTCTGCCCGCGGCGCTTGAGCATTTCTTCAGCGAAGTACACGCAACCGAAGCCGGTGGCTTCCGGGCGAATCAGGCTGCCGCCGTAGGTCATGCCTTTGCCGGTGAGGACGCTGGTGAACTGGTTGCTCAGGCGTTTGTACTGACCAAAGAGGAAACCGATTTCCCGCGCCCCGACGCCGATATCGCCGGCCGGCACGTCAACGTCGGCGCCGATGTGGCGGTACAGCTCGCTCATGAACGCCTGGCAGAAGCGCATGACTTCGGCATCGCTCTTGCCCTTCGGATCGAAGTCCGAACCGCCCTTGCCGCCGCCCATGGGCAGCGACGTCAGGGAGTTCTTGAAGGTCTGTTCGAAGGCGAGGAATTTCAGCACGCCAAGGTTCACTGACGGATGAAAACGCAAGCCGCCCTTGTACGGGCCAATTGCGCTGTTCATCTGGATACGGAAGCCGCGATTGACCTGCACCTTGCCCTGATCATCGACCCACGACACGCGGAACACCACGGCGCGTTCCGGCTCGCAGATGCGCTCGAGAATCCCCGAGGTCAGGTAATGCGGATTGGCTTCGAGAAACGGCCACAGACTGCGCAGGACCTCTTCGACAGCCTGGTGAAATTCGGGCTGGTCCGGGTCACGTTTTTTCAGGCGCGCAAGGAAGGATTCGACGGATTCGATCATGGGAAAAGTCTCGGCAAATTTATTGTCGTTGGAGGAGATTGGGCCGGACTGTAACAAACGAGTTGCGCACAGGAACAGAGCAAAATGTCGCAGTTATGAAATTAAATGGTGCACAGGATATAAATCAGGCGGTTTTTTGAGCTGATTTTGCACCTGAGTGGGGAGTCTGGATTCAAGCAATGCACCACCAGTTATACAGCTATTGCGAGCAGGCTCACTCCTACAGGGGAACGCATTTCAAATGTAGGAGTGAGCCTGCTCGCGATGGCCACACCTCGGTCCCGCTGAAAAAAACCGGGCAAAAAAAACGGAGCCCGAAGGCTCCGCTCTTTCTGCAACCAACCCGATATCAGGCCAGTTTCTTGTGACGTACCCGGTGTGGCTGGGCCGCTGCTTCGCCGAGGCGTTTCTTGCGATCGGCTTCGTACTCGGTGTAGTTGCCTTCGAAAAACACAGCTTGCGAGTCGTCTTCGTACGCCAGGATGTGCGTGGCGACGCGGTCAAGGAACCACCGGTCGTGGGAGATCACAATGGCGGCGCCCGGGAAGTCCAGCAGGGCTTCCTCCAGCGAACGCAGGGTTTCCACGTCGAGGTCGTTGGACGGTTCGTCGAGCAGCAGGACGTTGCCACCCTCCTTCAGGGTCAGCGCCAGGTGCAGACGACCGCGCTCACCGCCGGACAGATCCTTGACGAACTTCTGCTGGTCGCCGCCCTTGAAGTTGAAGCGGCCGACGTAGGTGCGCGACGGGATCTCGTAGTTGCCGATGCGGATCTGGTCGGAACCGTCGGAGATCTGCTGGAACACGGTCTTGCTGCCGTCGAGGTCTTCGCGGCTCTGGTCGACGCAGGCCAGTTGCACGGTTTCGCCGATTTCGATGCTGCCCGAATCCGGGGTTTCCTTGCCCATGAGCATGCGGAACAGCGTCGACTTACCGGCACCGTTACCACCGATCACGCCGACGATGGCGCCCTTCGGCATGGAGAACGACAGGTTGTCGATCAGCACGCGATCGCCGTAACCCTTGGTGACGTTCTTGAACTCGATGACCTTGTCGCCCAGGCGCGGACCGGCCGGGATATAGATCTCGTTGGTTTCGCTGCGCTTCTGGAATTCCTGCGATTGCATTTCTTCGAAGCGTTGCAGACGTGCCTTGGATTTCGACTGGCGGGCCTTGGCGCCTTTGCGCACCCACTCCAGTTCTTCTTTCATGGCTTTTTCATGAGCCGACTGCTGCTTGGACTCCTGGGCCAGACGATCGGACTTGGCTTCGAGCCAGCCCGAATAGTTGCCCTCGTAAGGAATGCCCGCGCCGCGGTCGAGTTCCAGAATCCAGCCGGCGACGTTGTCGAGGAAGTACCGGTCGTGCGTGATCGCGACCACGGTGCCCGGGAAGTCGTGGAGGAAATGCTCCAGCCACGCCACGGAGTCGGCATCCAGGTGGTTGGTCGGTTCGTCGAGCAGCAGCATGTCCGGGGCGGACAGCAGCAGACGGCACAGGGCGACACGACGCTTTTCACCACCGGACAGGTGTTCCACTTTCGCGTCCCAGGCGGGCAGACGCAACGCATCGGCGGCGACTTCCAGCTGGCGCTCGAGGTTGTGACCGTCGCTGGCCTGCAGGATCGCTTCGAGCTTGGCCTGTTCAGCGGCGAGCTTGTCGAAGTCGGCATCCGGGTCGGCGTAGGCGGCGTAGACCTCGTCCAGGCGTGCTTGCGCATCCTTGATCACGCTGACCGCTTCCTCGACCACTTCACGTACGGTCTTGGCAGGGTCGAGCTGCGGCTCTTGCGGCAGGTAACCGATGTTCAGGTCCGGCATGGGACGGGCTTCGCCTTCGAACTCGGTATCGACGCCGGCCATGATTTTCAGCAGCGTGGATTTACCCGAACCGTTGAGGCCGAGCACGCCGATCTTGGCGCCGGGGAAGAAGGACAGCGAAATGTTCTTGAGGATTTCCCGCTTCGGCGGAACAACTTTGCCCAGCCGATGCATGGTGAAGACGTATTGAGCCATGGAGAACCTTGGGTCAGTGACAGATGAATGATTGGAGCGCAGGCGATGCCTGGCCAGACTGTGCGCGTCGTTCACTTGATCACGATCAATGCGTGCGCGCTGGAAAAAGTCTGATTGTAGGGGCTGGAACGCCCCCGTCTAACCGGCAAAGCTACCTGAATGACCGGTGGCAGTCCAGCCGAGAGGGGCTGGCACTTCGCCACAACTCAAGGCATGCTAGCCGCCCTTCGGGCGTCCGGCTTATAGTGCACGTCGCGCCAGTCCAGCCAAATCGCAGGATCACAGCTTGACCAATGTCACTCCGCCAGCCTCTGTGAGCAGCACCCCACCGGCGCCCGGCTCGCCCCTGCGCGGGACATTGAAGGGGGCGCTGGCCACCCTCGTGCTGTTATTGCTCGCGTTGCTGTTCTGGCAACTGCTCGATCAATTGCGTGAAACCCAGAAGAACCAGCGCCAGTACACCATCGACTACACCGCCGACCTTGCCGCGCAAGTCAGCCTGAACATGGCGCTGAATGCGCAAATTGCCCTCAATCTGCTACCGATCGTCGAACAACCGCAAACCGCCGACGAACAGCAGATGCTCTTGCGCAAACTGCAGCGCTCGCTGCCCGATCTGCGCAGCATGGCCCTGCTCTCGCCCTCCGGCCGGATCATCAGCGACAGCGCCAGCGACAGCTCCGACGCCGATTACCTGACCGAACTGGTACGCCGCAGCCGCGCCCAGGCGCATTACTTCAGCAACGCCGATGACGGCTCGGTGGTGCACCTGCTGTTGCATCAGGCCAGCGGCAGCAGCCGCGGTTACTGGGCGTTGCGGCTGACGCCGACGTTCTTCGACTCGCTGACCAAACAGGACGCCACCGCCCTGCGCCCATTGTGGCTGGTGGAAAACCGCCTCAATCACCAGATCATCAGCCGCGAAGCCGGATTGCCCTCGGCCAAGGCTGGCGGGCTGACCCCCGACGATGTCGCCAACACCGTGCTGACCGTGCCGCTGAGCAGCAGCGACTGGCAGTTGCGCGGGCTGTTCGACCGCCAGCGCGTGCTGGAAGAATTGCTGCCGGCGTTCATCGGCAAATGCCTGCTCGGCCTGGCGTTCTCGATGTTGCCGGTGATTGCCCTGCTCAACATGCGTCGGCGCCAGCGCCAGGTGCATGAAGGCCGGCGGCGTTATCAGGATATTTTCGAAGGCACCGGCGTGGCCTTGTGCGTGCTTGACCTGTCCGGGCTCAAGCAGATGTTCGACAAGGCGCAGATCCAGACCAGCGACCAGCTCAAGGCCTGGCTCGACCAACCGCAGCAGCGCCAGCAATTGCTCGCGGAAATGCGCGTTACCGAGGTCAATCAGGTCGCCCTGCAACTGCTCGATGTGCACTCCTGCGACGATGCCTGGCAACTGCTGATCGACGGCCAGCGCCATCCGCAGTGCGCGATCGGCCAGCAGATTCTCGACGCCGTGCTGCAGCAGCAGAAGCAGCTGGAACTGGAAATCAAACTGCCCAACAGCAATGGCCGCGACCAGCACCTGTGGATGGTCCTGCGCCTGCCGAGCGAGCAGCACGACTATAAAGCGGTGATCCTCAGCATCAACGACATCACCAGCCGCAAGCTGATCGAGCTGTCGTTGCTGGAGCGCGAAGGCTTCTGGTCGGACGTGGTGCGCACCGTGCCGGATCATCTGTATGTGCAGGACGTGATCAGCCAGCGGATGATTTTCAGCAACCACCACCTCGGCCAGACCCTCGGCTACAACCGCACCGAGCTGCATCAAATGGGCGAATACTTCTGGGAAATCCTCCTGCACCCGGAAGACGCCGACTACTACCATCGCTCGCGGCAGTTGCAGCGCCACGCCGGTTACAGCCAGTTGCTGCAATGCCAGCTGCGCTTCCGCCATCGCGACGGCAAGTGGCGGCGCTTCGACATTCGCGAACAGGCGCTGGCGCGGGACAAGCACGATCAGGTCACGCGGATCATCGGCGTGGCCAAGGACATCACCGAACAGATCGAAGCCAGCGAATCGCTGCGTGACAGCGAGCAGCGCTACCGCATGCTCGCCGAAAGCATCAGCGACGTGATTTTCTCCACCGACTCCAAGCTCTCGCTGAACTACGTCAGCCCGTCGGTGCAGGCCGTGCTTGGCTACAACGCCGAATGGATTTTCCAGAATGGCTGGCAATCGACCATCGCCAACCCCGGGCAGTTGAACGGCATCTACACGCTGATGGACCGCGTCAGCAAGGCGCTGGACAAGCCCGAGCAACTGGCATTGCTGCGCAGTCAGGTGCAAACCCAGCTGTTCCTGTTCGACTGCCTGCGCGCCGACGGCCGCAAGATTCCGATCGAACTGCGCCTGGTGCTGGTCTGGGACGAACACGGCGCGTTCGAAGGCGTGCTTGGCGTCGGCCGCGATATCAGTCAGCAGCGCCGTGCCGAGAAAGACCTGCGCATGGCCGCCACGGTATTCGAGCACTCGACCTCGGCGATCCTGATCACCGACCCGGCCGGCTACATCGTCCAGGCCAACGAAGCGTTTAGTCGGGTCAGCGGTTACACAGTCAGCGAAGTCCTCGACCAATTGCCGAACATGCTCACCGTCGACGAGCAGCAGGACGCGCACCTGCGCTACGTGCTCAAGCAGTTGCACGAGCACAGCACCTGGGAAGGCGAAGTGTGGATGAAGCGCCGCAACGGCGAGCATTACCCGGCGTGGGTCGGCATCACCGCCGTGCTCGACGACGAAGGCGATCTGGCCAGTTACGTGTGTTTCTTCAGCGACATCAGCGAGCGCAAGGCCAGCGAGCAGCGCATCCACCGCCTCGCCTACTACGACGCCCTCACCCACCTGCCGAACCGCACGCTGTTCCAGGACCGTCTGCACACCGCACTGCAAGCGGCCGAACGGCAGAAGTCGTGGGTGGTGCTGATGTTCCTCGACCTCGACCGTTTCAAACCGATCAACGACTCCCTCGGCCACGCCGCCGGCGACCGCATGCTCAAGGATATGGCCACGCGTCTGCTGGCCTGCGTCGATGACGACGACACCGTGGCGCGGATGGGTGGCGACGAATTCACCTTGCTGTTGCAGCATCGCTCCAGCCGTGAACTGGCGCTGAACCGGGCGATTCATGTGGCCGAGCAGATCCTCGCCAGCCTGGTGCGGCCGTTCGTGCTCGAGGGCCGCGAGTTCTTCGTCACCGCCAGTATCGGCATTGCCCTGAGCCCGCAGGACGGCAACGAACTCAGCCAGTTGATGAAGAACGCCGACACCGCGATGTACCACGCCAAGGAACGCGGCAAGAACAACTTCCAGTTCTATCAGGCCGACATGAACGCCAGTGCGCTGGAACGTCTGGAGCTGGAAAGCGACCTGCGTCATGCGCTGGAGCAGAACGAATTCGTCCTGTATTACCAGCCACAGTTCAGCGGCGACGGCAAACGTTTGACCGGCGCCGAAGCGCTGCTGCGCTGGCGCCATCCGCGGCGTGGACTGGTGCCGCCGGGGGATTTCATTCCGGTGCTGGAAGAGCTCGGGCTGGTGGTGGACGTTGGCGACTGGGTCATCAGCGAGGCCTGTCGACAGCTGAAAACCTGGCACCAGCAGCGGGTGCGGGTGCCGAAGGTCTCGGTGAACATTTCCGCACGGCAGTTCTCCGACGGCCAGTTGGGCACCCGGATCGCGACGATCCTGCGGGAAACCGGCCTGCCCCCGGCGTGTCTGGAACTGGAACTGACCGAAAGTATCCTGATGCGCGAAGTCAGCGAGGCGATGCAGATTCTTGCCGGACTGAAAAACCTCGGCCTGAGCATTGCAGTCGATGACTTCGGCACCGGTTATTCATCGCTGAACTACCTCAAGCAATTCCCGATCGACGTGCTGAAGATCGACCGCACCTTCGTCGACGGCCTGCCGTCCGGCGAACAGGACGCGCAGATTGCCCGGGCGATCATCGCCATGGCCCACAGCCTGAACCTGGCGGTAATTGCCGAGGGCGTGGAAACCCACGAGCAACTGGACTTTCTGCGTGAGCATGGCTGCGATGAGGTGCAGGGTTATCTGTTCGGACGGCCGATGCCGGCGGGGCGGTTCGAGGCGCAGTTCTGCAACGACGCGCTCTTCATGTTCGACTAGAACACGCAATTGTGGCGAGGGAGCTTGCTCCCGCTTGAGTGCGCAGCGCTCACAGGGTTTTGGGGCCGCTGCGCAGCCCGGCGGGAGCAAGCTCCCTCGCCACACAACCACCCGATCACCGCTGATCCCGTCATGAACGCCACTTGTCTGCGACATGATGTCGTTTCATATGTCATCCAAAAGCGGTTGGGTTAGAATGCCCCCCTTTTCTGCCCCCGATCCTTGAGGACCGCCATGTTCAGCCGTGATTTGACTATTGCCAAGTACGACGCCGACCTTTTTGCCGCCATGGAGCAAGAAGCTCAGCGTCAGGAAGAACACATTGAGCTGATCGCTTCGGAAAACTACACCAGCCCAGCGGTGATGGAAGCTCAAGGCTCGGTCCTGACCAACAAGTACGCTGAAGGCTATCCGGGCAAGCGTTACTACGGTGGTTGCGAATACGTCGACGTGGTTGAACAACTGGCCATCGACCGCGCCAAGGAACTGTTCGGCGCCGATTACGCCAACGTTCAGCCGCACGCCGGTTCCCAAGCCAACGCTGCTGTCTACCTGGCCCTGCTGTCGGCCGGCGACACCATTCTGGGCATGAGCCTGGCCCACGGCGGTCACCTGACCCACGGTGCCAGCGTTTCCTCCTCGGGCAAGCTGTACAACGCCATCCAGTACGGCATCGACGCCAACGGCCTGATCGACTACGACGAAGTCGAGCGCCTGGCAGTCGAGCACAAGCCGAAAATGATCGTCGCCGGTTTCTCTGCCTACTCGCAGATCCTCGACTTCCCGCGCTTCCGCGAAATCGCTGACAAGGTCGGCGCCTACCTGTTCGTCGACATGGCTCACGTTGCCGGTCTGGTTGCCGCTGGTGTCTACCCGAACCCGGTGCCGTTCGCTGACGTCGTGACCACCACCACCCACAAGACCCTGCGCGGTCCACGTGGCGGTCTGATCCTGGCCAAGGCCAACGCCGAGATCGAGAAAAAGCTCAACTCCGCAGTATTCCCGGGCGCCCAGGGTGGCCCGCTGGAGCACGTGATCGCGGCCAAGGCGATCTGCTTCAAGGAAGCGCTGCAGCCTGAGTTCAAGGCTTACCAGCAACAAGTGGTGAAAAACGCCAAGGCCATGGCCGAAGTGTTCATCGCGCGCGGTTTCGACGTGGTGTCCGGCGGTACTGAAAACCACCTGTTCCTGCTGTCGCTGATCAAGCAGGACATCTCCGGTAAAGACGCCGACGCCGCACTGGGTAAAGCGTTCATCACCGTGAACAAGAACTCCGTGCCTAACGATCCACGCTCGCCGTTCGTCACCTCCGGCCTGCGCTTCGGTACCCCGGCTGTGACCACTCGCGGCTTCAAAGAGGCCGAGTGCAAAGAGCTGGCCGGCTGGATCTGCGACATCCTGGCTGACCTGAACAACGAAGCGGTGATCGATGCCGTTCGTGAGAAAGTCAAAGCCATCTGCAAGAAACTGCCGGTGTACGGCGCTTAAGTGCGACGTTAAACCTGCAGCATGAAAAACCGGCCAAGTGATTGGCCGGTTTTTTTTCGCCTGTTGAAAAGATCAAAAGATCGCAGCCTTCGGCAGCTCCTACGGGAAAATCGCATTTCAAATGCAGGAGCTGCCGGAGGCTGCGATCTTGGCTTCTGGACCACCGGTCAGACCGGTCATGCCAATTTCATGCTGCCCACTTGTAATCAGGAAAAACCCAAGCCTAGACTGCGCCTGCACTGGACATACCGGTAAGACCACAATAATTAAGTCCTGAATCCGATGCGCAACGCGTGCGGCAGCCAGGACACCGACCCAGGATTCCTCCCATGCTCAGATGGTGCTCGCGTTCAATCTTCCTTCAAGTGATTCTCGGACTGATGCTCGGCATCGTCTGCGGGCTGACCCTTCCCGAATACTCCGCCCAACTGAAACCGCTCGGCGATGGCTTTATCAAACTGATCAAGATGCTGATCGGCCTGATCGTGTTCTGCGTGGTGGTCAGCGGCATCAGCGGCGCGGGCGATCTGAAGAAGGTCGGGCGCATCGGCCTCAAATCGGTGATCTACTTTGAAGTGCTGACCACCATCGCCCTGGTGATCGGCCTGGTATTCGCCTTCAGTACCGGCATCGGCAGCGGCGCGAACATCCATCTTGAGCAACTCTCCAGCGCCGACATGGGCGACCTCGCTGAACGCAGCCAGCACATGCACACCACCACGCAATTCCTGATGGACCTGATCCCGACCTCGGTGATCGGTGCCTTCGCCGACAACAACATTCTGCAAGTGCTGCTGTTCTCGGTGCTGTTCGGCAGTGCGCTGAATCTGGTCGGCGAAGCGGCGTCCGGGATCTCGCGGCTGATCAACGAACTGAGCCATGTGATCTTCCGCATCATGGGCATGATCGTGCGGCTGGCGCCAATCGGCGTGTTCGGCGCTATCGCCTTCACCACCAGCAAATACGGCCTCGATTCGCTGCAACATCTGGGCAGCCTGGTCGGTCTGTTCTACCTGACCTGCGTCGCCTTCGTCGCGTTGATTCTCGGGCTGGTGATGCGCGTTTCCGGCCTGCGCATGTGGCCGCTGCTCAAATACCTGCGTGAAGAACTGCTGATCGTCATGGGCACCGCTTCTTCCGACGCCGTACTGCCGCAGATCATGCGCAAGCTCGAACACCTCGGTATCGGCAGCTCCACCGTCGGCTTGGTGATCCCGACCGGGTACTCGTTCAACCTCGACGGGTTCTCGATCTACCTGACTCTGGCCATCGTGTTCATCGCCAACGCCACCGGCACACCCCTGGCGATGACTGATTTGCTGACGATTCTGCTGGTGTCGCTGATCACCTCGAAAGGCGCCCACGGCATTCCCGGATCGGCACTGGTGATTCTCGCGGCGACTTTGACCGCAATCCCGGCGATTCCCGTGGTCGGTCTGGTGCTGGTGTTGGCCGTGGACTGGTTCATGGGCATCGGCCGCGCGCTGACCAACCTGATCGGCAACTGCGTCGCCACCGTGGCCATCGCCCGCTGGGAAAAGGACATCGACGTGCAGCGCGCGAACAAGGTGCTCAACGGCGAACAGGGCTATAACTTTCAACCGCGAAAAACCGTCGCTCAGGCGGCGGCCAAAGAATTTTGAATGAGTGCCGTGCCTGCTGATTGGCAGGCACGGCGCAGGGAGCCAATACGTGATTACAACTTCAACCGTCGTCAATTCAGTGGTGGAAAAGCTCCGCGCCGCGTTGGCTCGTGGCCAGTGGCGCACAGGCGACATGCTGCCGGGCCAGCGCGAACTGGCCGAACAACTGGGCATCAGCCGGCCGAGTCTGCGCGAAGCGGTGATCGTCCTCGAAACCCTCGGTCTGGTGCGCTCGATGCCGGGCAAAGGCGTGGTCGTCCTCGATGCCCAACTCAGCGACAGCCAGAGCCACGACAGCGCGGTGGCCGGCGCCAGTCTCGAAGACGTGCTGCAACTGCGCTACACCCTCGAGCCGTTCATCGTCGGGCTGGTCGCGCAATCGATCAGCAGCAAGGAAGTCGGCCAGTTGCGCCTGACCCTGATGGACATGCGCGAAGCCCTCGAGGCCGGCGACAGCGAAGCCGGGGTCAGCGCCTACATCGCCTTCCACGAAGAACTGTTCACCCTGACCTCGAACCCGATTTTCCAGAGCGTGGTCCAGCAGACCAGCAATGCCCTCAAGCAAAGCGCCGAGGTATTGCGTAACTCGCCAGAACACTTGGCTGAGCGCCTGGAAGAAAACGAAGCCGTGGTCCGCGCGATCCGCAGCAAGAACAGCGCTCAGGCCAGCGCCGAGATGCGCCGGCACATTCTGCGCGAAGGCCAGCGCATGGGCGTCGAGCTGAATATCCCGGATGACAACCTGCCCACCTGATTTGCCAGGAGAACGGCCATGAACAGTTTTGCTTCAGCCTCGCATGCGCACTCCACTGCCCTGCCCTTCCCTGGCCTGCGCACGCCGGTGGAGGATCTGTATCCGCGAGTGTTCGACGCGATCCTCGAGCAGCGTATCGATGAACACAGCCGGTTTACCGAGGACAGTCTGAAGGCGATGTTCAGCGCCAGCCGCGCCGATGTGCGGCGGGTACTGACGCAGTTGTCCCATGAACAGATCGTGGTGCTGCGCGCCAATCATCGGCCGCGAGTGGCGGCGCCCGATCGAGAGCTGATGCGGCAGACGCTGCATGCGCGGCGGCTGGCTGAAAGCACCTTGGTGCGGTTGGCGTGTCAGCGCTCGCGTGCAGATGAGTTACAACGTCTGCGCACGTTGATCGAACGCGAGAAGCGCGCCGTCGAGCAGGATCGGCGCGGGGCGGCGATTCGCTTGTCGGGGGAGTTTCATCTGCAGTTCGCGCGGATGGCGGGTAATCTGCCGCTGGCGCATTTTCTGCGCAGTCTGGTGCCGTTGACGTCGTTGGCGATTGCGCGGAGTCGGTGCCCGACGCGCAGTTGTTGCGCGTGGCAGGAGCATTTGGCGTTGGTTCAGGCCGTCGAGCGAGCTGATGCTGCCAAGGCAGAGGAACTGATGAATCGACATCTGGATCATCTTGAGCAGACACTGCTCGGTCCAGATCTTGAGCATTGTGTTGTTGGTTAGATTGCTATCGCGAGCAGGCTCACTCCTACATTTGAAATGCGTTCCCCTGTAGGAGTGAGCCTGCTCGCGATGGCGTCATCATTGACACTACAAACCCATCAGGCAGAGGCCACCCTGGCAAACCCCGCCCGAATCTTCTCTTCCGGCAAGTCATCGGCAATAAACACGATCACACTCTCTCGCGCTTCGCCTTCGGCCCATTCGGTGTCCCAGTCGAAACCATAAAGCTTCAACACCCCCTGAAACACCAGCCGTCGATCTTCCCCGGCGATATTCAGCACGCCTTTGTAGCGCAGCAATTGCTTGCCATGCTCTTCCAGCAGTTCGTTCATGAACTCGCTGAGCTGATCGATATCCAGTGCCTGATCGGTGCGCAGCACCAAGCTGGAGATGCGATCGATCGAGGGTGCCTTGCTCACCGGACGCAGGCTCAAACCGCCGCCCAGATCAGCATTGAGGTTGAAGCCGCGCACATCCAGCAGTTCGGCCAGATCAATGTTGCCGTGCTCGACCACGCGGATCGGCGCGCGACGGTTGATTCGCGTAAGGCGTTCGCTCAATGCGGTGAACGTCGCCTCATCGACCAGATCGGTCTTGCTCACCAGCAAGCGATCGGCGAAACCGATCTGCGCCTGGGCGATGGTCTGGGTCAGGTGCACATCGGCGTGAGCGGCGTCGACCAAGGTGATGATGCCGTCGAGCAGATAACGCTCGCGCAGTTCTTCATCGATGAAAAAGGTCTGCGCGACCGGCGCCGGATCGGCCAGACCGGTGCATTCGATCACCAGACGATCGAAGGCGATTTCGCCACTGTCCAGGCGCTCGAGCAGCAAGTACAGCGCCTTGGTCAGGTCGGTGTGAATGGTGCAGCAGACGCAGCCGTTGGCCAGGGTCATGACCTGCACCGGCTCGTCACCGAGCAGTTGGGTGTCGATGCCGGCGTCGCTGAATTCGTTCTCGATCACGGCGATTTTCAGACCGTGCTCGGCTTTCAGTAAATGACGCAGCAAGGTGGTCTTGCCGGCGCCGAGGAAACCGCTGAGTACCGTTACCGGAATGGGAGAAGACAAAACCTGATCTCCTTAAAGAAACACAAAAACAAATGTGGGAGCGAGCCTGCTCGCGAAAGCGGTGTGTCAGTCAAATCATTCATCAACTGACACTCCTTATTCGCGAGCAGGCTCGCTCCCACAGGGGGATTACCTCAACCGCAGGCTGTCAGCTCAACAGCACTTCGGCCCACCCTTGCCACCGTAACGGGCTTCCTGACGTTCGCGAAAGAACATCTCGTAGCTCATCACCGGTTTGTCCGGGTGCTTGGTTTGCATATGCTCGACGTAGGTGTCGTAGTCGGGCATGCCGACCATCAGGCGCGCGGCCTGACCGAGGTATTTACCGAGGCGACTCAGGTCATTGAACATGCTGCAATCCTCTGGTTACGCATCCGGCAGGGCCTGGAATGGCGATTCTTTATCCGTACGCTCTTTCTTGCCCCAGGCGGCAATGCCGACCTTGAGCGCGTAGAACAGGATGCTGAAGACCACGAACAGGAACAGCGCGGTGAGTGTGGCGTTGGTGTAGGCGTTGAAGATCACGTGCTGCATCTGCTCGACGCTTTTCGCCGGTGCCAGCACCTGACCGTTGGCCAGCGCATCGCTGTACTTCTTCGCCAGCGAAAGGAAGCCGATGGCCGGGTTGGCGTCGAACAGCTTGATGAAGCCAGCGGTGGTGGTGCAGATCAACAGCCAGGTGGCCGGCAACAGGGTGACCCAGATGTAACGCTGGCGCTTCATCTTGATCAGAACCACGGTGCCAAGCATCAGCGCGATACCGGCGAGCATCTGGTTGGAGATGCCGAACAGTGGCCACAAGGTGTTGATGCCGCCCAGTGGATCGATCACGCCCTGATACAGCAACCATCCCCACATCGCCACACAACCGGCGGTAGCGATCAGGTTGGCGGTCCAGGATTCGGTGCGTTTCAGCGCCGGGACGAAGGAGCCGAGCAGGTCCTGCAGCATGAAACGCCCGGCACGGGTACCGGCATCGACAGCGGTGAGGATGAACAGCGCTTCGAACAGGATCGCGAAGTGGTACCAGAACGCCATGGTGTTTTCACCCGGCAGGACACTGTGCAGGATCTGCGCGATACCGACCGCCAGGGTCGGCGCACCACCGGCGCGAGCCAGGATGGTGGTTTCGCCGATGTCATGGGCAACCGCTTGCAGCGCCTCAGGCGTGATTGCGAAGCCCCAACTGGTGACCATTTGCGCTACTGACGCGGCATCACTGCCGACCACGGCGGCCGGGCTGTTCATGGCGAAGTACACGCCCGGCTCGATCACCGAAGCGGCAACCATGGCCATGATCGCTACGAACGATTCCATCAGCATGCCGCCGTAACCGATGTAGCGGGCGTTGGTTTCGTTATCCAGCAGCTTCGGCGTGGTGCCCGAAGAAATCAGTGCGTGGAAACCCGATACCGCGCCGCAGGCGATGGTGATGAACAGGAACGGGAACAGACCGCCCTTCCACACCGGCCCGGTGCCGTCGACGAACTGGGTCAGCGCCGGCATTTTCAGCTCGGGCATGGTGATCAGGATACCGATCGCCAGCGCGACGATGGTGCCGATCTTGAGGAAGGTCGACAGATAGTCACGCGGGGCGAGAATCAGCCAGACCGGCAGCGACGCGGCGACAAAACCGTAACCGACCAGCATCCAGGTAATCTGCACACCGGTGAAGGTGAAGGCCTTGGCCCATACCGGATCGGCAGCAATCTGCCCGCCCAGCCAGATCGAACCGAGCAGCAGCAACACGCCGACCACGGAGATTTCGCCGATGCGGCCCGGGCGGATGTAGCGCATGTAGATGCCCATGAACATCGCGATCGGGATCGTCGCCATCACGGTGAAGATGCCCCACGGGCTCTCGGCCAGGGCCTTGACCACGATCAGCGCCAGCACCGCGAGGATGATGATCATGATCAGGAAGCAGCCGAACAGCGCGATGGTCCCGGGAATCCGGCCCATTTCTTCACGCACCATGTCGCCCAGGGAACGGCCGTTGCGGCGGGTCGACATGAACAGGACCATGAAGTCCTGCACCGCGCCCGCCAGCACCACACCGGCAATCAGCCAGAGCGTGCCGGGCAGATACCCCATCTGCGCCGCCAGCACCGGACCGACCAGCGGCCCCGCGCCAGCGATGGCCGCGAAGTGGTGACCGAAAAGAATGTGTTTGTTGGTCGGCACATAGTCCAGACCATCGTTGTTGAGCACGGCGGGGGTAGCCCGACGCGGATCCAGTTGCATCACGTTGTTGGCGATGAACAGACTGTAGTAACGGTACGCAACCAGATAAATGGCCACGGCAGCGACCACAATCCACAAGGCGTTGATCGCCTCGCCGCGGCGCAATGCCACTACGCCCAGGGCGCACGCTCCTACGATTGCCAGCACGAGCCACGGTAAGTGGCGCAGCAGGCTATTATTATTTTTCATTTTTTTATTCCAGCCAGGGTGGACAAGAAAGACAGCCACCCCGAGTTTAGCGCTTACGGCGCCAAAGGCCATACCCCGACATAGGTCTAGACGCGTGCGCGATTGGCTGGCGCACGCATTCGCGGTCTATAGTCAGCGAACCTTCATGAGGATTTGCGCCATGAACGATCACTCCGCCAATCGACGTCGCTTCAAACGTATTGCGTTCGATGCCCGAACCGAGCTGAAACAGGGCGAGTACACCTGGCCGGTCAGGCTGATCGACCTGTCACTCAAGGGATTGTTGATCGAACGGCCGGAGCCGTGGCTTGGTGATAAAGAGCAGGACTTTGCCGTCGACATTCATCTGAGCGATGACGTCGACATCAAGATGGATGTGCATCTGGCCCACGAGGAGAACGGCCATTTGGGGTTCATCTGCCGGCATATCAGCCTGGAGTCGATCCAGCGCCTGCGGCGGTTGATCGAGTTGAACCTGGCGGATAAGGCCGAGCTGGAGCGCGAGTTGGGTGCGTTGATCGAAATCTAGAACCCGCCACCGATCAACTGTAGGAGTGAGCCTGCTCGCGATAGCGGTCTGCCATTCAACATATCATTGACTGATTGACCGCTATCGCGAGCAGGCTCACTCCTACAGGGGAATGGTGGTTATTCGAAGAGCGCGTCGAGGGCTTGTTCGAGGCGAGTGACCGCAATGATCTGCAACCCCGCCGGCGCTTCCTTCGGTGCGTTGCCCTTGGGCACGATCGCGCGTTTGAAACCGTGCTTGGCCGCCTCCTTCAAACGTTCCTGGCCGCTCGGCACCGGGCGCACTTCGCCGGACAGGCCGACTTCACCGAACACCAGCAGATCATGGGGCAACGGCCGATTGCGCAAACTCGACATCACCGCCGCCATCAGCGCCAGATCCGACGCGGTTTCCAGCACCTTCACGCCACCGACCACGTTGAGGAACACGTCCTGATCGTGAGTCGGAATGCCGCCATGACGGTGCAGCACCGCGAGCAGCATCGCCAGACGGTTCTGATCCAGCCCCAGCGTCACCCGACGCGGGTTGGCCAGATGGCTGTCATCGACCAGCGCCTGCACCTCCACCAGCATCGGCCGGGTGCCTTCCCACGTCGCCATGACCACACTGCCGGGGACTTCTTCCTGGGCCCGGGTGAGAAAAATCGCCGAAGGATTGGAGACTTCTTTCAGGCCCTTGTCGGTCATGCCGAACACGCCCAACTCGTTCACCGCGCCGAAACGGTTTTTCACCGCACGCAGCAAACGCAGGCGACCGTCGGATTCGCCTTCGAAATACAGCACGGTGTCGACCATGTGTTCCAGCACACGAGGACCGGCCAGAGCGCCCTCTTTGGTGACGTGGCCGACAAGGAAAATCGCCGTGCCGCTCTGCTTGGCGTAACGCACCAGCAACGCCGCGCTCTCGCGCACCTGGGATACGCCGCCCGGTGCCGATTGCAGTTGCTCGGTGAAAATGGTCTGGATCGAGTCGATCACCATCACCTTGGGCTTTTCCTGACGGGCGGTGGCGATGATGGTCTCGATGCAGGTCTCGGTCATTACCCGCAGTTGATCCTGCGGCAGGCCGAGACGGCGTGCGCGCATCGCCACTTGCTGCTGGGACTCCTCACCAGTGACGTACAGCGCCGGCATGCTCTTGGCCAGATTGCACAGGGTCTGCAGCAGAATGGTCGACTTGCCGATCCCCGGGTCACCGCCGATCAGCACCACTGAACCGTCCACCAGCCCGCCGCCGAGGACGCGATCGAGCTCACCGGAGGCGGTGGAAAGCCGTGGAATTTCTTCGATGCTGACTTCGGCCAGGGTCTTGATCTGGGCCTGTTGCCCGGCCCAGCCGGTACGTCCGGTGGGTGCGGTGGCGCCGCCGCTTTCGATCATGGTTTCGGTCAGGGTGTTCCAGGCACCGCACTCACCGCACTGCCCGGCCCACTTGGGAAAGGTTGCGCCGCACTCGGTGCAGCCGTACATGCGCTTGGCCTTGGCCATCAGAACCCCCGGAACAAAAGACGCGATGATAACGCAGCCACCGCCGATCAGCGCGGCGCAGCGGTACGGATTTCGCCACTGGCCAGACGCGCGGCGCTGTTGCCCAGCGGATCCTCGGCGTTGAGGTCGGCGCCCTTGGCTTGCAATGCATCGAGCAATTCCAGACGCTTGAACAGCCCGGCATACATCGCCGCCGTCTGTCCGGCGCCGTTACGCTGGTCGGGGCTGCAATCGGTGGCCATCAGGCGCCGGGCAATCTGCAACTCGCCCTTGAATATCGCGCCCATCAGCGCCGTGTTGCCACGTTGATCCTGAGCACAGGCGTCCGCGCCTGCTGCCAACAGTCGCTCAACCGCCGGCGCCTGACCGTGATAGGCGGCCAGAATCAGCGCGGTGTAACCCTTGCTGTCGCGGGTATCAAGGGCATAGCCGGACTCGATAAAGGTTTCGAGCATCGGCACATCCCCGCGGCGCGCGGCATCGAAGTAATAAGCCTGCAACTGCGCCTTGATTGCCTCGGGGCTTTGCTCGACCGGGGCCGCCCCCGCAGTGAACGACAGGCACGCGGCCAGGCATGAAAGAAAAATCCGCATCGGGCACTCTCCTTGAACGCACGCGAGGCCGGGCTGGCCCTCGCGTGCGCCGCATCGCTATCAGTCGGTCAGTTTGGCCGCCAGTGCTTTCACCCGGCTGAGGTCGCCCTTGGCCACTTCGGTCACACCGCTGCCGTACTCAGGGTCGGCCTTGTACAGGAACGACAGGATGATGTGCTTGCTCTCGTCATCGGTGGTGGCCAGCGAGCCGCCGAAGCTGTCGATCAGGTCGCGACGTTCCTGCTTGCTGTACGAGCGATACAGATCACCTGCCTGCTTGAAGTTCTGCTCGCGCTGGATCTTCGCCTGCTGGGTGCTGCCGGACAGCGCCGACTGGCTGTAACGCGCCGCTGGCGTCTCTTCACGCGGTTGCAGGCGGCTCGGCTGGTAGTTGACGCCGGACTGGCTGGCGCCGAAATTCATCGCACCGTCCTGATTGCCATTGTTCACCACAGTTTTCGGCGCGTTGATCGGCAATTGCAAAGCATTGGCGCCGAGACGATACATCTGCGTATCGGCATAAGAGAACACCCGCCCCTGCAACAAACGATCTTCCGAAGGTTCAATACCCGGAACTACGTTGGCCGGCGCCATGGCTACTTGTTCGGTTTCCTGGAAGACGTTGGCCGGATTGCGGTTCAAGATCATTTGTCCAACTTTGCGTTCGGGAATACCCGGCCAGATCTTGGTCGCGTCCAATGGATCGAAATCAAACTTGGACAAATCCTGTGGCTTCAGAACTTGCACGTACAAGTCCCACTTCGGGAAGTTGCCTTTGTTGATATTGCTGACCAGGTCATTGGTCATATGGCTGTAATCCTGACCCTGAACTTTTGCGACCTGCTTTGGCCGCAGGTTATTAATGCCCTGCAAGCTCTTCCAATGAAACTTCACATAATGAACTTCATTCTTTGCGTTGATCAGCTTATAGGCATGAACGCCATTGCCGTCCATTTCCCGGTAACTGGCCGGTGTACCGTAGTTGGAATACAGTTCGGTCAGCGTGCGGGTGGCTTCGGGTACATGGGAGAAGAAATCGAACCGGCGCGAATCGTCGTCGAGGTTGGTGCGCGGATCGGGCTTGAAGGCATGCACCATGTCCGGGAACTTGATCGCATCGCGGATGAAGAAGGTCGGGAAGTTGTTGCCGACCAGATCCCAGTTGCCGTCAGCGGTGTAGAACTTGGTGGCGAAGCCGCGCGGGTCGCGCAGGGTTTCCGGGGAATGGTTGCCGTGCACCACCGCCGAGAAACGCACGAACACCGGGGTGCTCTGGCCTGCGGCGAACACCTTGGCCTTGCTCAGGTCGCTGAGGTCGTTGGTCACGGTGAAAGTGCCATGGGCGCCGGTGCCGCGCGCATGGACGACGCGCTCGGGGATGCGTTCACGGTCGAAGCGCTGCAGCTTCTGGATCAACTGCACATCCTGCAGCAGCACCGGGCCGTTGGCGCCGGCGGTTTGCGAGTTCTGATTGTCACCGACAGCAGCGCCATTGTCGCGGGTCAGCGGAGCGGCGTTGACCGAAAAGGTCAGCAGGCTGGCGGTCAATACACCGAAAGTGCGGCGATGGGGAAAAGCCCCCAGTCCAGGAGTGGATGTCATATCAGGTTCCTCTGGTTTTATGGGGCGCATCCAGGTGCGCCACGCCAAGGCTAGAGGCCCGTGCCGCGGAACATAAATAGAAAGAACGTAACACCATGATTGAAGAAAATGGCTGTGCAATCAGCGCTTTACCGCGTATTTCGCGCGCGATTGCTGGCATTTTGCAAACTAATCGTCAATTGATGTGTCGATAAAAACGGGCATTGTAAGAAGGTGTTTCGCACAGGAGGCGTTTCGCTGATTTACACTGCCAACACCAAACTCATCTGTAACAAGGAAATAACTATGGGCGTGCTTAGCGAGTTCAAGGCCTTCGCGGTCAAAGGCAATGTGGTCGATATGGCCGTCGGTATCATCATTGGCGCGGCGTTCGGCAAGATTGTTTCGTCGTTTGTCGGCGACGTGATCATGCCGCCGATTGGCCTGTTGATCGGTGGGGTGGACTTCAGTGACCTGGCCGTCACGCTCAAAGCCGCCCAGGGCGATGCGCCCGCAGTGGTGCTGGCTTACGGCAAATTCCTGCAGACCGTGCTGGATTTCGTGATCGTCGCGTTCGCCATCTTCATGGGCGTCAAAGCCATCAACCGCCTCAAGCGCGAAGAAGCCGTGGCGCCAACCGCGCCGCCGATCCCCAGCAAGGAAGAACAACTGCTGGGCGAAATTCGCGACCTGCTCAAAGCGCAGAACGAGCGGCCCTGAAGCATCCGCTGGGCAATAAAACGGCACCCGCGGGTGCCGTTTTCGCTACCAGTAATTTTCCACCGCAACCTGCCCCGGCTTGCGCGTCAGGCTCAGGCGCATGTCGCGTTGCTTGAGCAAGGCGCGGGTGTCGTCGATCATCTGCGGATTGCCGCACAACATCACCCGCGAATGCTCTGGCGAAAGCTCGACGCCCGCTGCTCGCTCAAGTTCGCCATTTTCGATCAGCGCAGTAATCCGGCCCTGCAGCGCGCCGGGGTGCGCCTCACGGGTCACAGTCGGGATAAACCGCAATTTGTGCGCATGCTCGCTGAGGTAGTCACGTTGCGCCAACCCGGCAATCAACGCCTGGTAAGCCAGTTCCCGCGCTTCACGCACGCTGTAGACCAGAATGATGCGCTCGAATTTCTCCCAGACTTCGAAGTCCTGCAGGATCGACAGGAACGGCGCCACGCCGGTGCCGGTGGACAGTAGCCAGAGATCGCGACCATCGACAAAGCGATCCAGGGTCAAATAGCCGAACGCCTGGCGTTCAACCATCAGGCTGTCGCCCACCCTGAGCCGGCTCAACTCACTGGTGAACTCGCCCCCCGGCACCACAATGGAAAAGAACTCGAGAAACTCGTCGAACGGCGACGAAACCATCGAATACGCGCGCCAGACGGTACTGCCGTCGGCCTTGGTGACGCCCAGGCGGGCGAACTGCCCGGCACGGAAGCGAAAGCCGGGATCGCGGCTGGTGCGCAGCGTGAACAGGTTCGGCGTCAACGGTTGGACATCGAGCAAGGTCTGGGTGGTGTACTTCTCGGCGCTGGCAGTCATGAGGCACTCCTTGAAACGATTGCCCACAGTGTCCCGCAAAATCGCCTTGCCTAACACTCGTGATTGGTAATGGTATTAAGCGGATCAACGCTGTGCATTCGGGACTGCCGCCAGAGTCAGTTATTGAGCAATAACTTTAAATGGCAATTAAAATATAACAGCCTGTATTGCTAAGAACGCTTTATGAAAAAACTTCCAAGTATCAATCTCGAAATAATGTAAGGCGACTCGCAGGAAAGATCCTACACTTCGAATCGTGCCGGATCTTTTGGATCCATTCGGCGCCCAGATATCAGGTTATGGAGGCGATAGTTCATGGAAACGTGGAAGGAATCACAACTCAAACAACTGACGTTTGCCAAAGGCATAGAGGCGGCTTACCCGATATTGTTGAGATTCGCGGAGAACCTTGGGTTTAACTTCTGCGCCATTGCAGTCACCTCGCCGAATCGCGAAGTGCATCTGAATGCCTTGCAAATCAATAATTACCCGAAAGAATGGAACATTCAGTACAACAAAGAGAACTACCGGAACATCGACCCGGTAATAGCGCATTGCAATCACTCAATACTTCCAATCGTATGGGAAGAGAGAGTGTTCGGCGATGCACCCCAGCTGTGGCAGGCGTTGAAACACAATGGACTGCAGCATGGCTGGTCGCAGGCATTCCATGATGAAGCCAGTGGCTTGTGCAGCATCATCAGTCTGGCTCGAACCCACTGCCCGATCAGTCCGCTGGAGCTGTATGAGCATTACGGTTATATCTTTTTCGCCAACCGGCACTTCAGCGAACTGTATGCCCGCACCGTGCCCATACCGGCCAAGCCCAGCAGGCCGAGGTTATCGTCCAGGGAGCTGGAAATTCTGAAACTGTCGGCCTTGGGCAAGACCGCTCATGACATTTCGAGAATTCTCAGCCTGAGCGAACGTACCGTTAACTACCACGTGCAAAACGTCATCGAGAAACTCAACGTGTGCAACAAGATTTCCGCCGTGATTGCGGCTGCTCGTGCCGGGATCATCTGATAGCCGAGAGTGATCGCGCGGCAATCCTGCGAGTATTTACCCGCAAAAAAACGTAACATTCAGGCCTCTCCGAGTGATGACGCACACCGCTTGCATCGCAGTCCACTCGGTAGGATCCCGTCGCACTACATGCTGGCAACGGGATAACTGCCGAATATCCTGAGTCCCCGCCCCATGCCTTTGCTAGAGACACCCTTCGCCCAGCTCGACCTGATTCGCCAGCCCGAACAGCAGAATGAACCGCTGCAAGCGTTCGACGCGGCGGACGAATACCTGCTCAATCATCTCGCCAGCGAACAACCGGCAAGCAGCACCCGCGTGCTGGTGCTCAATGACAGCTTCGGTGCATTGGCCATCAGTTTGCTGGGCAAGGTCGAGGTCAGCAGCAGCGGCGACTCGTTCCTGGGTTTCGTCGGACTGGAAAAGAATCTGCTGCGCAACGGCCAGGCGTTCGATGCGATTCGTCCAATCCCGGCCAGTGAGCCCTTGGTCGGGCCGTTTGATCGGGTGCTGATCCGCGTCCCCAAAACCCTGGCGCTGCTGGAAGAACAGTTGATCCGCCTGCAAGGGCAACTGGCTCCCGGCGCGCAAGTGATCGCGGCTGCCATGGTCAAGCATCTGCCCCGTGCTGCCGGCGATCTGCTCGAGCGCTACATCGGCCCGGTGCAAGCGTCGCTGGCTGTGAAAAAAGCGCGCTTGCTGATTGCCACACCGCAAACCAAAACACCCGCAACGTCCCCCTACCCCACTCGTTATCGCCTGGATGAACCGGCGATCGAACTGCTCAACCACGCCAACGTGTTCTGCCGCGAAGGTCTGGACATCGGCACCCGCGCGTTCCTGCCGCATCTGCCGAAGAACCTTGGCAACGCACGAGTCGCCGATCTCGGTTGCGGCAACGGTGTGCTGGCCATTGCCAGCGCGTTGCAGAACCCGGACGCGCATTACACGCTGGTCGACGAGTCATTCATGGCGGTGCAATCGGCGGCCGAGAACTGGCGCGCGGCGTTGGGCGATCGGGAAGTGGTGGTGCGCGCCGGCGATGGTCTGGCCGGGCAGGCGCCGCAGTCGCTGGACGTAGTGCTGTGTAATCCACCGTTCCATCAGCAGCAGGTAGTCGGCGATTTCCTCGCCTGGCGCATGTTCCAGCAGGCGCGCGAGGCACTGGTGGTCGGCGGTGCGCTGTACATTGTCGGCAATCGGCACCTGGGCTATCACAGCAAACTGGCGCGCCTGTTCCGCGGCGTCGAGCAAGTGGCGGCAACGCCGAAATTCGTCATCCTCAAAGCCCGCAAATAAATCCCGGACAAAAAAAACCCTCCGTGAGGAGGGTTGCAAATCCGTACCCGAAGGCGCCGGGACGGGATGTTTCAGTGGGTGGTCAAACCTGCGGCATTCATGAACATGCGCATCAGGCTGGCGGCGATAAACAGCACGCCGACACTGCCAACCCAGATCAAGGCCAACCAGCCGAGCCGCTGCCACAGCGGTTTTTTTTCGGCTTCTTCAATGTCGTGCAGGGAATGTTTGCCGGTCATTGCGTCGATCTCCGTTTAGCCAAGGCGTCACTGCGGACGCCTTCGCGAGCAGGCTCGCTCCCACAGGGCAAGCCCAGCATGGGATTAGTGGTAACCGTCTTCGTGGGTCACTTTGCCGCGGAATACGTAGTAGCTCCAGAAGGTGTAACCGAGGATGAACGGAATGATGAACAGCGTGCCCACCAGCATGAAGCCCTGACTTTGCGGCGGCGCGGCGGCGTCCCAGATCGAGATCGACGGCGGCACGATGTTCGGCCACAAGCTGATGCCCAGACCGCTGTAGCCAAGGAAGATCAGCACCAGGGTCAGCAGGAACGGCGTGTAGTTGGCATTGCGTGCCACCGCGCGGATCAGGCCATACAGGGTGACCAGCACCAGAATCGGCACCGGCATGAACCACAACAGATTCGGCATGCTGAACCAGCGCGAGGCAATTTCCGGGTGGGACAACGGCGTCCAGATACTGACAATGCCGATCACCGCCAACAGCACAAACGCCAGCGGCCGTGCCAGATCATGCATTTGTTCCTGCAACTTGCCTTCAGTCTTCATGATCAGCCAGGTGCAGCCGAGCAAGGCATACGCCACCACCAGCGCTGCGCCGCAGAACAGTGTGAACGGCGTCAGCCAGTCCAGTGAGCCACCGGCGAACTGGCGATTGACCACAGGCAAGCCATCGATGAAGGCGCCCAGCGCCACACCCTGAAAGAACGTCGCCGCGATCGAACCACCGATGAAGGCCTTGTCCCACAGGTGACGTTTTTCGTCCTTGGCCTTGAAGCGGAACTCGAAAGCCACGCCACGGAAGATCAGGCCCATCAGCATGAAGATCAGCGGCAGGTACAACGCCGACAGCACCACCGAATAGGCCAGCGGGAAGGCGCCGAACAATGCCGCGCCCCCCAGCACCAGCCAGGTTTCGTTGCCGTCCCAGACTGGCGCAACCGTGTTCATCATCACGTCACGGTCGGTCTTGCCCGGCATGAACGGGAAGAGAATGCCGATGCCCAGGTCGAAGCCGTCCATGACCACGTACATCATGATGCCGAAGATGATGATCACGGCCCAGATCAGCGGAAGATCAATACCCATGAGTCAAATCTCCTTGGTCAAGCGAGTGTTGTCTTCGTGCTCGCCCTCGGCCGGATCGTCGGCTGCGGACAACGGACGCGCCGGGGTGCGTTTCTTGCCTGGACCACCGTCCGGCGTTTCGCTGCCCTCGCTGATCTTCGGCCCCTTGCGTACCAGACGCATCATGTAGCCAAGCCCTGCGCCGAACAGCGCGAAATAGATCACGACGAACATGATCAGGGTGATGCTCATCTGCATGAAGCTGTGGTTGGACGAAGCATCTGCGGTGCGCATCAAGCCGTACACGACCCATGGCTGACGGCCGATTTCCGTGGTGAACCAGCCGGCAAGAATCGCAATCAGGCCGGACGGCCCCATCCACAAGGCCAGATGCAGGAACGGCCGCGAGGTGTACAGCGAGTCACGCTTGCGCAGCCACAGACTCCACAGACCGGTGAAGATCATCAGGAAACCAAGGCCGACCATGATGCGGAACGACCAGAACACGATGGTCGAATTCGGCCGGTCTTCCGGCGGGAATTCCTTGAGTGCCGGCACCTGCTTGTCCAGCGAGTGCGTGAGAATCAGGCTGCCGAGGTAGGGAATCTCCACGGCGAACTTCGTGCGTTCTTCTTTCATGTCCGGCCAGCCGAACAGGATCAGCGGCGTCGCTTCGTCGCCATGGTTTTCCCAGTGGCCTTCGATCGCAGCGATTTTTGCCGGCTGATGCTTGAGCGTGTTGAGGCCGTGGAAGTCGCCGATCACTGCCTGGATCGGCGCGACGATCAGCGCCATCCACATCGCCATCGACAGCATGGTGCGGATCGCCGGGTTGTCCCTGCCGCGCAGCAAATGCCAAGCTGCCGAAGAGCCGACGAAGAATGCTGTCGCGACGAACGCGGCGGTGGCCATGTGCATCAGCCGGTAAGGAAATGACGGATTGAAGATGATCGCCAGCCAGTCAGTCGGGATGACCTGGCCGTTGACGATCTCAAAACCTTGCGGAGTCTGCATCCAGCTGTTGGAGGCGAGGATCCAGAAGGTCGAAATCAACGTGCCGATCGCCACCATCACCGTCGAAAAAAAGTGCAGGCCGCGCCCGACCTTGTTCCAGCCGAACAGCATCACGCCAAGGAAACCGGCTTCAAGGAAGAACGCCGTGAGCACTTCATAGGTCAGCAACGGCCCGGTAACAGCACCGGCGAAGTCGGAGAAACGACTCCAGTTGGTACCGAACTGATAGGCCATGACCAGACCGGAAACCACGCCCATGCCAAAGTTGACGGCGAAGATCTTCGACCAAAAATGGTAGAGGTCACGGTAGGTATCGTTGCGGGTTTTCAGCCACAGGCCTTCGAGCACCGCCAGGTAACTCGCCAGGCCAATGGTGATGGCCGGGAACAGAATGTGGAACGAGATGGTGAACGCGAACTGAATTCGGGCGAGATCGAGAGCCTCTAAACCGAACATATGGCTTCCTCTGTCAGGTAGTACGGGTAGCGGACCCGGAGGCCTGCACCACTGCCCCCACGGATATGGAGTGCGGCGAATTCGGATTCGTTCTTTTTTTACAACCATCGCTACGCAGGGAGTCTGGCCAACTGGCCGTCAGATCAGTTCCGGTCGGGGTCTTGATCTGGATCAAGCAACGTTGAAAGAGTAGTCCCATTTTTGCCAATGAACTGCGTGGTCGTTTGCCGCGTGACAAGTTGTCTCATTGGCGCAGCAAGGTTCTGGCCTGGTGAACCCAAAAAGATTGATGCACATCTGACTGAATTTTTTCTCGTAGCAACTTCCTGTTACAGACTGGTGATAATCTCGCCGTTCACTCGTCCAAGACCTGCCTTCAGATGCCCACTCAAGAGCCCCTGCTGTTACGTCACCATCGTCCGTTCATGGCCTTTTGGCTGGCGCGGATTTTCACCGCCAGCGGTTTTCAGATGCTCACCGTGGCGATTGGCTGGAATCTCTATCAACTGACCGGCAACGTGCTGGATCTGGGCCTGGTCGGCCTGGTCGAATTTGCCCCTCGCGTATTGTTCATGCTGCACACCGGGCACGTCGCCGATCGCTATGACCGGCGCAAGGTCGCCGCGCTTTGTCAGTCGTTGCAGGCATTGATTGCCCTGGCGCTGGCCATCGGCAGTGCCACTGATCACGTCACCCGCGAAATGATCTTCATCCTCGCCTTTCTCCTGGGGGCGGCGCGGTCGTTCGAGATGCCCACGACCCAGGCGCTGTTGCCAAGCATCGTCCCGAGTGCGCTCTTCCCGCGGGCGGTCGCCGCCGCGCAATCGGCGCAGCAATCGGCGACCATCGTCGCCCCGGCCCTCGGCGGTTTGCTCTATGCATTCGGCAGCGTCTGGGTCTACGGCCCGACCGTGTTGCTGTATGTGATCGCCTGCTTGCTGATGCTCAACCTGCCGGCACGCCAGACGCCGCTGAACAAAGGCAAAGCCACGCTGGACTCGCTGCTGGCGGGGATTCGCTTCATCCGCAGCCGCCCGGACATCCTCGGCGCGATCTCGCTGGACCTGTTTGCCGTGTTGCTTGGCGGCGCCACGGCGTTGCTGCCGGTATTCGCCAAGGACATTCTGCTGACCGGCCCGTGGGGCCTCGGCCTGCTACGCTCGGCGCCGGCGGTGGGCGCGTTGCTGATGTCATTGTTCCTGGCGCGGTTTGCCGTGGAACGCAATGTCGGACGGGTGATGTTCACCGCCGTCGGCATCTTCGGCGTCGCCACCATCGCCTTTGGCCTGTCGACCTCGTTCTGGTTCTCGCTGGCGGTACTGGTGGTGCTCGGCGCCGCGGACATGATCAGCATGGTGATCCGCGCCTCGTTCGTCCAACTGGAAACCCCCGACGAAATGCGCGGTCGGGTCAGCGCGGTGAACGGCCTGTTCATTGGTGCCTCGAACCAGTTGGGCGAATTCGAATCAGGCCTCACCGCCCACTGGTTCGGCACCGTGCCGGCGGTGGTCATGGGCGGAATCGGCACGCTGGTGGTGACGGGGACGTGGATCAAGCTGTTTCCGACATTGGCGAACCGGGACCGGATGCATGTGCCGGTGGAGGAGAAGGTCTGAGTTTTCTGGAAAAACTCACCTGCCAAGCGCATATCAAGCGACAACGTGCGGTACATAGTTACCGCACTGGGTGTAATGTATCGCCTTACACTCGCCGCCATGATCAAATCCTTTCAGCACAAAGGCCTTCGTGGCTTCTATGAAACAGGTACGACTCGTGGAATTCGTGCCGAGCATGCAAAACGGCTGTCGCGCATGTTGCAGTTCATGGATCGAGCGACGCTTCCCGGGGACTTGGACTTGCCCGGCTGGCGCCTGCATCCTTTGAAAGGTGAGCTAAGCGAATATTGGTCGCTCAGCGTTTCAGGCAACTGGCGAGTGATCTTTCGTTTTGTCGGTTCGGATATCGAATTGGTCGATTATCTGGACTACCACTGACAGGAGGCAGGCTCATGCCCATGCACAACCCGCCACACCCCGGTGAAACCCTGCTGCTGGATGTCTTGCCCGAGCTTGGCATCAGCGTGAGCGAATTAGCCCGGCACCTTGGCTTTGCACGCCCGCACCTTTCGCGCGTACTGCACGGACACGCGCCAATCAGCCCGGATCTGGCAGTACGACTTGAGCGTGCAGGGATTGGCAAGGCGCGCGTGTGGCTAGGTGTTCAAACCGACTACGACCTTTGGCAAGCGGAGCACCGTGAGCAACCAATGATAGAACCCCTCGCAGCCCACGGCTGACCCTTCAGGCCATCACCCCCCCCGCCACCTTCAACCGCAGTGCCTTGCCACTGAGCTGCTCGACCAGGGTCAAGGCAAACTCCAGCGCAGCCCCCGAGCCTTGGGCGGTGATGCAGTTGCCGTCGACCACCACCGGTTGATCAACAAATGTACAGCCCGACAACTGATGGCTGGCGCCGGGCAGGCAGGTCATACGTCGCTGGCGCAGCACGCCTGATGCTTGCAGTGCGACAGCCGGAGCTTCGCCGATGGCGGCGAACAGTCGGCCGGCGCTGGCTTGGTCTTTGAGCAATTGCTGTAAGGGCTGGTGCGCAGCGAGATGCTGGGAGCCGACGGCACCGCCCGGCAGGACGATCAGGTCGAAGCGCTGCGCGAGTACATCGACGAGCATGCCGTCGGCGGTCAGCCGGGTCCCCCGCGCGCAGGTCAGCATGCGCCGGCCTTCAATACTGGCGGCGATCACTTCGATACCGGCGCGGCGCAGCACGTCGATCAGGGTCACGCTTTGCAAATCGTCGATGCCCTCGGCGAGGGCAATCAGGGCTCTGGCAGTCATGGGCGCTTTCCGCTGGGTAGTCTGTAAAGCGTAGTCAGCTTTATCCCACCCTGTTCGAAGACAGCCGTTACTTGATGTAAAGCTGGGTCGACATCATGTTGCGCGGCGCGTTGAGCGAGGTGTTGCTGAAGCTGAAGGTGCCTTCCTGTTTACCGGCCAGATCGAAGGTATAAAGAGAACCGACGGTTTTGCTGCCGGGCGTGCATTCGGTGAGATTGCCATTATCGAAGGCACACACCGGGCCTCGGGTGCCGTTGACCTCGAAGCCATCCAGAGTCACTTGCGGCTGGTTCTGGCCATAGCCGACTTCCAGCACGTAGACCTTGATGTTCGGCCCGTTGTGATTGCACTGGGTTTGCGCCTGGTTATCGGCGATATCTTCCAGGCCACAGGACGGCGACTGCACTTTGATGACCTTTACCTGGGTCAATGGCGGCGCCGAAGCCGCGAACGCCGGGACTGCCACCAGCAGTGCTGCAATCCATCCGAAAATCTTCATCCCGCCGTTGCGCATGCCTGCCCACTCCGAAAAATCAGCGCGCAGTATGGCGCAGTTGTCTGCTGCGCAAAACTTCGCCGACGATCGACACCAACATCCGCCAAATTCCTCACGCGGCTGGTATGATGCGCGGCTTTTTCCGGCCCACGACAATTTTCCAGGCGCTTGCGACGGTCTGTGCTTTGCTGTTGAGGTCGATACATTCACGGCGCCACGCGCGCCACGGGGAGCAGACATGCTGGAAAGGCTGTTTCAACTCAAGGCACACAACACCAACGTGCGCACCGAAATTCTCGCGGGCGTCACGACTTTCCTGGCCATGGCTTACATTCTGTTCGTCAACCCGAGCATCCTCGGCGAGACCGGCATGGACAAAGGCGCGATCTTCGTCGCCACCTGTCTGGCGGCCGCGATCGGCTCGACCGTGATGGGCCTGATCGCCAACTACCCGATCGCCCTCGCTCCGGGCATGGGCCTGAATGCCTTCTTTACCTACACCGTGGTCCTGCACATGGGCCACACCTGGCAGGTGGCGCTGGGTGCGGTGTTCATTTCCGCCGTGCTGTTTTTCCTGCTGTCGATCTTCCGCATCCGTGAATGGATCATCAACGCCATCCCGCTGCCATTGCGCTCGGCGATCGCCGCCGGTATCGGCCTGTTCCTGGCACTGATCGCCCTGCACAACGCTGGGATCGTAGTCAGCAACCCGGCGACCATGGTCGGTCTCGGCGATCTGACCAAACCGGCGCCGATTCTCGCCACAGTCGGCTTCGCGGTAATTGTCGCCCTCGAAGCGCTGAAAGTGCGCGGCGCGGTGCTGATCGGCATTCTCGCCGTCACCATCGCCTCGATCGCACTGAACGTCACCGAGTTCGGCGGCATCCTGTCAATGCCGCCGTCGCTGGCGCCGACCTTCCTGCAACTGGACATCAAAGGTGCACTGGACATCGGTCTGGTCAGCGTGATTTTCGCCTTCCTGTTCGTCGACCTGTTCGACAACTCCGGGACCCTGATCGGCGTCGCCAAGCGCGCCGGCCTGATGGGCAAGGACGGCCACATGCCGAAAATGGGCCGCGCGCTGATCGCCGACAGTACGGCGGCCATGGCCGGTTCGCTGCTGGGCACTTCGACCACCACCAGTTACATCGAATCCGCGGCCGGCGTCAGTGCCGGTGGCCGCACTGGCCTGACCGCCATTGTCGTGGCGATCCTGTTCCTGCTGGCGCTGTTCTTCTCGCCACTGGCGGCCAGCGTGCCGGCTTTCGCCACCGCACCAGCGCTGCTGTTCGTCGCCGTGCTGATGACTTCCGGCCTGGCGGAAATAGACTGGGATGACATCACCGTCGCCGCGCCGGTTGTGGTCACTGCACTGGCGATGCCGTTCACCTATTCGATCGCCAACGGCATCGCTTTCGGCTTCATTGCCTGGACCGCCATCAAGTTGCTCTCCGGCCGTGCCCGTGAGCTGAACCCGGCACTGGTGATCCTGTCGATTCTGTTTGTGATCAAGTTGGGTTGGTTCAACGCATGACTTTCGATTCCCAAGCCTACGCCGAACAACTCGAAGCCAAGGTCACACGTCTGCGTGAGCTGCTGGCGCCGTTCGATGCACCCGAGCCGACGGTGTTTGATTCGCCGCTGCAGAACTTCCGCCTGCGCGCCGAATTCCGCCTGTGGCGCGAGGGCGGCGAGCGGCACTACGCGATGTTCTCTCAGGATGACAAACGCACGCCGATCCTCATCGAAGAATTCCCGATCGCCAGCCTGCGCATCAACCAGTTGATGCCGCAGTTGAAGGCTGCGTGGCAGGCCAGTTCGGCGCTGAGCCACAAGCTGTTCCAGGTCGAATTCCTGACCACGCTGGCCGGCGACGGGATGATCACCCTGTGCTACCACCGTCCGCTGGACGAGCACTGGCACGCGGCGGCGACTCAGTTGTCGGCCGATCTCGGTGTGAGCATCATCGGCCGCTCCAAGGGCAAGCGCGAAGTGCTTGGCCAGGACTATGTCGTCGAGAAACTCGAAGTCGGCGGTCGCACTTTCAGCTATCGCCAGCCCGAAGGCGCGTTTACCCAGCCGAACGGCACGGTGAACCAGAAGATGCTCAATTGGGCATACGAAGCGCTGGGCGATCGCAGCGACGATCTGCTGGAGTTGTACTGCGGCAACGGCAACTTCACCCTGCCGCTGGCCACCCGCGTACGCAAAGTGCTCGCTACCGAAATCAGCAAGACTTCAGTCAACGCGGCCCTGAGCAACCTCAGCGAAAATGCGGTGGATAACGTCACGCTGGTGCGTTTGTCCGCCGAGGAACTGACCGAAGCGCTCAACGAAGTGCGCCCGTTCCGCCGCCTGCACGGCATCGATCTGAAGAGCTATGAATTCGGCAGCGTCTTCGTCGACCCACCGCGCGCCGGCATGGACCCGGACACCTGTGAACTCACCCGACGCTTCGACAACATCCTCTACATCTCCTGCAACCCGGAGACCCTGGCCGCCAACATCGCCCAACTGCACGACACCCACCGCATCACTCAATGCGCGATGTTTGACCAGTTCCCGTGGACCCACCACATGGAATCCGGTGTGCTGCTGACCCGGCGTTGATTGCCGGAAGCTGGGAAGAGAAAGCCGTCGTGATTGACGGCTTTTTTGTGGGTGCTATGGCGCGATATCGGTTTTACGTGGACGCCCGCCTTTCTTGCCATTGGCTCGTGCGGCTGCTGATTTTGCAGCGCTGCTTTGACGCCCGTTGCGCGAAGCAACGACCGACGCCGCCATCCGCATGAGCGACGGGTTCGCCGAAATCATTCCGGCAATGGAAATATCCAGGTCTTTACCCTCATGGCACAGCGCAGTGCCGGCGAAGCCGATCGTCAGGCTTTCATAATCGGCTGCTTCAAACCCGTCGAACTCCGGATACTGCTTTACCGGCAACAACACACCGCTGCCGTCCTCGAAACGAATAGCCAGAGAGGATTCTTCGAGCCTCACGGATACTGCCTGCAAACTGCTGGCTTGTCGTGCTTCGCCAAGTTTGATGGCGGCATCGAGCATTTCTTCCGTCAGGGGACGATGCGCCGATGGTTTTGCCTTGATGACTTTCATAATTCGATTTCAACTCCTTCCAACTTGCCGATCAAGGTCAGCAGCACCTTGTCTGCTTCTGGGTGATAGCGCGCCGATCCGATCCGGTAGATCTGGTCGGTGACTGGTTTCATCACGGGCACTTCGTTTGTTTGGCAATCCCATATCTGGTTATCGAGACAAACGGTCTGCAAGCCCGACCACCAGATCCCGTGTGCTCGACGCAGGTGCGCCGGTTGTCCAAGTGACAGGCACAAGCCGTTCAGCACGGCGAGCGGCGGTCGACGGGACAGCAGCACGACGTCCCACAGATCAACTTCGTTGTGCCAGAAGCTGAACCGGATGCGGGCATTCCAGGCACCCGCATCTACATGGGCGTGGGGTGGGCAGTGTTCGCCTCTCAACATGATGCGAATCGACATTCCTTTGTAGCTGCATATCTTCATGCTAACCCATCCGTTAGGTTAATGGATTTCCAAACTCGATTTTCCTTTCGAGTCCGACAACCGGTTGCCACGAGCGAACGTGTCGGAGGTCATCCAAGGCGAGCGGGCATGGGGAGCGGGGCTTGGGAATTGATTGGAAAAAACGTAAGAAAAGCTGTCTTTACGTCTTGAAATCAGGGCTCGCCTGAATTTGCCTGTGCGATCACCGAACATAAAACGCCCAGGTCATTTCTGTTCAATTGACCGATGTAACCATCTAGTACATTTTATCTCCACAGGCTGAAACCTCTCGGCCGATGCCAAAAACAATAAGTGGAGTTACCCCCATGTCCCCTATCGTTCTGGTGCTCAACGGCCCGAACCTGAACCTGCTCGGCACCCGCGAGCCGGCGACTTATGGTCATGAAACCCTGGCGGACATTTCCGCGCTGTGTGGTCGCGCGGCTGACGAGTTTGGCCTGACCGTAGAGTTTCGCCAGACCAATCATGAAGGCGAGCTGCTCGACTGGATTCACGCGGCGCGCGGTCGTTGCGCCGGGATCGTGATCAACCCGGCGGCGTGGACGCATACGTCGGTAGCGATTCGCGATGCCTTGGTCGCCAGCGAGCTGCCAGTGATTGAAGTGCATCTGTCCAACGTCCACGCCCGTGAGCCGTTCCGTCATCATTCGTTTGTTTCGGGCATTGCCACGGCGGTGATGTGCGGATTCGGCAGCCATGGTTATCGCTTGGCGCTGGAACATTTCAGTCAGCGGTTGCGGGGGTGAAGGCCATGTCACGTTCCAGAGTGATACTCGCCGGGCTGATCGGCGCCGGGATTCAGGCTTCGCGCACGCCGGCACTGCACGAACACGAGGGCGATGCGCAGGGCCTGCGTTATCTCTACCAACTCATCGACCTCGATCAATTGCGCCTCGACAGCACGGCGCTGCCCGACTTGCTGCAAGCGGCCGAGCGGATGAACTACACCGGCCTCAACATCACTTTTCCATGCAAGCAGGCAATCATCCCGCTGCTCGATGAATTGTCGCCGGAAGCCCGAGGGATCGGCGCAGTGAACACGGTGGTGCTGAAGGATGGCAAGCGTATTGGCCACAACACCGATTGTCTCGGTTTCGCCGAAGGTTTTCGCCGAGGTCTGCCAGACGCTGCCCGCGAACATGTAGTCCAGATGGGTGCTGGCGGCGCCGGCGCGGCGGTGGCCCACGCGCTGCTCAGTGAAGGCGTACGGCAATTGACGATTTTTGATGTCGATCGCGAGCGCGCGGAAAGTCTGGCAAACAATCTGAATCAACATTTTGGCGCCGGTCGCGCGCAAGCCGGGCGGGATTTGCCCGGGGCGCTGGCGCAGGCCGACGGCCTGGTCAACACCACGCCGATGGGCATGGCCAAGCTGCCAGGTACACCGGTGCCGGCGCAGTTGCTGCGCAAGGCAATGTGGGTCGCTGAGATTGTGTATTTCCCGCTGGAAACCGAATTGCTGCGCGACGCCCGGGCTCTGGGCTGCCGCACGCTTGATGGCGGCAACATGGCGGTGTTTCAGGCGGTCAAGGCGTTTGAACTGTTCAGCGGCGTGGTGCCGGATGCGCAGCGCATGCTTGAGCACTTTCAGAGCATGAATGGCTGAGCCCTGCCGCCCCCTGTAGGAGTGAGCCTGCTCGCGATAGCGGTGTATCAGCCAATAGATGCATTGGCTGACGGAATGCCATCGCGAGCAGGCTCACTCCTACAGGGTGGGATGTGTCAGGCCTGCAGGTAGCGCAACACCGATTCGCAGATCATCTCGCGGTGGCGCTGCTTGATGGTTTCGTCCGGCAGATCGATCTGGAAGATTTCCCCCAGCGTGTGGCGGTTCGACACGCGATAGAAGCAGAACGAACTGATCAGCAGGTGCACGTCCAGCGCATCGATGCCACGCCGGAACAAACCTTCGTCCGCCCCCCGTTGCAGAATCCCGCCCAAGGTGTCGAGGATCGTGTTGTTCAGCGCCTTGATCGCATCGGAACGTTTCACGTACTCGGCGTTGTGGATGTTTTCGATGCTGACGATGCGCACGAAATCGACGTTGCGGTCGTGGTGATCGAACGTGAACTCCACCAGTCGGCGGATTGCCAGTTCGGGCGGCAGTTCGTCCAGGTGCAGGCGATTTTCCGTGCTGCGGATATCGCCGTAGAGTTTCTCCAGCACCTCGACGTACAACTGCTCCTTGCTGCCGAAGTAGTAATAGATCATGCGCTTGGAGGTGTGGATGCGCTCGGCGATCGCGTCGACGCGGGCACCGGACAAGCCCTGCTGGACGAACTCGACGATCGCCTCCTGCAGGATGTTTTCGCGGGTCTTTTCCGGGTTGTTCTTGCGACTCTTGCGCGGCACTGCGTCGGACTCGACAGCAGCGGCGGAAAGTTCTGAATTCATGGTCATCGCGGGCTCACGGCCATCACTGCACAAGCTGGCGATTATGGGCCGCGCGGGACAGTGAAGGAAGCCGCGCGGCCCGTGTTTAATCCCGCGTTTACGAATTCCCTACAACTTCGCCTGACGCGCCGCGCCGCTGCGGGATTTGGCCATCGCCGCCAGCCTTACGGCAACGTTGGCCGCGCCATAACCGGCGTAACCGTTCTTGCGCTGGATGATCTCGAAAAAGAAGCGCCCTTCGAACGGCTCGGTGTACACATGAAACAGCTCGCCGCCCTGGGCGTCACGGTCGTAGAGCACGTTGTAATAGGCCAGCTCGCTGAGAAACTCATCGTCGAAATCGAAACGCGCGGCGAGATCGTCGTAATAGTTCAGCGGAATGTCCAGCAGCGGCACTCCAGCCTCTTTGGCGCGACTGACCTGGGCAAAGATGTCGTCACAATCGAACGCGATGTGGTGCACACCGGAGCCGCGATAACTCGACAACGCGTGGGAGATCGCGGTGTTGCGGTTCTCGGAGATATTCAGCGGCAGCCGGATCGAACTGTCGCGGCTGCGCAGTGCGCGGCTCTTCACCAGACCGTACGGATCGGGCAGCACCACTTCGTCGTCGGCCTCGAAATCCAGCAGGCTCTTGTAGAACAGCACCCAACTGTCGAGGCTGTCGGCCGGCAGCGCCATGGCCATGTGATCGATTCGCTTGAGGCCGCCGCCGGTCTGTGCGTCCGGCAGCAGATTGAAATCGGTCCCGTAAACGTCGGCGTCCTCGTCGACCAGATAAATCAGACTGCCGTCCGGTGCGCGCACCGCCGCCAGTTCCAGTTCATTCGGCCCGACCAGCCCGCGATACGGCTGCCCCTTGTAAGCAACCGCGCGGGCCAGTGCACTGGCGCTGTCCCTGACCCGCACAGCCGTGGCGCACAGCGACGGGCCATGGGCTTCGAAGAAGCTGTGGGCGAACGAATAAGGTTCGCAGTTGAGGATCAGATTGATATCGCCCTGACGCAGCAGGCTGACATTCTTGGAGCGATGCTGCCCGGCCTTGGCAAAACCGAGGCGTTGCAGCCAGTGACCGAGCTTAGCCCCGAGCGCTTCGTCGACGGCAAACTCAAGAAACTCAACGCCGTTGTATTCGCTGGCCTGCGGCGTTTCGAAAAGGATGTCGCGGTTGGCCACCAGCGTCGATTCCTGCTCGAGACGCTGACGGGTTTTCTCTTCCAGATAAAGTAGCGAACGCAAACCGTCGGCGGCGTTGGCCCGTGGCGGCGCGGCACGGAAGCCGTCGTTGAAGATTTCCAGCGACAACGGCCCGCTATAGCCGCTCTTGATGATCGGCGCGAGAAACCCAGGCAGATCGAATTCGCCCTGCCCCGGGAAGCAGCGGAAATGCCGGCTCCACTCCAGCACATCCATCTGCAGAATCGGCGCGTCAGCCATTTGCACGAAGAAGATCTTGTCGCCGGGAATATCGGCGATGGCGCTTGGATCGCCCTTCAGCGACAGCGTGTGGAAGCTGTCGAGCAACACGCCGAGGCTCGGGTGATCGGCCTGACGGACGATGTCCCAGACCTGTTGATAAGTGTTGACGTGCCGGCCCCACGCCAGCGCTTCGTAACCTATGCGCAAGCCGCGGGCGCCGGCGCATTCGGCCAGCAGGCGCAAGTCATCGACGAGAATCTGTTGATCGCCCAGGCTGTCGGCGGAAGCATTGCTGCAGACCAGCACCAGATCGGTGCCGAGTTCCTGCATCAGGTCGAACTTGCGCTCTGCGCGCTCCAGGTTGCGGGCCAGGCGATCACGGCGGCAGCCTTCGAAATCACGGAACGGCTGAAACAGGGTGATGGCGATGCCGAGATCGGCGCACATCTGTTTAACTTCGCGGGGACTGCCGTCGTAGTACAGGAGGTCGTTTTCAAAAATCTCCACGCCGTCGAACCCGGCGGCGGCAATGGCTTCGAGTTTTTCCGGCAGGGTGCCGCTCAAGGAAACGGTGGCAATGGAACGCTGCATGTTTCAACTCCCGGACTGCGCCGCTTTTGTGTAGGAGCTGCCGAAGGCTGCGATCGTTTGATATTGCTTTTCAGATCAAGATCAAAAGATCGCAGCCTTCGGCAGCTCCTACGAGGGAATGGGTTTTTATAGTGAGGGAAATTATTGGCTGCATCCCTGCGCGCAGCAATTTAAAGTGTACTACCCGGTTAGTTTTGCGTGCGATTATCGAACACTATGGCGATTTGGCGAATTGACGATTTTTTGTTCACTGCCCAACATCGGTTGCACATCGAGTCCGGCCACTAACCACCGGACAAGGTGTTCGACCGTAAAGAACACCAAATAACAAATCCAAAAACGGGTGGAACACATGATTCCTTCACAGACTTCCCGCATGGCTCCGGCCATGAGCACTGCCACGGGTGGCATCGGCGACAAGATCCGCGGCGCCATGGCGGTCGGCAAGACCCGCTGGGGCATGCTGGCGCTGGTATTTTTTGCCACCACCCTCAACTACATCGACCGCGCCGCCCTAGGCGTCATGCAGCCGATCCTCGCCAAGGAAATGAGCTGGACGGCGATGGACTACGCCAACATCAACTTCTGGTTCCAGGTCGGCTACGCGATCGGGTTTGTCCTGCAAGGACGGTTGATCGACCGGGTCGGCGTCAAGCGCGTGTTCTTCTGCGCCGTGCTGCTCTGGAGCCTCGCCACCGGCGCCCATGGCCTGGCGACTTCGGCAGCCGGCTTCATGGTCTGCCGCTTCATCCTCGGCCTGACTGAAGCCGCCAACTACCCGGCCTGTGTGAAAACCACGCGCCTGTGGTTCCCGGCCGGTGAACGTGCAGTCGCTACCGGCATCTTCAACGCCGGCACCAACGTCGGCGCGATGTTCACGCCGATGCTGCTGCCGCTGATCCTGCATGCGTGGGGCTGGCAGGCGGCGTTCCTGTGCATGGCCGCACTCGGCGGGATCTGGCTGTTGTTCTGGGGGCTGAAATACTTCAACCCGGAAGATCACCCACGGGTGAAACAATCGGAACTCGATTACATCCAGCAGCAAGTCGAACCGGAACAGGCCCGCGTGCCATTCAGCAAGATCCTGCGCATGCGCGGCACCTGGGCCTTCGCCCTCGCCTACTCGCTGACTGCGCCGGTGTTCTGGTTCTATCTGTACTGGCTGCCGCCGTTTCTCAATCAGCAATACAACCTCGGCATCAACGTGACGCAGATGGGTATTCCGCTGATCATCATCTACGTCACGGCTGACTTCGGCAGTGTCGGCGGCGGGATCCTGTCCTCGTTCCTGATCGGTCGCGGAATGAATTCGATCAAGGCGCGGCTGCTGTCGATGTTGCTGTTTGCCTGCTGCATCATCGGCGTGGTCATGGCCGCGGGTTCCGCCAATCTGTGGGTCGCCGTCGCTGCAATCTCCCTGGCCATCGGCGCGCATCAAGCCTGGACCGCGAACATCTGGAGCCTGGTGATGGACTACACGCCCAAGCACATGATGAGCACGGTGTTCGGCTTCGGCGGCATGTGCGCGGCGATCGGCGGGATGTTCATGACCCAGATCGTCGGCCACATTCTCACCGTTACCAACAACAACTACACGGTGCTGTTCACGCTGATTCCGGCGATGTACTTCCTCGCCCTGACGTGGATGTATTTCATGGCACCGCGCAAGATTCCGACCGTTAGCGAATAACCTGCCTGTATCGCCCCCCCCCTGTAGGAGTGAGCCTGCTCGCGATAGCGGTATTTCAATCGACACTTATGTTGACTGATACACCGTCATCGCGAGCAGGCTCACTCCTACAGGGGATTTGCGTTTCTTCAGCGCCGGCTCTGCTGCCACGCCGCCGCCAATCCGCTGCAGCAGATCACCGCAATACCAATCACCGTCAGCCCGCTCGGCGTGTGACTGAACAGCAGCCAGCCCAACAACCCGGCAAAGACGATCTGGCAATAGCCGAACGGCGCCAGCAAGGCTGGTGCTGCGTGACGGAAGGCCTGGGTCAGAAACAGGTGAGCAGTCATCCCGCAGCTGCCCAGCGCCAGCATCAGCGCGGCGTGTGGCAGGCTCGGCACTTGCCAGAAGAACGGCACCAGCGCGCTCATCACCAGGGTATTGCACAGCCCGGCGAAGAAGTTGCTGGTGGTCGGGCTGTCGACTTCGGCGAGCTTGCGCGTCAGCAGTTGGTAGAAGCAGAAAAACAGCGCCGAACAGAACGGCAGCAGGATCGCCGGGGTGAACAGTTCGCCACCCGGGTGGACGATGATCAGCACGCCGATGAAACCGCAGATCACCGCGATCCACTGCCCGCGCGTCACCCGTTCCTTGAGCAGCGGCACCGACAATGCGGTGACCAACACCGGTGCGAGAAAGTTGACCGCCGTGGCTTCCGCCAGCGGGATGTACAACAGCGCCGTGGTGAAAAACAGGCTGGTGCCGAGCAGACACAGGGCACGGGCGAGCTGCCATAACGGTTTTTTGGTGCGCAGCACACGCAAGCCGGATTGCGGCAGAAAAATCCCCGCCATCAACAGGGTGTGCACCACATAGCGCGCCCACACCACCATCACGATGGGATAGAACCCGGACAGGTATTTGGACAAGGCGTCGTGGCTGGAAAACAGGAACGTCGCCACGACAATCAGCAGGATCCCCTTGAAGGGCTGGTTGACACCGGAGAGCGGGGTGCTGACGGTCATTGGCAATCTCTGAAAAAATACCCAGGCGAGCGTTCGCGCTGGCGGCAATCGGTGTGGCAATCATAGTCGGCGCAGCTTTCAGCAACCGCACAGGTTGCCATCTTCTTCGCCGGGAAACCGCCGTTGAGCAAAACCGTGAGGCAAGATTCCCGCCACTTCGGCTCTCGGCAAGTCTGCAACATCACAGACTGCTGTCGAAACAGCCGGTTCATGACCTGGCCGGGATAAATTCTTCTCGGGATTGAATTCGCCGCCCCGCCGACCGTCAATAACAAGCCCGCACCACGTGGGCGCGTGTGAATGGACGGACGACCGGACTGGCGCCACACTCACACAGCGGCAACACTCATCACCTGACTCATCACCCGCAATAAAGAGGATTCCCACATGCTATGGAAAAAAGGCCGACGCAGTGACAACGTCGTCGATGCCCGGGGTGATGATACCGGCGGTGGCGGTGGCATGCGCTTCGGTGGCGGCAAGGGCCTGAGCCTGACGGCCATCGTGCTGATCGTCGGCATCGGCTGGCTGACCGGCCAGGATCCGCTGCAGATTCTCGGTCAGTTGACCGGACAGATGGACCAACCGGCACCCACCTCGCAAACCCGCCAGGCACCGCCGGCCAATGATGAACAGGCCGAATTCGTCCGTTCGATCCTCGGCGACACCGAAGACACCTGGGGTCCGATCTTCCAGCAGGCCGGACGCCAATACAAAGACCCGACACTGGTGCTGTTCAGCAATCGGGTGAATTCGGCGTGTGGCATGGCCACTTCTGCCACCGGCCCGTTCTATTGCCCGGCCGACCAGAAGGTCTATCTGGACATGGCCTTCTTCCAGGAAATGTCGCAGCGCTTCAAAGCCGCCGGCGATTTCGCTCAGGCTTACGTGATCGCGCACGAGGTCGGTCACCATGTGCAGACACTGCTGGGCGTGTCGGCGAAGATGCAGACGGCGCGTCAGCAAGGTCGGCAAATGGAAGGCGACGGCGGCCTGCTGGTCCGTCAGGAATTGCAGGCCGACTGCCTCGCGGGCGTCTGGGCGTATAACGCGCAGAAGCGCCTGAACTGGCTGGAACCCGGCGACATCGAAGAAGCCTTGAACGCCGCCAACGCCATCGGCGATGATCGCCTGCAGCAACAGGGTCAGGGCCGCGTGGTGCCGGACTCGTTTACCCACGGTACGTCGGCGCAAAGGGTGCGCTGGTTCAAAACCGGATTCGCGCAAGGCCAGGTAAGCCAGTGCGACACCTTCGCGGCGAAAACCCTGTAAATGCATAAATGGCTTGTGGCGTTACTGTTCATCGCCGGCACCGCGCAAGCGGCCGGCGTCGATGCGATCAGCCCCGGTCGCCTGCAGCTCAAGGCCGGGGAAATGGCAGTGGGCATCGGCCCGGCGCCGGAGAAAATCGAGCGCGTACTGATCGTCATTCACGGTCGCTTGCGCAACGCCGAGACCTATCGCAAAAGCGCGCAAAGCGCCGCCGAACTCGCCGGGCAGACCGCGCACACGCTGGTGATCGCCCCGCAATTTCTCAATGAAAGCGACGTCACCCTGTATTCCTTGCCGCCGACGGTGCTGCGCTGGCAAGGCAACGAGTGGATGGGCGGCGGCTTGTCCACCGGGCCGAATCCGCTGAGTTCCTATGCCGCGCTGGATGAAATCGTCGCGCGGGTCAGCGACCGCAAACAGTTTCCGGACGTGAAGCAGATCGTGATCTTCGGCCACTCCGGCGGTGGTCAGGTGGTGCAGCGCTACGCGTTGCTGGCCAAGGATCAGCCAGCGCTCAAGGCCAACGGCATTCGCTTGCGCTTTGTAGTCGCCAATCCTTCTTCTTATGCGTACTTCAACGAGCATCGGCCGGTGGCGTTCGATCACGCGCAATGCCCGGGTTTCAATCGCTGGAAATATGGACTGGCGGACATGCCGGTGTATGCCGGCGGGCAAACGCCGTTGCAGGTCGAGAGCAGTTACGTCAAACGCGAGGTGATCTATCTGCTCGGCCAGCAGGATGTCGACCCGGAACATCCGGCCTTGGACAAGAGCTGCGCGGCCGAGGCGCAAGGGGCTTACCGCTTGATGCGCGGCAAGCTGTATTTCGGCTATCTGCTGCGCCGCCATCCTGAGGGGGTCAATCAGCGGCTGGTGGAAGTGCCGGGCGTTGGGCATGACGGGGATGGGATGTTGACGTCGGCGGAGGGGCAGAAGGCTTTGTTTGATCAGTAGGTTTTGTGCTGAATGTGCCGAAGCTATCGCGAGCAGGCTCACTCCTACAGGGGAACGCATTCCAAATTGTAGGAGTGAGCCTGCTCGCGATGAGGGCATCACTAACAGCAAATCTCTTAAGCCTGAAGCATCCGCCGCAACTCAACACAATCCTGTGCATGCCAATCGGTCAATTCCGGCCACGGGTTATCCGGCAGATTCACCAACACCGTCCGCGCCCCCGCCGCGCGACCGCAATCCAGATCGAAGCGGTAATCGCCGACCATCACCATGTCACTCGCTGGCACCTGCCAGGCCTCGGCCAGTTTCAGCAAACCGCCGGGATGCGGCTTTGGCGGTGCTTCGTCGCGCCCCAACACATCCTCGACCGCGAAACAGTCAGCCAGACCGATCGCCTCCAGCGTCACGTGCGCCAGCTCCCGCGCATTGCGCGTGAGAATGCCGAGGCGATAACCCCGCGCATGCAGGTCACGCACCAGCTCAACCGCGCCGGTGGCCGGGGTCGAGCCCAGTGCCAGATCGCGTTCATGCTCGAGCAACCAGGCATGTTTGGCCGCTGCTTCATCCGCTGGCAAGGCGGCGAGATGGCTGAGGATGTCGTCCTCCGGCGGAATCGCCAGCGCCACGCGAATCGCCGCGAAATCATGCACGGCCACCGTCAGCGTGCCGTCCATGTCGAACACCCAATGGCGAACCTCCGTCAGGCTCATGCCCAGTCCTTGCGATGGCGGATCAGGCCTTCCTGAGTCACCGAAGCGACCAGTTGCCCGGCACGGTTGAACACGCTGCCACGGGAAAAACCGCGGGAATTGCCGGCCCATGGGCTGTCCATCGCGTAGAGCAACCAGTCATCGGCACGCAGGTCATTGTGGAACCACAGCGCGTGATCGAGGCTGGCGACCTGCATGTCTTTCTGCCAGACCGATTTGCCGTGGGGCAGCATCGAAGTGGTCAGCAGGCCGAAGTCCGAGGCGTAGGCCAGCAGGTATTTGTGCAGCGCCGGGATGTCGGCCAGAGCGCCGTCAGCGCGAAACCACACGTACTTCACCGGATCGGCCGGTTGCGGGTTGTACGGATCTTTTTCGGTGACCGGACGTACTTCGATCGGTTTCGGGCACAGCAGTTTTTCGCGCATGTGCTCGGGGATCAGGTGCGCACGCTGCTGGGTCAGTTCCAGTTCCGACGGCAGGTTTTCCGGGCCGACCACCACGGGCATCTGGCCCTGATGCTCGAAGCCTTGCTCGTCGTACTGAAACGAAGCGCTGCACGTGAAGATCGGGTGGCCCTTCTGGATCGCCGTGACCCGGCGGGTGCTGAAGCTGCCGCCATCACGGACGCGATCAACCGAATACACCACCGGCAACTTGGCATCGCCCGGGCGCAGGAAATAACCGTGCAGCGAATGCACGTGGCGCGCCTCTTCCACCGTCTGACTGGCCGCCGACAGCGACTGTCCGAGCACCTGACCGCCGAACAACTGGCGGAACCCCAGATCCTGGCTGCGGCCACGGAACAGGTTTTCTTCGATCGGCTCCAGGGTCAGCAGATCGACCAGATCTTCCAGCACTTGGCTCATTCAGACTCTCCTCACACAACGCAATGGCCGCGCAGTCTTGGCTGCGACGGACGATTCAGGTTCTGGCACGGGCCAATACAATGGCGGCCATTGTAAACGTCCGGGTCGGCTTATTCATGCAAGGTTTGCAGCCATTGTTCGCGGCTGATGCGATACAGGACATGTCGGCGCAACGGGTGATCGGGCGCAAGCCTGGGGTGATCGAAATCGTCCTGCGGGTCGTGATGCATGCCGATCGCCTGCATGACCTTTTCCGACTGGGCATTCTGCTCGGCGGTAAACGAGACGATTTCCTCCAGTTTCAAGCGGTCGAAGCCGGCGCGCAGCGCGGTCCACGCCGCTTCACTGGCGTAGCCCAGGCCCCAATGCTCCTTGGCCAGACGCCAGCCGATCTCCACCGCCGGGGTGAACGGCGCATCGAAGCCGACCACGCCGAGCCCGGTGAAACCGATGAACTCGCCCGTGTCCTTACGCTCCAGCGCCCACAGGCCAAAACCATGCTCGGCGAAATGCCCGCGCACGCGGCCGATCAGCGCGGCACTTTCCAGCCGGGTCAATGGCGCCGGAAAGTAGCGCATCACCTGCGGATCGGCGCACATCGCGGCGAATGCCGGCAAATCCTCGTCCTGCCACTGACGCATCAACAAGCGCGCGCTTTGCAGCTCCAGTATCGGCTCCATCGTCCCCTCCATTTCCATGCCGTTGAGTCTACATCGCTGGTAGGATCGCTCACTTGTTCCCAGGTTCTGCGCGAAACAAGCCATGCCCTTGCCGTTGATCTATCACGAAGACTACAGCCCCGAGTTCCCGGCGGATCACCGCTTCCCCATGGACAAGTTTCGTTTGTTGCGCGATCACCTGGTCGATAGCGGCCTGACCCGCGACGCCGACCTGTTGCGCCCGCAGATCTGCCCCAACGACATCCTCGCCCTCGCCCATGACCGCAGCTATATCGAACGCTACATGAGCGGCGAGTTGTCCCGCGAAGACCAACGGCGCCTCGGCCTGCCGTGGAACGAAGCGCTGGCGCGGCGCACCGTGCGTGCGGTGGGCGGTTCGATCCTCGCGGCAGAGAAAGCCCTTGAGCATGGCCTGGCCTGTCATCTGGCCGGCGGCACCCATCACGCCCATTACGATTACCCGGCTGGGTTCTGCATCTTCAATGACCTGGCAATCATCAGTCAGTACCTGTTGCAGAGCGGCCGGGTCAATCGCGTGCTGATCTTCGACTGCGATGTGCATCAGGGCGACGGCACCGCGCGGATTCTGCACGACACGCCGGAGGCGGTTACCGTTTCCCTGCACTGCGAGAAGAATTTTCCCGCACGCAAGGCCCACAGCGACTGGGACATTCCCCTGCCCAAGGGCATGGGCGATGCCGATTATCTGCAGGTGGTCGATGACACACTCAACTACCTGCTGCCGCTGTATCAACCGGATCTGGTGCTCTACGACGCCGGCGTCGATGTGCACAAAGATGATGCCCTCGGTTACCTGCAACTGACCGACGAGGGCGTTGCCGCGCGCGATGAACGGGTGATGCGGCATTGCCTGGGCCGGGACATTCCGGTGGTCGGTGTGATCGGCGGTGGCTACAGCAAGGACCGCCACGCCCTCGCCCGCCGCCATGGCATCCTCCATCACAGCGCGCAACGGGTCTGGGATTCACACGGCTGTCACTGAAACAGGCTGCGTGACCTACAATCGCTGTGGAACTGCCTGTGGATAACCCGTAGCAACTGCCGAAGGCTGCGATCTTTTGATCTTGCTGCAAAATCCACAGCAAAGATCGCAGCCTGCGGCAGCTCCTACAGAGGGCTCGGCTGTTAGAATGCGCGCCTTGTCCCGCCATACCGCAGCGCACGCCCATGACCCAGAATTCCGTCCCCGCCAACACCCACGTCGCCATCATCGGCGGTGGCCCCGCCGGCCTGATGGCCGCCGAAGTGCTGAGCCAGGCCGGAGTCCGCGTCGATCTTTATGACGGCATGCCCTCGGTGGGGCGCAAATTCCTGCTGGCCGGGGTCGGCGGCATGAACATCACCCACTCCGAAGCCTACCCGGCGTTCCTCGCGCGCTACGCCGAACGCGCGCCGCAAATCGCCCCGCTGCTGCGCGCATTCGATGCCGATGCGCTGTGCCGGTGGATTCACGAGCTGGGCATCGAAACCTTTATTGGCAGTTCCGGCCGCGTATTCCCCACCGACATGAAAGCCGCGCCGCTGTTGCGCGCCTGGCTCAAACGCCTGCGCGACAGCGGCGTGGTTATCCACACCCGCCATCGCTGGCTCGGCTGGGACGCCAACGGCGCGCTGCGCATCGCCAGCCCGGAAGGTGAAGTCAGCGTAAACCCCGACGCCACCCTGCTCGCCCTCGGCGGCGGCAGCTGGTCGCGCCTGGGTTCGGATGGCGCGTGGATGTTGCCGATGGAGCAACGTGGCGTGGATCTGGCGCCGCTGCAGCCGAGCAACTGTGGCTTCGAGGTCCAGGCCTGGAGCGATCTGATGGTGAGCAAATTCGCCGGCGCGCCGCTGAAAAACATCGCCATCGGCTTGAACGACGATATCCCGCGTCTAGGCGAATGCGTGATCACCGCGACCGGGATTGAAGGCAGCCTGATCTATGCGCTGTCGGCGCCGATTCGCGAGGCAATCAATCGCTACGGCGCGGCGGTTATTCACATCGACCTGCTGCCCGGCCGCCCTGTGGATAAATTGCAGGCGACGCTGAGCAAACCCCGCGGCTCGCGCTCAATGGCCAAGCATCTGCACAGTCAGGTCGGGGTTGATGGGGTAAAAGCCGCGTTGTTGCGCGAGCTGACCGATGCCGAGACATTCGCCGATCCGGCGCTCTTGGCGCGAACGATCAAGGCGTTGCCACTGACCCTGGTGAAAACCCGGCCGCTGGACGAGGCGATCAGCAGCGCCGGTGGCGTCAGGTTCGAAGCGATGGATGAGCGTTTGATGCTCAAGGCGTTGCCGGGCGTGTTTTGTGCGGGCGAGATGCTCGACTGGGAAGCGCCAACCGGTGGCTATTTGCTGACCGGGTGTTTTGCCAGCGGACGGGCGGCGGGTTTTGGGATGTTGGAGTGGTTACGGCGGGGGAACTGAGTCGCCCCTGCCCCTCACCCCAGCCCTCTCCCCGAGGAGAGGGAGCCGATCGAGGTGAAGCATCCCCCAATCAGTCCCCTCTCCCTTTGGGAGAGGGTTAGGGTGAGGGGCTTTTGATTTTTGATCTCAAGGCTTGCGCTTGCGCGGCCCGGTATTGAACACCGGCACTTTACGCACTGGCTTGATCGATGGCTCCGGTGCCGAGGTCTCACCGCTGTCGACCCACTTGCCCAGATTGCGCTTGCCGCCACCGCCCGACACTTTCGGCTTCTTCGGTTTTTTCGGCTTCTTGATCACCTGACCGCTGGCATCGGTATCCGGCACGCGGTGCTCGGGTTCGAAATCCGGTTCGTTCTGGCGCTTCAGAGTCTGGCGCGTGAGCATTTCGATCGCCGAGAGCATGTTCACTTCATCGGCACACACCAGCGAGATCGCCTCACCGGTGGCACCCGCGCGGCCAGTGCGGCCGATGCGGTGAATGTAGTCCTCGGCGACGATCGGCAGATCGAAGTTGACCACCAGCGGCAGATCTTCGATGTCCAGGCCCCGGGCGGCCACGTCGGTCGCCACCAGAATCTGCACTTCACTGAGTTTGAAACGGTCCAGTGCGCGCTGGCGGGTAGCCTGCGGTTTGTCGCCATGGATGCCGTCAGCATTCACACCCAGGCCTTGAAGTTTTTCCACCAGCGCATCGACGCCGTTACGGGTTTTGGCGAACACCAGCACCTGCTTCCACTTGTTCTTGCGCATCAGGTGCACGAACAGCTCGGCCTTGCGCTTCTTGTCCACTGTCACGACCCACTGCTTGACCGTGTTGGCGGCGACATTGCGCGGACTGACTTCGACGCTCAGCGGATCGTTGAGCATCTGTCCGGCGAGCAGGCGGATGTCATCAGAGAAGGTTGCGGAAAACAGCAGGGTCTGGCGCTTTTTCGGCAGCATGCGGTAGATATTCGCCAGTTCTTCGGAGAAGCCCAGATCGAGCATGCGATCGGCTTCATCCAGCACCAGCGTTTGCAGCTGATCCAGTTTCAGCGCGTTCTGACGGAACAGGTCGATCAAGCGACCGGGCGTCGCCACCAGCACATCGACGCCGCCGCGCAGCTTCATCATCTGTGGGTTGATGCTGACACCGCCGTACACCGCATAAGTGCGCAGCGGCAGGTTTTCCGCGTATTGGCGCACGGCTTCGTGGACCTGTTCGGCCAGCTCGCGGGTCGGCACCAGAATCAGCGCACGCGCCGAGTTGGCGTTGACTTTCGGCCCTTGCATGGCCAGCAACTGCAGCAGCGGCAAGGCGAAACCGGCAGTTTTGCCGGTACCGGTCTGGGCCGCTGCCATCAGGTCGCGACCGGCCAGCACCGCCGGAATGGCTTGCGCCTGCACCGGCGTCGGGGTCTGGTAGCCGAGCGTCTCGAGGGAGCGCAGCAAGGGTTCGATCAGGCCAAGGGAGGCGAAAGTCATGGGAATACCGTAGGAAAAAATCACGCGGGGATGCAATGCCGCGCAGTTTACCCTAATTCGTACGCGCTTCCGTCGGAACGGCTTTCGCCTCTTCCACCGGTGGCTGCGCCGGCCGGCGCCACTGCGGCAGGCTGATCAGCAGTACGGCGCTGATGATCACCAGCATCGCCAGCGCTTCTTCGATGCCGATGGTCTCGCCGACAAACACCACGCCGAGCAACACCGCCACTGCCGGGTTGACGTAGGCATAACTGGTCGCTGCCGCTGGGCGTACGTGTTTGAGCAGATACATGTAGGAATTGAAGGCGATGATCGAGCCGAAGAAAATCAGATAGGCCAGCGCCAGCCAACCCTCGAGCGGCGGCATCGCTTGCAGGTGCTCGCCGCTCAGCGCGCTGCCGATCAGCAAGACCACGCCGCCAATCAGCATTTCCACAGCACTGGCCATCGCCCCTGCGGGCAGCGGCAGATGCTTGCTCCACACCGAACCGAACGCCCAGCTCGCCGCCGCGAAGATCAGCAACACCGCGCCGAGCGGACTCGATTGCAGGTTGGAACCCATGTTGAGCATGGCGATGCCAATGATCCCCAGCGCCACACCGGCCCATTCCAGCCGCGTATTACGCGCGCCCCAGAAATAGCCGAACAGCAAGGTGAACAGTGGCACAGTCGCCACCGCCAGCGCGGCGACACCCGAGGCCACACCGGTGTGCTCGGCGACGCTGACCGCGCCGTTACCGAAACTGAGCAGCAGAATGCCGACCAGCCCCGCCGCTTTCCACTGCGCCCAGCTCGGCGCAGGAGCCCCGCGCCAGCGCAGCCACGCGTACATCAAGCTGCCGGCAATGACGAAACGCACCCCGGCCAGCAACAGCGGCGGCCAGTATTCGACACCGATGCGGATCACCAGATAGGTCGATCCCCAAATCACGTACAACGCAAAAAACGCAGCGATCAACGGCAGGGAAAAACGGCGCAAGGCAGGCATGGGCAGCTCGACAGTCAGATTTCTGTGGACTGGTTATTCTAGAAAGGCCGCCGCGCGAAAATAAGCTACAAAACCTGTTTATCGCGCCGGTACACTTTTGAAATCACGGAGATCGCCGGGTTAAGCCGCGATTTCGAAAGTCTGGCCATTTCAGGAGTTCGCCTTGGACAAATACGACCGCATGCTGCTCGGCGCACTTCTGGAAAACGGCCGCGCGTCCTACGCTGATCTGGCGCGCAAGGTTAACCTCTCACCCCCCGCCGTCGCCGAACGCGTGGCCAAACTGGAAGCGGCCGGAGTGATCACCGGTTATCAAGCAAAAATCGATATGGCGAAAATCGGCCTGCCGATCCAGTGCGTGATCGAACTGCGCCTGAACCAGCACGGCAACCAGAAGGCCTACGATGAACTGATCAAAATCCCGCAGATCACCGAATGCCATCGGGTCACGGGCGACCCGTGCGTGATCATGCAAGCGGCGGTGGCCTCGATGCCGGAGCTGGAAGAGTTGATCGATCGGGTGGCGAAGTTCGGGTTCAGCAAGACGTCGATTGTGCTTTCAAGCGCAGTCGAAAAGCGTGTGCCGTTGGGGCACATCGAAGGCAACGGTAAATAATCAGGCACACCGAAAAGATGAATGTGGGAGCGAGCCTGCTCGCGAAGGCGGTGCATCAATCAATACAAAGCTGACTGACACACCGCCATAGCGACCAGCCGAATATTCAACCGTAACTGCGGCCCTGCTCAGTCAGCAAATACGGCATATCTCGCATACGGATCCAAGGCTCATTGCGCCAATGCAGGAGCCTCACCGTTTCTCCGGCACACGCGAGTAAACGCAAATGCGGGTCTGCAACCGACCTGGCATCCTGCCGAAGCAAGGGCACCACCTGATGCGTAAGCCATTGACGAAGGTGTCGGTTCTCAGGGGAGTAGTGATAGATCAGCATCGAATAGACGCCGGATTCACTCAGCATCAACGCCTTGTCAACACCTTCATGCCCGGACAGATGCATCATCTGCCTCTGATCCTCGTCCAGCTTGAGCACTTGCCGTGCATTGATTTCCAGCCCCATGAGACGACCGATGTCTCGGGCACAGAACCAAGCCTCCGCATGTTGCAGAGTGGCCCGCAGTTGAATGTGATGACGGATGAATAATTGGGGCTGTATGAGCGGCTCACGAGGGAATGCTGAATCGATATTTTCTGAGTGCGTGGGGACAACCTTGACCATGACGAATCTCCTTAAAACATCGGAGCTGCCCGCATCACTTGCAGATGATGGGTGGCAGCTGTGCGCGGGTCTGCAAGACCGAGTAGGAGACCTCGGCAGACCCGAAGGTCTCCCGCACACAGCTACCATAAATCGATAGTCGCCAATTGAAGCGACGCGATTATAGGTTTGCCAGTGGTCTCCTAACAAACTATCGGCGGGCTTGCAGTCCCGATCGCTGAATTTGCAGCGACGCACAGAGGTTAACGGCAGGGTTATCTGGGCTCAAGACGGATTCCCCCTAAACTTCAGTAGGATGCTTCGCCGAGTCATTCACATAATTAAACAAACCGATTACGGAAGACTTTTGTTCGATGGACGCCAACCAGCGCAGCAGCTAATGTCCTGAACATGCCGAGAATTGACCCTTCTCAAAAAAACCGAAGGACATGAAAGGAGTTCAAAAATGACTTGGAAGGGAACCCTACGCTCAATGCAGGCATCAGCGAGAAGAGCTGAGCTCAACTCAAAACGGCGGCAACGAGAATTGCAGGTACGTCAGAAAGAGTTCGAGAAAATGGAGGTTCTTGAGCAGGCCGCCTACGAAGTTGAGGTCTACGAAAATCACATAGATTTGTTACTGTCAGTGCATAAAGACTGCGGCGAAAGGATCGACTGGAGTGAGTTCGCGAATCAACCTCCACCGATAAAACCAGCCGCACTAAATGCTCATGAAAACCAAGCGAGGGCGAGACAGGCCAGGTATAAACCTGGCTTCATTGCGCGCACGTTAAAACTTGAGGCCAGACAGCGTAAAAAACTGGAACACGCTATTCAAGCAGCGGTTGCCAAAGACACGCAGCAGTTGGCTCAAGAAATAGCGGAGTGGGAAAACGAGCATCAGGATTGGAAAATAGATCACGAACTCGCGCTAGGAATTCTCGCTGGCAATGGCCAATCAAAAATTGATGCGGTTCTGCGCGTGAATCCGTTCACGGATATTTCCCACTTGGGCACGTCAATTAATTTCTCGGTCGCAGATAACGGCATTCTCGAATGCACACTCTCGGTACACGGAACCAAAGTGATCCCTCAAGACATCAAGTCGCTGCTACAGAGTGGAAAACTGTCGGTGAAAAAAATGCCGATCAGTAAATTTAATGAGCTGTTACAGGACTACGTATCCAGCTGCGTTCTGCGTGTGGGTCAAGAACTGCTAAATATTCTTCCCGAACACCTCTTCATTGTTACGGCCGTTGACTTACTCCTCAACTCCGCGACCGGCCACTTAGAGGATCAGCCCATCCTCAGCGTCGCTATTTCTCGCGAGACACTGTCCAAGCTCAACATGCAAAGCATCGACCCATCAGACTCGATGAAGAACTTTGTACACGCTATGAACTTCAAGAAAACGACAGGCTTCATGCCGGTAAGCAAGATCAATAGCCAGCAATTCAACAGTCTGGCCTAAATCAAAAATCGCAGCCTTCGGCAGCTCCTAGAAGACATTTGATGTTTCAAAGTACACATCGTCTTATCCCATAATGGTTAAGGTGGTGTGTACAGCACTCTGCAGTGGGCCAGGGATCAGCGATAACGCTGCAAATGCTCGCCGACTTTTGCGGCAGGGACTTTCTGCAACTTGCACAGCAGGTCGTGATTCAACTCGCGCACCCCATGCTTGCCGCGCAACTCATCCGCCAGATGCGCCATCAGGTTCGCCGCCATCTCCGCATCGGCCATGGCCCGGTGAGCCTGGCCGGTGTGCGGCAGGCGCGCGAACGTGGTGAGCGTGCCGAGCTTGTGATTCGGCGCCGCCGGCATCAGGCGCCGCGCCAGCAGCAGCGAACAGGCGAAATTCTGCAGGCGTGTGCGCTTGATCCGCCCCAGTTCGAAATCCCAGAACTTCTGGTCGAACGAGGCGTTGTGCGCCAGCAACGGCGTGCAGCCGACGAATTCGTTGACCTCTTCCATCACCCGTTCGGCGGGCGGGGCGGTGCGCAGCATGGCGTTGCTGATGCCGGTCAGTTGCTCGATGAACGCGGGGACGCGCACGCCGGCGTTCATCAGGCTCTGGTAACGCTCGACAATGCGGCCGTTTTCCAGCATGACCACGGCAATTTCCGTAGCGCGGCAGCTGCTGTTCGGCGACAGACCGGTGGTTTCAAAGTCGATGACTGCAATGCGTTCCAAACCGGGGTGTACTCCGTTCAAATCAATGGTTCAGCTCAGTTCTTCAACAGCAGCGCGCCTTCGATCGGCACGTAGCGGCTGGCGGCGCGGATCAGCGAGTTGGCGGTCAGGCCAGGAACGCCGTAGGCCACCGCTTGCACGCCGTGTTTGTTGATGATGCGTTCGAGCAGCATGTCGAAATCGCCGTCACCGGAGGCCAGCACCACTTCGTCGACATGGTCGGCGGCGTCCATGATGTCCAGCGTGATACCTACGTCCCAGTCGCCCTTGGCCGAGCCGTCGCTGCGCTGGATGTAGGGCTTGAGCTTCACGGTGAAGCCGAGGTTGCGCAGGATCTGCTGGAACTGCTGCTGCTTGCTGTCGCCTCGGTCGATCGCGTAGGCGTAGGCCTCGACGATTTGCCCGTTCTTGCTGATGTCCGCCCACAGTGCGGCGTAGTTGAAGTGACAACCATAGGCCTGACGCACGGTGTAGTAGAGGTTCTGCACATCGGCGAACACTGCGATTTTTTTCACCGGAGTTCCTGTGAGCGCGCAAGCGCACGAAGCGGGGTCAGGCGTTCAGGCCCGAAAAAGGCGCCCAGTATGCCAGTAAATAGCAGTGTGGCGAGGGAGCTTGCTCGCGCTGGGCTGCGCAGCAGGCCCCTCTTTTCAAAGGAAAGGGCCGCCAGGCGCCCCGGCGGGAGCACGCTCCCTCGCCACCCGGGTCGGTGCTGACCGTTGGTCAGACGAAGGAGTCGTCGTCATCGAAGAGCGATGAATTGTCATCGCTGTAATCGGCGTCGCTGAAACCGTTCTGGTCATTGCCGGAAAAGCCATTGTCCGCCACGCGCGGATCATCGCCCCAGCCGCTGTTGCTCTGGTCGGCGACCTGCGCCGGTTCTTCCTTGATGATCTCGACGATTTCTTCCGGTTGCTGGTTGTGGTGGAACAGGCTGCTGATGCCCTGCGCCAGCATTACACCGCCGGCCACGCCCGCGGCGGTTTTCAGCGCGCCGCCGAGGAAGCTGTTGGCCGCCGGCGGGGCTGCCTGCTGCCCATAGCTGGGCGGCGCGTTGGCGAAGTTCTGTTGTGGAACCGGCGCCTGGTAGCTCTGCTGCGGCGCCGGTTCGCGCCAGCCGCCGTTGGACGACGGTGCTGCGCTCTGGCTCGGCGCCGGACGCGAACTGCCGCCGCCAAAGATACTCGACAGAAACCCACCGCCGCCGCTCGCTGCCGGAGCGCCGCTCTGGGCCTTGGCCGATTGCAGCTCGGCCTGCAGACGCTGGACCTGCTGGGTCAGCTGTTTGTTCTGCTCGTCGAGGCTTTTCAGCGCGGCCTCTTGCACCAGAATCGCCTGGGTCATGAAATAGCCTGCCGCCGGTTGGCGTGTCAGGTGTTCCTTGATCCGCGCCTCGGCCTGGGCGTCGCGCGGGGCTGCCTCCGTTTCGGCCTGCTGCAGCCGGGAAAACAGTCCATCGATCAGGGTTTGCTCTTCGCTGTTCATGGCGACCTCGTAGATTGCCGGTAATAACGTGCCCACGCCCACTCCGGGTGTGGGGCTCTCCTGTAATGGAGACAGTGACAAAACGTTTCAATGGCCTTTACCGAATGTTTACGTTTGTGTCGGCCCGCGTTGCATCGGTTAAAGTGAGCCACTGTTTTCGACCTGCGATACCGACTGATGAATGCCCTCGAAGTACTGCGCGACTCTTTGTATTTTTTCAAACGCCATCTGGGCAGCATCGTGCAGTTGTGCCTGCCGCTGGTGATTGTCGAAGCCTTCCTGCAGCAGGCGGTCGATCACGCCACCGGGCCGGACACCTTTGCCGGGGTCAGCATCATCGTCGGCCTCCTGGTATATCCGCTGTACACCGCCGCGCTGATTCTGTTTCTCGATGCACGCAGCCGTGGCGAGTCGCCGCGCAACCGCGACCTGCTGGCGATGGCTGCAACCCTGTGGCCGCGCTTCGCCGTGCTGACCGCACTCAACACCCTGCTGATTCTGCTCGGCCTGTCGCTGTACTTCCTGCCGGGCCTGATGCTGATGGTCATGCTCGCGTTCGCCGAATACCTGCTGGTGCTGCGTGGCCTCGGGCCGTTGCAGGCGATGAAGGAAAGTCTGCGTCTGACCCGCGGGCATTTCTGGCGCATCCTGCTGTGCATTCTCTGTGTGATGACGCCGCTGTGGCTGCTCAAGGGCGCGACGCTGGCGGTCTACCCCGAGCCGCAGAATCCGCTGATCGCCGGGCTGATCGACAGCGCCCACAGCTTCCTGCAACTGTTCACCAGCGTCGTGCTGTTCCGCCTGTTCATGCTGATCAGCGAATTGCCTGACAAACGTAACGGAGCAGTCTGACCGCGCCGTGCTTGGGCTTCGCCGCTGCCGTCAGGTATGCTCGGAGCCACTTTCTGTAACGCTATAAGCCGAGCCATGACCCGTCTGCTGCGCTACACCCTGTTGCTCGTCATCATCGCCGTCGTCCTGTTCGGCGTGCTGCTGTTCAGCCTGACCTGGCGCCCGGACGCCCGCGAAACCCTGCCGGTCAATTGCAGCACCACGGCGCCGACGCTGGTGCCCGGGCAAGCGTTGAAAGTCATGACCTGGAACGTGCAGTTCCTCGCCGGCAAGCGCTACGTGTTCTGGAATGATCTCGCGCAGGGCGACGACGACGCGCCGACGCTGGAAGACATGGCCTTCAGTCTCGACGAAGTGGCGCGGGTGATTCGCGACGAACAACCCGATGTGGTGCTGTTGCAGGAACTCGACGACGGTGCCAAGGCCAGCGATTACCAGAATCAGCTCAAGCTGTTGCAGGAACGCGTCGCCGACCTGTATCCGTGCAGTGCCAGCGCCTTCGACTGGAAAGCCGATTTCGTCCCCGAGCCCCATATCTACGGCAGCGTCGGCCGCCAGTTGGCGACGTTGAGTCGCTATCGCATCGAACACGCCGAGCGCCTGCAACTGCCGGTCGCCCCGAGCAACTTCATCAGCCGTCAGTTCCAGCCCAAAGACGCCTTGCTGGCAGTCAAACTGCCGCTCAGCGATGGCGGACAACTGACCGTGTTCAACACCCATTTGCAGCGCGCCAGCCAGCCGGACGGCAACTTGCAGGCGCAGGTGGCCGCCGTGGCCAAAGTGCTCGACAAATACGAAAGCCAAGGCTTGCCCTGGCTGATCGGTGGTGATTTCAATCTGTTGCCGCTGGGCCAGTACCGGCGCCTGCCCGTCGAGCGCCGCACGCCCTACTCCGCCGACAGCGAACTGCACTTGCTGTGGGACAAGTACCCGATGATCCCGACCAACAACGAAGCCGGCGGCATCGACCGGGCCAGATGGCTCACCCATTACCCCAACGACCCCGGCCTGAACGGCCCGGATCGCACGGTCGATTATCTGTTCTACAGCCCCAGACTCAAGCGCGTGGAAGCGCAAGTACGGCAGGACGATACCCTGCGCATCTCCGACCACTTACCCGTGATTGCGCGGTTCCTGCTGCCAGCGGCGCCCTAGCTCAATCGGTAGTCCACGGCCCGACCGCGCCGAATTCAAGACATGGAAAAGCATGAAGATTTTATTGGTATGCAAGGACATCGGTGGCTACGCACGCAAACTCGCGGAGCACTTGAGTATCGCCGACCAGGTTTGCTTCATCGACACTGCTGCGCTGGCGAAACCCTTCGACCGCGCACCGAAGATCTTGCGGCGCCCGCTCAATCGCTGGGCGCAGTTGCGCCAGTTCAGCAAGGCCGTGGCGGCTGGGGGGCGCTTCGACGTTGCCCTGATCATCAACCCGGCGCAAATCGAGCCGAAGCAACTGACGACAGCGCTGAGCGCAAGCGAACGCAGGATTGCCTACCTCTACGACAGCTTCAGTCGCTGGCCCATGAGCCGTGAGGCGCTGGCCGTGTACGACGAGGTGTTTTCGTTCGACCCGGAGAATGCCGAGCAATACGGTCTGAAAAAACTGCACAATTTTATTTACGACGACTATGTCGCCGATGGCGATCCCGGCGAATATTCAGCTTTTGTGGTGATGGCGGGGAAAGATCGAGTGCCCGCGCTGGAAGGTCTGGCCAGAGCATTCGATCAATTGGGTGTGACCGATTACAAATTTCTGGTGCAGTGCAAACCGATTCCCGGTGCGCATCCGGGAATCACCTTTTTCGAGCAGCGGATGTCACTCGAATCGGTTGGCGAACTGGTGAAGCGTTCGCGCATCATTCTCGACATTTCCAAGCCCGGCCAGGCCGGTTTGAGCTTCCGCTTTTTCGAAGCCATGGCCGCGCGCAAGAAAGTCATTACCACCAACAGGCATGTGCTGGATTACGACTTCTACAACCCGGCGAACATACTGGTGATCGACGAAGCCGACCCGGTGATTCCGGAGTCGTTCGTCTCTGCCCCATACGCCGATATCCCCGCGCCGATCTATCGCAAATACACTTTGCAGGGCTGGACCGAGACTGTGTTCGCATCGAGATAGCCTGCGGTCGGCTCAGAACCCCGGCGGAACGTAGCCCGGAACATAGCGAACATTGGCGCACTTGCCGTGCAGTATTCGCCCGTCTTCGATCAGGAACTGGGCGATCTTCTTCTGCTGATTGATCTTCGCCTGCAACTTGCAGGTAGAACTATGACCGACCTGTTGGTAGTGCTCGGTGTACACCATGCCATTGCCGGTATGGTTCATTGAAGTACCGGCCGCTTCGGTGGTGGTCCAGCTCGCGGACTTGTACCAGGTCAGCACAGCCAAAGGTTCGCCGTTCGCGCCGATTTCCTTTTTCATCGAATCGGGAGTGCCGAACAGGTCCAGTGCTTCCTGAAGATCGCGGCCTTCCCAGCGGTTCTGCGCAATGGTGGAACAGCCGCTCAACAGCAACCCCGCCAACAGGGTTGCCAACCATAAACGTGTGTAAGTCATTTGACGCCCCGGCTTATTTCTTGAGTTCGAGCAGACTGTCGATGTTGTCCATCATCTGGCTCTTTTGCTGAATCGGCGCGAGCTTGAAGAACATCTGCTGCAGCATTTCGATCATCTGCAGGTATTCCATCTTGCCCACGGCGGCCATGTCGTTTTTCGCGCGACTGCCCGGCGCGCAGGCAAACTTCAGCGCCTGCTGGACCCAGAACTCTTTCGGGGTCTGCCATTGGTTGGCAACTTTCAGATGACGCATGGTGTAAGCGAGACGCTCGATGGACTGGCCATTGATAAACCGAACCTTGCCGGTAGAGCACTGGGCTTCGAGGTTGTAGACGTCGATCATCGGTTTGCCGGGCTCTTCATAAACCAGGGTCACCGCGACCATGGTCGCGCCTTTGGTTTTCTGCGAAGGCACCACCGATGTCGCGTCCGCTACGTACATGATGTTTTTTTGGGGCACGCCGTTGCCGTAGATAATCCACCAGTCGCCAATCGGATTGGGCTCCTCGGCCATGGCCGAACTGGAGGCGGCCAATAGCGCAGCCGACAAGAAGATCAACTTCTTGAACTTGAAGAAAGAGGTCATGGGCAGTTCCGTTCCTTGGGCACAAGTTGCAGGCGCAACACTTGTTATTGTTCAGGCCGCGATTTTGGGAGCCTGAACTAACGAGGGCAATTAGCACGGATGGGCTAATGGCGCGCTGCCATTGCAGGTCAGGTGCCCCGTGGTTTTGCCCGTGCGGTGGCTTCGGCGACCAAGGGATCATCCGGCCAATAGTGCTTCGGATAACGCCCCTTCAGATCCTTCTTCACCTCGGCATAGGTGCTGCGCCAGAAGTTGGCCAGATCCTGGGTGACCTGCACCGGGCGCCGCGCTGGCGAGAGCAGATGCAGCTTGACCACTTGCCGGCCGCCGGCAATCCGTGGCGTATCAGCCAAGCCGAACAGCTCTTGCAGACGTACCGCGAGAATCGGTGGCTGTTCGCTGTAATCCAGTCGAATCGATGAGCCCGACGGCACGCTCAAATGATGCGGTGCCAGTTCGTCGAGCTTGTGTGGCAGCGGCCACGGCAGCAGGTTGCGCACGATGCTCGAGAGATCGAGGTTGGCGAAATGGCTGAGCCGCGAGACCTTGCCCAGATACGGCATCAACCAGTCTTCCAGCGAATCGAGCAGCGCCGCATCGCTGACATCCGGCCACTGGCTCTCGTCCTGAGTGCTCAGATCGAGCTGGCGCAACAGCGCCACCCGCGCCTGCCACTGGCGCAGTTCCGGCGTCCACGGCAGCAACTCCAGCCCCTTGCGCCGGACCTGATTGACCAGGGCCTGACTGCGTGCGTTTTCATCAAGACCGGTCAACGGTTCACGGCTGAGAATCAGCTCGCCGACCTTGCGCTGACGCTCGGCGCGCAGCACGCCTTCGCGCTCATCCCAATCCAGTTGATCGACACTGCGCACTTGTTCGGCGAGCACCGAATCGAACAGTGCCGGATCGAAATCCGCCGCCAGATAAATACGTTCTTCGCGCTGGCCCTGACGGCTGCCGAGGTCGGCGATGACGATCCACTCATGCTTCATCAGGCTGTCGGCCTCGGCGAACAGCGCAGCGCGACCGTTGGCCAAACGGTATTCGGCACCACCGGCGCGCCGTTGCTGAGCGACGCGATCCGGGTAGGCCAGCGCCAGCAGTGCGCCGAGCCAGCGCGGATGCTCGGGGTCGTTTACCTGCTCACTCGGCTTGCCGCGCAGGTAGCCGCGATACTGCCGAGCCAGTTGCCGGGCGCGTTGCACCCCGCCCTGCGCACCTCGACCGGCGCGCTCTTCGCCGGAAAGCAGGACCAATCGGCTGTGCAAATCCGCACCTGCGCCGCGCAGGATATCGCGCTCGCCGAGCAGTGCCGCCACATCGCAGGCCATCGCCGCCAGGCCCAGCGCCTGACCGCGCAACAACAAGTGCGCAATGCGTGGATGCGCCGGCAGTTCAGCCATGGCCTGGCCGTGGGTCGTCAGCGTGTCGCCGTGCAAGGCGCCGAGCCGTTGCAGCAGATCCTGCGCCTGGGCATACGCGGCGGCAGGCGGCACGTCGAGCCAGACCAGTTCGCTCGGCGTGACGCCCCAGCGCCCCAGTTGCAAAGCGAGGCTGGCCAGATCCGCCGAGAGAATTTCCGCGCTGCCATAAGCCGCGAGTTGTTCATGCTGATCCTGCGACCACAGGCGATAACACACGCCCGGCTCCAAACGCCCGGCGCGGCCGGCACGCTGGGTGGCGCTGGCCTTGGAGATTCGTTGCGTGTCGAGACGGGTCATGCCGCTGCCCGGGTCGAAACGCGGCACGCGCGCCAGCCCGGCATCGATGACCACGCGCACGCCGTTGATGGTCAGGCTGGTCTCGGCAATGTTGGTCGCCAGCACCACTTTGCGCTGACCGGACGGCGCCGGATCGATCGCCGCGCGTTGCGCATTGAGGTCGAGTTCGCCGTGCAGCGGGCACAGCAAGACGTCTATGCGCTCGCCAATGGCGTCGGCCAATTGCTGATGCACGCGACGGATCTCTGCTTGCCCGGGCAGGAACACCAACAGGCTGCCGGCCTCGTCGTGCAGCGCCTCAAGCACGGTTTGCGTGACGCGCTGATCCATGTATTCACCCGGCTGAAACGGCCGGCCCCAGCGCATCGTCACCGGATACATCCTGCCTTCGCTGCGCAGGATCGGCGCGTCATCGAGCAACCCGGCCAAACGCTCGCCTTCGAGGGTGGCCGACATCAGCAGAATCTTCAGCGGCTGTTCAGCGCGAAACAGCTCGCGACCGTTCAGACTGAGGGCCAGCGCCAGATCGGCGTCGAGACTGCGTTCATGAAATTCGTCGAAGATCAGCAGGCCCACGCCGTCCAGCGCCGGGTCGTCCTGCAAGCGCCGGGTGAGGATGCCTTCGGTGACTACCTCGATACGCGTCTTCGGGCCGACCTTGCTGTCGAGGCGGATGCGATAACCGACGGTTTCACCGACCTGTTCGCCAAGCTCGCTGGCCAAACGCTCCGCCGCCGCCCGCGCAGCCAGACGTCGAGGTTCGAGCATGACGATGGTCTGCCCGGCCAGCCAGGCTTCATTGAGCAAGGCCAAGGGCACGCGGGTGGTCTTACCGGCGCCGGGCGGTGCTTCGAGCACGGCTTCGTGGCGAGACGCGAGGGCTTCACGCAGGGCGGGTAAAACATCGTCGATCGGCAAAGAAATCATGCTGGCTCCCAAACAGAGCCGCGAGTATAACGACGAACTGTCTGACGTTCGTCAGGGTCTTAACTTCACAAGACGAAGCTTCGTTATTTGATGACTCAGGAGACATTTCCATGCGCTTACCCTCTCGCCTGATTGGCGGTGTTCTGGTTGCCACCCTGCTCACGCAACTGTCGGCGTGCGGTTCGATCTTCTACCCGGACCGCCGTGGCCAGATCGACGGCAAGATCGACCCGGCGATTGCCGTGCTCGATGCCGTCGGCCTGCTGTTCTACATCATTCCCGGGCTGATCGCGTTTGCCGTCGACTTCGCCACCGGGGCGATCTATTTCGAACCGGGCCACACCGCGCAGATCGATCCGGCCAAGCTCCAGCAAGCCATCGGCCCGGACGGGCAGGTCGACAATCACAAGTTGCAGGCGATTCTTGAGAGCGAACTGGGTAAAGACTTTCCTCTCGACGACCCGCGTCTGATTCAGCACAAGGGCAGCACTCAGCAACTGGCGATGTTCGGCCTGCAACCGGCCGCCTGAAAAAGGACGTTCAATGACCTCCAGCCCCGAACACGCCCGTCTTCTGCGGCTGGCGACCCGCGCATCGGTGGCGGTCGCCTGCACGCTGATCGTCGCCAAGGCGATTGCCTGGTGGCTCAGCGGATCGGTGAGCATGCTTGCCGGCCTCACCGACTCGGCGCTGGATGGCGTCACCTCGATGCTCAATCTGCTGGCGGTGCATTACGCGCTGCGCCCGGCGGATGACGATCACCGTTACGGCCACGGCAAAGCCGAATCCCTGGCGGGCATGGCGCAGGCGTTGTTCATCGGTGGCAGTGCGGTGTTGATCGCGTTCCAGGCTTACCAGCGCTTGCAGACGCCGGAGCCGCTTGGCGCGCCGTGGCTGAGCATCGGTGTGATCGTGTTTTCGCTGCTGCTGACGGCGGCGCTGCTGATGTTGCAGCATCGGGTGATCAAGCAGACCGGCTCCAACGCCGTACGCGCCGATTCGCTGCATTACCGTTCGGACCTGCTGCTCAACGGCAGCATCCTGATCGCGCTGGTGCTGGCCGGAATGGGTTTCGCGCAACTGGATGCGTGGTTCGGCCTGGGGATCGCTGCGTATATTTTCTGGAGCGCGATCCAGATTGCCCGCGAGAGTTTTTCGGTGTTGATGGACGAAGAACTGCCGACCGATGTCAGCCAGCACATGCTCGAACTGGCCTGCAGCGTGCCGGGCGTGCTCGGCGCACATGACCTGCGCACGCGGATTTCCGGCAATCACTGGTTCGTACAATTGCATCTGGAACTGCCGGGCGAACTGACCCTGTCAGTCGCCCATGGCATCAGCGATCAAGCGGCAGCGGCGATTCACAAGGTTTATCCGAAGGCCGAAGTGCTGGTGCACGCCGACCCTGTAAAAGCAGCTGCAAGCGACAAGCCTCTAGCTTCAAGCTTGTAGCTTGTAGCTGAAAACCTGCAGCTCGCAGCTGCTTCTATCTAACCTGATAACCGCGACTGCTCAGGCAGTTGCCCTGCGCCTGGCGATAGGCCTGAACCACTTCGGGTGCCGGTTGGTAGGTCGCGGTGCGCGGGTCGAAACCGCTTTGCTGCACCGCGTACTGAGAGCACTGATAACCGTCCTGCTGCACTTGCTGCGGCGACTGGCCGTTGGCCGGGTAGGCTTCGACGTCATAGCCTTGGGATTGCGGTTGTGGCTGTTGCTGCAGCGGCGGCTCGACCACCACGTAATCCTGCGTCGCCTCTTGATAGGCGTAATAGGAACCGGCGGCGAGGAACAGCAGCGAACCACCGATCCACACCTCACGGGCGTAATCCGGCAAATACTGGATGCGGATCCCGCGCGGTGGCTGCACGACGATGTAGCGTGGGCCTTGCGGGCGGTACCAGTAGCCGCCGGAATAGAAGTAATCCTGACCGCGATACGGCACGCGGTAATCGCGATCCGGGAAGCGGTCGATTACATGACCCGGTCGATACTGCGGGCCGGGGCCCCAGCCATTGCCATGACCGTTCGGACGACCCGGCCAGCGGTTGTCATCGGGACGCGGCTGCGTCTGCCATTGCTGATTGTGATAACCGTTCTGCGGGCGTTCGTCGCGGTAGTAGCCCTGACGCGGCTCCTGCGTCTGGCGCACGGCGTCGGGCCGCGGCTGGATCGGCAAGTTGTTGCCCGGTTGCCGAGGCGGTTGCGGACGATCATCGGCACGGTTGCGGTTCTGCCATTGCCCGTCATTGTTGGGCGGCTGGCCGTTGTGTTCGAACTGACGGCTGTTGTCGCCACGGATGATCCCGTCGTTCTGCGGCCCGTTGCCCGGCCCGCGATTCTGCGGCTCATCCGCCAGCGCTTGCGCACCGACACCCACACACAGCAAACCAACACCGGCCAGACGCCAGATGCGCGAATTCATGCTTTTCCTCACTGCGGGAGCCTGTCGTTGGGAGGGCCTGTTGCTGAGACTCGAAACTGGCCTACCGGGTTCTGCAACAGGTTATCAGTCGCGGGACTTATTTATTGAGGCGCCAAGATGAAATCGCAGGCAAGAAAAAAGGGAGACCCGTCGGCCTCCCTTCTAGAGAACTTCGTCCTGGCTCGACGCTTTTGACGTCGGCTCACCTCACGCCGTCTTCTGGACAGTGTGCAGCTCGGGGGCCGGCACATCCCCGGTGGGGGTGGCGGCCGCGGCGGGCCTGATTGGGCGGGCCGCGTGGACTGTGTTACCGAGCAGTGATTCTGGTGATAAGAATAGGCCTGAGGCCGCGACAGATGATTGCGAAAATTGCTCAATTAAACACTGCTTGCGCAATTTTTAACCCTGGATAGATAATCCGCCGCAATAGTTACGACCAAGGACAGATTGATGAGCAAACTCGACCGGTACGACCTGAGTATTTTGGCGGAATTGCAGCGTGACGCCCGTATCTCCAACCAGGAACTGGCCGAGCGCATCGGTCTGTCGCCCTCGCCCTGCTCGCGCCGGGTCAAGCAACTGGAGGACGACGGCTATATCTCCCGTCAGGTGGCGTTGCTCGATCGCAAGATGCTCGGCTTGAGCCTGACGGCGTATGTGCTGATCGGCATGGACCGGCATACGCCGGAACGCTTCGAGAATTTCGAAGCGGCGATTCGCACGTTGCCGCAGGTGTTGGAGTGCAGTCTGGTGACCGGGGTGGATGCCGATTACCAGTTGAAAGTGGTGGTGCCGAATATGGATCACTATCAGAAGTTGCTGCTGGGGCATCTGACCCGGATTGAAGGAGTCACCAGTGTGCGCTCGAGTTTTGTGTTGAATCAGGTGCTCAACAGCACTGAATTGCCGTTGACTCATTTGCGTAGCTGATCAAAAGCCCTCACCCCAGCCCTCTCCCGGAGGGAGAGGGAGCCGACCGAGAGATGCTCTAGAAGTACGCCGACCTGAAAGTTCTGTTGTGAATCCATAATCGACTCGATATTTCAGGTCGATGTAAGACGCCAGACACCTCGGTCATTCCCCTCTCCCTCCGGGAGAGGGTTAGGGTGAGGGTCAGTCGTCAGATCAGACCCAGATCAATGCCACCCCACACACCTTGACGTATACTCGCCGCGCCCTTTTAGCCGCGCCCATGCCGGAGAAACCCAATGGATCCAGCCGTATTTGAAGAGTGGATGATGACCGGTCTGGTCAGCATCCTGATCATTTTCATGGGTTTCATCGTCTGGGATCTGGCAAAGAAGTCCAAGGCCGGGCGGTTTGGCTCGTTGATTCTGTTTTTCGTGCTGGGGCTGGGCGTGGCCGCGTTCATCATCAAGAGCGTGGTGATCGGCCTGATCGAATCCGGCGCTTTATAAGCGCGCCGGCACTTGCTGCCACTGGCCCTGATCCAGCCCTTCAATCGTCCAGTCACCAATCCTGACCCGCACCAGGCGCAACGTCGGCAACCCGACCGCCGCGGTCATGCGCCGCACCTGACGGTTGCGTCCTTCACGAATCACCAGTTCCAGCCAGCTCGTCGGCACGCTTTTACGAAAGCGCACCGGCGGATTGCGCGGCCACAACTCAGGCTCGTCCAGCTGCCGCGCTTCGGCCGGCAAAGTCATGCCGTCATTCAGCTCAACGCCATCACGCAGGCGCTGCAACTGCTCGGCCGTCGGCTCGCCCTCCACCTGCACCCAATAGGTCTTCGCCAGTTTGTGTTTCGGATCGGCGATGCGCGCCTGCAACTGACCGTCGTTGGTCAGCAGCAATAAACCTTCGCTGTCGCGATCCAGACGTCCGGCCGGATAAATCCCCGGCACATCGATGTAATCCTTGAGCGTCGCCCGCCCATCACCGTCGCTGAACTGCGTCAGCACGTCGAAAGGTTTGTTGAACAGGATCAGTTTCGGCTCGGCCGGCGGCGCTTTTGCGACACGGCGTGGCGAGGACGATTGCGGTTTCACACCGGGACGGCGCGAAGGTGGACGTGGAGGACGGGACATGGCGAACAGGACATCTAACGATCAGGGCTGTTAATGCTAGTGCCCTGACCGCCAAATGACCACGAATAACCGTTAGCGGAACGGCGGTTCGTCGAAGCTGCGCAGTTTGCGCGAGTGCAGCGAGTTGAGTTCAGTGCGCAGCAGATCCACCGCTTCGATACCGATCTTCAAATGCTGGCTGACCGCACGCTCATAGAAGGCGTTGGCCGACCCCGGCAATTTGATTTCGCTGTGCAGCGGTTTGTCCGAGACGCAGAGCAGCGTGCCGTACGGCACTCGCAGGCGATAACCTTGCGCTGCGATCGTGCCGCTTTCCATGTCCACTGCGACCGCGCGGGACAGGTTGATCAACGGCCGCTCCTGCGCCCAGCGCAGTTCCCAGTTACGGTCGTCATAGGTCAGAACCGTGCCGGTGCGCAGGCGTTTCTTCAGGTCGTCGCCCTTCTCGCCGGTAACATTCGCCGCTGCCTGCTGCAGGGCAAGCTGCACTTCGGCCAGGGCCGGGATCGGAATGTTCGGCGGCACCACGCGGTCGAGAATGCCGTCGCGGCGCATATAGGCGTGAGCCAAAACGTAGTCGCCGATGGTCTGCGACTGACGCAGGCCGCCGCAGTGGCCGATCATCAGCCAGCAATGCGGACGCAGCACGGCGAGGTGGTCGGTGATGTTCTTGGCGTTGGACGGGCCGACGCCGATGTTCACCAGCGTGACGCCATGGCCGTCGTTGGCGATCAGGTGATAGGCCGGCATCTGGTAACGGTGCCAGACCACACCGGCGGCGATGGCCGAGGCTTCGCCGTGATCCATGCTCTTCTCGATGATCACGTTGCCCGGCAGGACCATGCGCACGAATCGCGGGTCATTGCGCAGTTGCTCCAGGCCATGAACGATGAACTGGTCGACGTAGCGGTGATAGTTGGTCAGCAGAATCCACGGCTGCACATGGCGCCAGTCACTGCCGGTGTAATGCACCAGACGGCGCAACGAGAAGTCGACCCGCGCGGCATCGAACAGCGCCAGCGGCAGCGGATCGGTGTTTTCCCAGTCGTAGAGACCGTCGGCAATGCCATCAGTGGCAGCGGACAGATCGGTACTCGGGAACACCCGCGCCAGCACGGCTGCGGTGACGCCGGAACCGGCCAGTTCATCGCCCTGCTCGACCACATACGGATACGGAATGTTCTGCTGGCTGACGCCAACTTCGACGGTCACAGTGAAGTCGTGCATCAACGGCGTCAGTTGTTCGAGCAGGTATTTGCGAAACGCCGCCGGGTGGGTGACGGTGACGCTGTAAGTGCCCGGCAACTGCACCTTGGCGTAAGCGCGGGTGGTCTGCGGCACTTCGCCCTGGCAGTGATAGGTCAGACGCAGTTCGGGATAGCGAAACAGGGCACGCTGTTCGGCGTCGGGTTCGACGCGGTCCTTGAGGTAACGCTTGAGGGCAGAATTCAGCGCAGTGGTGGCCCGCTCATGCAGCTCGGCCAGACGATCCACGGCTTGTTCGGCGGTTTGAACGACAATAAACGCTTCGGTCACGATCAGCTTCCTGTGTTCTGACTTGCAGAGCTTCATCTTGCCTGCATCGTGGTCGCACGGGAACAGTGGCATGTTGGCAACCGCACATTATGTCGGTCACATACGATCCCTGTAGGAGTGAGCCTGCTCGCGATAGCGGTCTACCAGTCGACATTTGCATTGACTGATGCACCGCTATCGCGAGCAGGCTCACTCCTACAAGGGTTTCGTGGGGTCAGAAAAGCTGTGGGGTCGAGCGGGCGACGATGGCTTCGACGTCCAGCCCACGGGGCAATGCGCCGTAGACGCGGCCTCCACCGCTCAGGCGACTGGCAATGAAGGCATCGCTGACGGTTGAATTCCCCGCCTCCAACAGAAGCTTGGCCTGCAACCCAAGCGCGATGTCTTCGGTCAACTGCCGCGCCCGGTACTGAATATCACCGGTGTCCTTGAATTGCGCCTGCAACTGCTGGATATGCGCAGCCAGACGCTTGTCGCCATGGCCGTCGCCCAGTTCGCTGAACAGCACGTCGAGCACGCCCGGCTCTTTCGACAAAGCGCGCAGTACGTCCAGACACTGCACGTTCCCCGAACCTTCCCACGTCGAATTCACCGGCGCTTCGCGGTACAGGCGCGGCAGGATGCTGTCTTCGACGTAGCCGGCACCGCCCATGCATTCGGCGGCTTCGTTGATCATTCCTGGCGCACGCTTGCAGATCCAGTATTTGCCCACCGCCGTCACCAGCCGCGCGAACTGCGCTTCGTGGCGATCATTCAGGTTGTCCAGCGCCCTGCCCATGCGCAGACTCAGGGCCAGCGCGGCTTCGCTTTCCAGGGCCAGATCCGCCAGCACGTTTTGCATCAGCGGCTGCTCGCTGAGCAATTTGCCACCGACCTTGCGATGAGCGCAGTGATGGCTGGCTTGGGTCAGCGCCTGGCGCATCAGCGAACTGGAACCCACCATGCAATCGAAACGGGTCATCGCCACCATCTCGATAATGGTCGGCACGCCGCGCCCTTCTTCGCCGACCATCCACGCCAGTGCGCCACGAAATTCCACTTCGCTGGAGGCGTTGGACTGGTTGCCGAGTTTGTTTTTCAGACGCTGGATGTAGAACTGATTGCGCGTGTCGTCCGGGCGATGGCGCGGCAGCAGGAAGCAGCTCAAGCCCTTGTCGGTCTGCGCCAGCGTGAGGAAGGCGTCGCACATCGGCGCCGAACAGAACCACTTGTGCCCGACCAGTTCGTACGCCTGCCCCGGGCCGCTGGCGCCGACCGGATAAGCCTTGGTGGTATTGGCACGAACGTCGGTGCCGCCCTGCTTCTCGGTCATCGCCATGCCGATGGTCACGCCGGCCTTGTGCGCCATGCCGACATTGCGCGGATCATATTCGGTGGCGAGGACTTTGGGCAGCCACTGTTCAGCCAGGTCCGGCTGCAAGCGCAGGGCCGGCACGCTGGCGAAGGTCATGGTCAACGGGCACCCACTGCCCGCTTCAGCCTGGCTGTGCAGATAAGTCATCGACGCGCGGGCGACATGGGCGCCGTCCTGCGGGTGCGCCCAGGGCAGCGAGGTCAGGCCATGTTCGATCGCGGTACGCATGAGTTCGTGATAAGCCGGATGAAACTCGACCAGATCAATGCGGTGACCGTAGCGATCATGGCTGGCAAATACCGGTTTGTTCTGATTGGCGAGAAACCCTGCCTCCATCAAAGGCCCGCCCGCCAGTGCGCCATAGGCATCGATCCGCGACTCGGCCCAACCAGCGCCGAAACGCCGCGACCACTCCTGCAGCGGCAGATCGATGCGGTACAGGTTGGTGCCGTCCAGCGACGGCGGCTGATTGGTGACTTCGTGGGTTTCGGCGAACTGATGCAGGTTCATGACGGCGCTCCTTGTTCAGCAATGGCACCAGTTAAGCACTGGTGCTTTTTTGAACAAAGTGTCATACGCGCCGTTTTTGCGGCGCTTTTACCCCCTCAACAGCTGAGTACACGGCGCTGCAACGCAGCCTGCAGATCCTCGAATTTCACCGGTTTGGGCAGATAGTCGATGGCCGCGCCCGGGGTGCAGTGTTCGCGGTCAGCCGTCAACGCCAGCATGAATACCGGCAGGTGCGCACAGCCCGGCAGCGCATGGATCTGGCAGCACAACGACGCGCCTTCGTGGCTGGGCAATTGGCAATCGATCAACACCGCATCGAAGCTTTCCCGTTGCAGGCAGTCCAGCGCGGCGGCGCCGTTGTCAGCGCTGCGCACGCGGAAACCGAGCTTGAGCAACATGCCGCGCATCACCAGTTGATTGACGCTGTTGTCATCCACCAGCAGCACCGTGCAATCCTGCGGCGCACGAATGCAATCGCGGGGCGGCTGATCCGCAGGAGCTTCGATAACCGGCAGCTCGAATTCGACATCGAGCTGGAAACGGCTACCGCGTCCGGGCTCGGAGCGGTGGGTGAGTTTGCCGTCGAGCAATTCGACCAGTTGCCGACAGATCGCCAGACCCACCCCCAGGCCGCCGTATTCGCGAGTCATCGAACCATCGAGCTGGAAGAAGCGCTGATACAGGGTCGCCTCGCCGAGATCGGTGAAACCGATGCCGGTGTCGATCACCGCGAACGACAGCGCCATGCGGTTATCCATCGACGGCCGCCCGGTGACGCGTAGCGCAAGGCCGCCGACACGGGTGAACTTGATGGCGTTGTCCAACAGGCATTCCAGGCACTGCGCCAGTTTCGCGCTGTCGCCAAGCAAGCGATCCGGCAGGATCGGCAGCACGTCGACCTTGAAGTCCAGCGACTTGCCCGCCGCATTTCCCTCGAACTGCACGCGCAGCGCTTCGACCACTGCGCGCAGGCTGAAACTGCCCGGCGTGGCCTTGAGCTTGCCGGCCTGCAATTCAGTCAGGGTGAGGATGCCATTGACCATGCGCATCATGTCGCGGGCGGATCCGGCGGCAGTCTGCTGGTACTGCTCCAGTTCGGGATCGAGGTCGACGGTCTGCATCAGCTCCAGCGAACCGATCACCCCGTTCATCGGCGTGCGCAGTTCATGGGTCAGGGTGGCGAGGAATTCATCCTTGAGCTTGTTGCTGTGGGCCAGTTGCTGGTTGAGCACCTCGAGCTTCTGCCCGGCGTCGTACAAGGTCTGCGCCTGTTGTTCGCGCATGGCGTTGATGCGATCGGCCAGCGCCAGCGACAGCAGCGCGACCTCGATCGCCGAGCCTATCTGGCTGGCGTACATGGTCAGGAACACGTTGGGCAGCAGGCCCAGCACCATCAGCGTATTGACGATGCCGCCGAGCAGGAATGCCGACCAGGCGATGATGAAATAACGCGCCACGCGCAGGCCGCGCCACCAGGCAAGAATCCCGGCGGCGAAGATCACCACGGTGAAGGTCAGCGCCAGTGTGGTCGCCAGGCGCAGGGCCAGGGCGTAACTGGTCATCAGCGACAGACCGACCACCATTGCACTGAAGGCAATCAGACCGATCAGCAAACGATCCAGCCAAGGGCTGTGGGTTTTGGTCTGCAGGAAACTGCGGGCGAACTGGCTGCCGAACAGTCCGGCGCATCCAATGAAGAACGGCGTCGCAGCATTGGCCCACCACGGGTTGTCCGGCCAGAAATATTCGACCGCTGCGCCGTTCACCGACAATTGATAAAGGCCGAACGAGCCGATGTAGAAGATGTAATAGAGATAACTGGTGTCGCGCACGCTCAGGTAGATGAACAGGTTGTAGACCAGCATCCCCAGCAGCACGCCATAAATAATGCCGAGCACATACAGGCGCACCGGTTGGTCTTCCAGGTACGCGGTACTTGACCACAACGTTACCGGTGCCTGGATCGAGCCTTCGCTGGCCAGTCGCAGATACAGCGTCTGTTGTTGGTTCGGTTTGAACGGCAGGTCGAACAGGTAATTGTTCTGGCGGATCTCGCGACTGGCGAAAGGCAAGGCATCGCCGGTCTGGCGCACCAGTCGGTATGCACCGCTGGCGTCGGGCAGATAGAGATCGAGGTGATCGAGCGGCGGATATGCCAGCTCCAGCAGCCAGGTGCGCTGGGCGGTCGGATTGCTCGGACGGTAATGCAGATCGATCTTCAGCCAGAACGCCGAACGCGAGTAACCGGCATTGAGCGTGGCTTTATCGTGGGTTTTGAACTGGCCGGCAGCATCATGCGCACGGACGTCGGCAATCGTCGCCTGACCGCTCGGGTCTTCGAACACTTGCAGCGATCGGCCCAGCGGCAGGCTCTGGGTGAATTCGTCGAATTCGACAGCGCTCGCCATGAGGGGCAAGCAAAACAGCAACATCAGCAAATAGCGCATTGAAGCCCCAGCGTGGCTCGTCCGGTTGTGTCAGGAAGCCCCCCCATTCCCTTTGAGTAGACGTAAAACCGGTATTACCTGTGATTGTTTGGATCCAGCCTAGCATAGCCGTTGATGGCCATTGAGCACCATGGAAATTTTTCCTACAACGGCTCTAGAACGGGCGTTCCAGAGCAAAGCAGCGGCCTAGAGCTGTTGCATTGGTCAGGAAGATCAATGCGATCCGCTTTTGTGGCGAAGGAGCTTGCTCCCGCTCGGCTGCGCAGCAGTCGTAAAACCTGTAAATGCGCTGCGCCTGAATAAATGCAGAGGGCTGCTTCGCAACCCAGCGGGAGCAAGCTCCCTCGCCACAATGGTAGCTGCAGTGTTGTCCGACAATCTGCTCGCAAACGCAGTCAGGGGTGAACCCGCAAATCAGCTTTGGTGGTAAGCTCGCGCACCATGAATATCTACAGCTCCCGCCCCGTTGTCCTCTGTCTCTCCGGCCACGACCCCAGTGGTGGCGCCGGCTTGCAGGCAGATATCGAAGCCCTGCTCGCGCAGGGTTGCCATGCGGCTCCGGCCGTCACCGCCCTGACCGTGCAAGACACCGTCAACGTCACTGACTTTCGCGTCCTCGACCGTGAGTGGGTACTGGCCCAGGCCAATGCCGTGCTCAACGACTCCGAAGTCGCGGCGGTGAAACTGGGCATGCTCGGTTCGCTGGAAATGGTCGACACCGTCGTCGAGCTGCTCTCGGCGCACCCGCACCTGCCGGTGGTCTGCGACCCGGTGCTGCGAGCCGGCGGCGGCGGACGCCTGGGCAAGGACGAGGTCGGCTACGCGATGCGCGAGCGTCTGCTGCCGCTATCGATCATTGCCACGCCCAATCTTCCTGAAGCGCGGATCCTCGCCGAATTGCCTGACGGCACTGCCGACGAATGCGCAGAAAAACTCCTGCCGTTCGTCAAGAACCTGCTGATCACCGGCGGCCACGGCGACGAAACGGAGATCCACAACCGCGTGTACAGCCGCGACGGTCTGCGCGAAACCTTTATCTGCCAGCGCCTGCCGGGCAGCTATCACGGCTCCGGTTGCACGCTGGCCAGCGCCCTCGCCGGTCGACTGGCCCAGGGCGAACACTTGGCCAGTGCCGTGCGCACTGCGCTGGATTACACCTGGCGGACCCTGCGCGACGCCGAACAGCTGGGCAAAGGCCAGTTCGTGCCGCGCCGTCTGCCACTGGATTTCTGCTCGTAACGTCGTGAGGTCTGCCCGATGAAACTCCGTGGCCTGTATGCCATCACCGACAGCCAGTTGCTGGCCGGCAAGTTTCTGTCTTACGTGGAGGCGGCGCTGGAAGGCGGCGTCACCCTGCTGCAATACCGCGACAAGAGCAGCGACGAGGCCCGCCGTCTGCGCGAGGCCGAAGCGCTGCGCAACTTGTGCGAGCGCTATAAAACGCAGTTGATCATCAACGACGACGCCGAATTGGCCGCGCGCCTCAACGTCGGCGTGCATCTCGGCCAGACCGACGGCCCGCTCTCGCCGACCCGCGCCCTGCTCGGTTCGAAAGCCATCATCGGTTCGACCTGCCACGGGCAGATCGCCCTGGCCGAACAAGCCGCCAAAGAAGGCGCGAGTTACGTCGCCTTCGGCCGCTTCTTCAATTCCACCACCAAACCCGGTGCGCCGAGTTGCAGCCTCGACCTGCTCGACGAAGCCAAACGCAAGCTGCACTTGCCGATCTGCGCGATTGGCGGCATCACCCTCGATAACGCCGCGCCGCTGGTCGAGCACGGTGTCGATCTGCTCGCCGTGGTCCATGGCCTGTTCGGTGCTGACAGCAGTGCTGAAGTGACCCGCCGCGCCCGCGCCTTCAACAAACTTCTGAAAATCTGATTTGAGAGCCCGATCATGTCTCGTTCCGAAACCCTGTTTGCCAATGCTCAGAAACACATTCCCGGTGGCGTCAACTCGCCGGTTCGCGCGTTCAAGAGCGTCGGCGGCACCCCGCTGTTCTTCAAACACGCCGAAGGCGCTTACGTCACCGACGAAGACGACAAGCGTTATGTGGATTATGTTGGGTCGTGGGGTCCGATGATCCTTGGCCACAGCCATCCGGATGTGCTCGATGCGGTGCGCAATCAGCTGCAACACGGCCTGTCCTATGGCGCGCCGACCTCGATGGAAACCGAGATGGCCGATCTGGTCTGCTCGCTGGTGCCGTCGATGGACATGGTGCGCATGGTCAGCTCCGGCACCGAAGCGACCATGAGTGCGATCCGTCTGGCCCGGGGCTTCACCGGCCGCGACAGCATCATCAAGTTCGAAGGCTGCTACCACGGCCACTCCGACAGCCTGCTGGTCAAGGCCGGTTCCGGCGCACTGACCCAGGGCGTACCGAGCTCGGCCGGCGTGCCGGCAGCGTTCGCCAAACACACCCTGACCCTGCCGTTCAACGACATCGATGCGGTTGAGGCGATGCTCGCCGAAGTGGGTGAGGAGGTGGCGTGCATCATCGTTGAGCCGGTGGCTGGCAACATGAACTGCGTGCCGCCAGCGCCGGGCTTTCTCGAAGGTCTGCGTTCGCTGTGCGACAAGCACGGCGTGGTGCTGATCTTCGACGAAGTGATGACCGGTTTCCGCGTCGCCCTCGGCGGTGCCCAGGCGCACTACGGCGTGACGCCGGACCTGACCACCTTCGGCAAGATCATCGGCGGCGGCATGCCGGTGGGCTGCTTCGGTGGCAAGCGCGAGATCATGCAGCGCATCGCCCCGCTGGGCCCGGTGTATCAGGCAGGTACGCTGTCGGGTAATCCGCTGGCGATGGCGGCCGGCCTGACGACTCTGCGTTTGATCAGCCGCCCGGGTTTCCACGCCGAATTGACCGACTACACCACGCGCCTGCTCGATGGCCTGCAAGAACGCGCCGATGCTGCGGGTATTCCGTTCGTGACCACTCAGGCCGGCGGCATGTTTGGCCTGTATTTCAGTGGGGCCGACGACATCGTCACTTTCGACGACGTGATGGCCAGCGACGCGGCCCTGTTCGGTCGCTTCTTCCACCTGATGCTGGAAGGTGGCGTGTACCTGGCGCCGAGTGCGTTCGAAGCCGGTTTCACCTCGATCGCCCATGGCGAAGCCGAGTTGCAACTGACGCTGGACGCTGCCGAGCGCGCCTTCGCCGCATTGAAATAATCGCCACACCGCTGACGTTGGCTATGGCCAGCGTCAGCTTTAACCTACATAGCCTCGGTTTTTCCGACGTGCCTGCGCGAATCCTGCCCGAATCGGGCGATATATTCCCCACGCAGCAGAAAAACGAGTAAAGACTTTGTAAGGTTGGCCCTGCTTATTTCATAATGCGCGCTTATTGGATCCCTCGACGGGTCCGCGTGCCCTTCAGAGGTAAGTCGATTCCCATGAACCGCACCGGCCGCACCCTTGCATTGGGCTGCCTGTTGCTCCTTCAGCCCCTGCTCGCGCATGCACAAGCAGGCGGCAACTCGTTGTTGATCCCGGCGATGGGTCGTTGCACCCTCAATACTCAGCCGCAAGACGTCACGCAGGCATTGGCCGCCTGCCAGAAAGCGGCGGATGAAGGGGATGCGCAAGCGCAGTACGAGTTGGGTGAGTTCTACTACGACGGCAAGAACGCGCCGCGCGACCTCAATCAAGCCCTGAGCTATTTCGAAAAGGCCTCGTTGCAAGGCCACGCCCAGGCGCAATTCAAGCTCGGCAGCATGTTTTTCCATGGTGAAGGCGTGCAGGCCAACAATATCCAGGCGTACATCGTGCTGAAGATGGCGGCGGTCAACGGTGCCGAAGAGGCATTGGACACGGCCGACGAAGTTTCGGAAAAGATGTCCCGCGAAGATCTGGAAACCGCCACCCAGGTGCTCGGACAGATCTTCCGCAAATACCTGATGGAACTGCAGAGCGCCGATGGGCGTACGCCGTTTTCACCTCTTCCGTAAGCCCCCTGTGGCGAGGGAGCTTGCTCCCGCCGGGGTGCGAAGCAGCCCTAAACCTTGCAATCCCGATCTGGCTGACACAATGCATTTTCTGGTCTGAAGACTGCTGCGCAGCCGCACGGGAGCAAGCTCCCTCGCCACAACATCATTCCAGCTTTGAATCTGTTTTTTACTTCTCAGGCATCGGCATCGGAAACGGCATGACATTGCCGACCGCGCCGCGGGCTTCGCTGATTTTCGGCGTGCCCAGACGTTCCACTTCGTCGATGCGCACAATCGAATGCATCGGCACAAAGCTGCGCACCACGCCTTCGAATTGCGCCTTGAGCTTTTCTTCGCTCGGATCGACGACCATCTGCGTGCGCTCGCCAAAGACGAATTCTTCAACTTCCAGGAAACCCCACAGATCACTTTGATAGATCTGCTTGGCGTACATTTCGAACACCTGGCCCTGGTTGAGGAAAATCACCTTGTAGATTGGAGCTTCGCGTTTGGTCATGGCGGGCGGATAACATCGGGGTAAAAATGAGGGCGCGAACTATAGCATAGCCACCGGACGCACAGCGGTAGGAACCTGACGGCTTGTTCCCTATAATGCGCGGTTCTTTGAATCACGTGACGACCCGAATCCATGGCCAAGAAGCTATACATCGAAACCCACGGTTGCCAGATGAACGAGTACGACAGCTCGCGCATGGTCGATCTGCTGGGCGAACATCAGGCCCTGGAAGTCACCGCCCGCGCGGAAGACGCCGACGTGATTCTGCTCAACACCTGCTCGATCCGTGAGCGCGCGCAGGATCGCGTGTACTCGCAGCTCGGCCGCTGGCGCGAGCTGAAGCTGGCCAACCCGGACATGGTCATCGCCGTCGGCGGTTGTGTGGCCAGTCAGGAAGGCGCGGCGATCCGCGATCGCGCTCCGTATGTTGACGTGGTGTTCGGCCCCCAGACCCTGCACCGTCTGCCCGAGATGATCGACGCCGCGCGCAGCAGCAAGCTGCCGCAGGTCGATGTCTCGTTCCCGGAAATCGAAAAATTCGACCACCTGCCCGAGCCACGCATCGACGGCCCGAGTGCCTATGTGTCGGTCATGGAGGGCTGCAGCAAGTACTGCACGTTCTGCGTGGTGCCGTACACCCGTGGTGAAGAGGTCAGCCGGCCGTTCGACGACGTGATCGCGGAAATCATTCACCTTGCCGAAAACGGCGTGCGCGAAGTGACCTTGCTGGGGCAGAACGTCAACGGCTATCGCGGCTCGACTCACGACGGTCGCCTGGCCGATCTGGCTGAGCTGATTCGTGTGGTCGCCGCTGTCGATGGCATCGACCGCATTCGTTACACCACGTCGCATCCGCTGGAGTTTTCCGACAGCCTGATCCAGGCCCACGCCGAAGTGCCGGAACTGGTCAAGCACCTGCACTTGCCGGTGCAGTCGGGCTCGGACCGGATCCTCGCGGCGATGAAGCGCAACCACACGGCGCTGGAGTACAAATCCAAGCTGCGCAAACTGCGCGCGGCCGTGCCGGGGATCTGCATCAGCTCGGACTTCATCGTCGGCTTCCCCGGCGAAACCGAAAAAGACTTCGAACAGACCATGAAGCTGATTGCCGATGTCGGCTTCGATTTCTCCTACTCCTTCGTTTACAGCCAGCGCCCGGGCACGCCCGCCGCCGATCTGGCCGATGACACCCCGGAAGAATTGAAAAAAGAACGTCTGAATGCGCTGCAACATCGCTTGAATCAGCAAGGCTTCGAGATCAGCCGACAAATGGTCGGTTCGATCCAGCGCATTCTGGTGACCGATTATTCGAAGAAGGACCCGGGCGAGCTGCAAGGCCGTACCGAGAATAATCGTATCGTCAACTTCCGCTGCGACAATCCGACCCTGATCGGCCAGTTCGCCGACGTGCACATCGACGCGGCGCAACCGCACTCGCTGCGTGGCTCTTTAATTCAATAACGCCGCATTTTCTCCTGTGGGAGCGAGCCTGCTCGCGAAGGCGGTCTGTCAGACACATCAATGTTGAATGTGTCGCCGCCTTCGCGAGCAGGCTCGCTCCCACAGGTAAAGCGCAGCGGCGCTGATCGGCTGAGATATTTAAGAGCTTTCGCACCCACGCCACTGGCGTTATCCTTGATTTCATCCTAATTGCCCCAGGGCGGCTAAATACGACCTTGAACGCACCCATCGAACCACATCGTTTTCTCCTCGAGCCTTTTGAGGCTCGCCGCTTCGCCAATCTGTGCGGGCAATTCGACGAGCATTTGCGCTTGATCGAGCAGCGCCTGGCCATCGAGATCCGCAATCGCGGAAACCAGTTCGAGCTGATTGGCGACCCCAAACTCACCACGTCCGCGGAAAACCTGCTGCGCCGCCTGTACCGGGAAACCAAGGGTACCGAGCTGTCGCCAGACCTGGTGCACCTGTTCATCCAGGAATCGGCCGGCGCGGATCTCGACAATCCGGCCCCTGCCGAACCGACTGTCGCCCTGCGTACGAAAAAAGGCATGATTCGCCCACGCGGCTTGAATCAGCAGCGCTACGTGAAGGAAATCCTCGGCAACGACATCAACTTCGGCATCGGCCCGGCCGGTACCGGCAAGACCTATCTGGCCGTGGCCTGCGCGGTTGACGCGCTGGAGCGCGAGCAGATCCGCCGCATCCTGCTGGTGCGTCCGGCGGTCGAAGCGGGTGAAAAACTCGGCTTCCTGCCCGGCGACCTGTCGCAGAAGATCGACCCGTACCTGCGCCCGCTGTATGACGCACTGTACGAAATGCTCGGCTTCGAATACGTCGCCAAGCTGATCGAAAAGCAGGTGATTGAAGTCGCACCGCTGGCCTACATGCGCGGTCGCACGCTGAACAACAGTTTCATCATTCTCGACGAAAGCCAGAACACCACCGTCGAGCAGATGAAGATGTTCCTCACGCGCATCGGCTTTGGCTCCACCGCCGTGATCACCGGCGACATCACCCAGGTCGACCTGCCGCGCGGCACCAAATCCGGCCTGCACCATGTGATCGAAGTGCTGAAAGACGTGCCCGGCATCAGCTTCACCCACTTCCAGCCCAAAGACGTCGTGCGCCACCCGTTGGTGCAGCGGATTGTCGAGGCCTACGAGCGCTTCGAGACCCGTGCCGAAGCCGCGAAGGAAGCCTCGCGCGATGCTTGAGCTGGATCTGCAAATCGCCACCGAGGCCAGCGCGCCCAGTGAAGCCGAGTTCCGCCAGTGGTGCGAACTGGCCCTGCGCCAGCGCACCGCTGATTCGGAAATGACCATTCGTCTGGTCGACGAGGAAGAAGGCCGCGAGCTCAACCACACCTGGCGCCACAAGGATTACGCGACCAATGTGTTGTCGTTCCCGGCGGAAGTGCCTGACGAGTTTCTCGATATCCCGCTGCTCGGCGATCTGGTGATCTGCGTGGCCGTGGTCGAACGCGAAGCCGCCGAGCAGGGCAAGGAACTAAAGGCCCACTGGGCACATCTGGTCATTCACGGCTGCTTGCATCTGCTGGGTTACGACCATATAGATGACGACGAAGCCGAGGAAATGGAAGCACTGGAACGCGAGTTGCTTGCCGAACTGGGCTATCGCGATCCGTACGCGGACGACGAAACCGAACACTCCCCCATCGTTACAACAAAGGATTCAGAGTAATCGCTATGAGCGAAGATCGATCGAGCAACGGGCAGAAGTCATGGCTGGGTAAACTGACCCAGGCTTTTGCCCACGAGCCGAAGAACCGCCAGGAGCTCCTTGAGCTGCTGCGCGACGCACATCAGAACAAACTGCTGGACAGCGAAGCGCTGGCCATCGTCGAAGGCGCCATTCAGGTGGCTGACCTGCAAGTGCGCGACATCATGGTGCCGCGCTCGCAAGTGATCAGCATCAAGGCGACCCAGACACCCCGCGAATTTCTCCCGGCCGTGGTCGACTCGGCCCACTCGCGCTATCCGGTCATCGGCGAAAGCCATGACGACGTGATGGGCGTGCTGCTGGTCAAGGATCTGCTGCCGTTGATCTTCAAAGAGAACGGCGACAGCTTCAACATCAAGGATTTGCTGCGCCCGGCCACGTTTGTGCCGGAGTCCAAGCGTCTGAACGTGTTGCTGCGTGAATTCCGCGCCAACCACAACCACATGGCCATCGTCATCGACGAGTACGGCGGCGTGGCCGGTCTGGTGACCATCGAAGACGTCCTCGAACAGATCGTTGGCGATATCGAGGACGAGCACGACGTCGAGGAAGACAGCTACATCAAGCCGCTGCCCAGCGGTGATTTCCTGATCAAGGCGCTGACGCCGATCGAGAACTTCAACGAGTTTTTCGACAGCGAATTCTCCGACGACGAATTCGACACCGTCGGCGGTCTGGTGATGAGCGCGTTCGGCCACTTGCCAAAACGCAACGAAATCACTGAAATCGGCGCTTATCGTTTCCGCATCCTGAACGCCGACAGCCGTCGGATTCATTTGCTGCGTCTGACACCTATTGCTCGCTAAGGACTGAAATGCGCTGGACTACCCGCCCCGGCTGGCCCGGTAACCTGCTGGCCGTGGCGGCCGGTGCAATCACCACTTTCGCTCTCGCCCCGTTCAACATCTGGCCGCTGGCGTTGCTGGCGGTCGGTCTGTTCTATGCCGGTTTGCGTGAGCTGAGCCCTCGTCAGGCGCTGGGTCGTGGCTGGTGCTTCGGCTTCGGCCTGTTTGGCGCCGGCACCAGTTGGATCTATTACAGCATTCACCATTTTGGCGGCGCTTCGGTGTTGCTCGCCGGGTTCCTGATGCTGCTGTTCACAGCGGCGATTGCCTGGTTCTTCGCCTTGCCCGCCTGGCTGTGGGCGCGCTGGTTGCGCCGTAACGAGGCGCCGCTGGCGGATGCCCTGGCTTTTGCTGCGCTGTGGGTCGGACAGGAAGCGTTTCGCGGCTGGTTCCTCACCGGTTTTCCGTGGCTTTACTCCGGTTACAGTCAGCTCGACGGTCCGCTGGCCGGGCTCGCCCCGGTGGGCGGTATGTGGCTGGTGTCGTTTGTGCTGGCACTGACGGCGGCATTGATCTACAACGCGCCGCGCTTGTTGCAGGCGCGGCGCAAGGGTTTTATCGCTGCCGGCCTGGTACTTCTGCTGGGCCCCTGGATAGCGGGCGTCGCCCTCAAAGGCCACGCCTGGACCAGCCCGTCCGGCGCACCGCTGACGGTGGCTGCGATTCAGGGCAACGTCGCGCAAAGCATGAAATGGGACCCGGCCGAGCTCAACGCACAACTGGCGCTGTACCGCGACTTGAGTTTCCGTTCCAAACCGGTCGACCTGCTGATCTGGCCGGAAACCGCCGTGCCGGTTCTGAAGGAGTCCGCCGAGGGCTACCTGACGATGATGGGCAGCTTCGCCGCCGAGCGTAAATCGGCGCTGATCACCGGTGTACCGATCCGCCAGACCGTGCATAAAGAGAGACGCTTCTTCAACGGCATCACCGTGGTCGGCGAAGGCGACGGCACTTATCTGAAGCAGAAACTGGTGCCGTTCGGCGAATACGTGCCGTTGCAGGATGTGTTGCGTGGTTTGATCGCGTTCTTCGACCTGCCCATGTCGGACTTCGCTCGCGGCCCTTCCGATCAGGCGCTGTTGCAGGCCAAGGGTTACCAGATCGCACCGTTCATCTGCTACGAAGTGGTCTATCCGGAATTCGCCGCCGGGCTATCGGCACGCAGCGATCTGCTGCTGACGATCAGCAATGACACCTGGTTCGGCACTTCCATCGGGCCGCTGCAACATCTGCAAATGGCACAGATGCGCGCACTGGAAGCCGGACGCTGGATGATCCGCGCGACCAACAACGGCGTTACCGGCCTGATCAACCCGTTCGGGCAGATCACCGAGCAGATTCCGCAGTTCGAACAGGGCGTGCTGTACGGCGAAGTGGTGCCGATGCATAACCTGACGCCTTATCTGCAATGGCGTTCGTGGCCATTGATTGTGCTGTGCCTGCTGCTGTTTGGTTGGGCGCTGATGGCGAACCGGATGTCGAAAACGCTTTGAAAGCTTCGCGAGCAGGCTCGCTCCCACAGTTGGAATGCATTTCAATGTGGGAGCGAGCCTGCTCGCGAAGAGGGCATTAGCAGCAGCGAGTCAATCGTGGTTGGCTTCACCTCGGTAAAACAGCGAATACCCCACCTGCCCCACCGCTTCATTGAGCAACTGCCCGCTCTGCCAGATCGACTTGAACTCCGGCAGCCAGCCACCGAAAGGCCGGGCGTTATCGGTGCCAAGGAAACCCACCGGCGCTGGCACTACTTCGAATCCCGCCTGTTGAAAACTCCACACCGCGCGCGGCATATGCCATGCCTGTGTCACCACGACGACCCGCTTGATCCCCTGCGGCAAGAGAATATCCGCCGTGAACCGCGCGTTTTCCCATGTGGTGCGGCTCTCGCCTTCCTGCCAGCGCACGCTCACGTCGAAGTCATCACGCAACGAATCCGCCATTTCGCCTCGGTCGGTGGCGTGCCGTAATGCAGGCCGCCGCTGGTCAGGATCGGCAAGCCCGAGGCCTTGGCCAGGCGCGCCGCGTAACGCTGACGCTCGAGACCGACGCCGGTTGGCTGGTCTTCGCCCCAGGCGAGATCACCGCGCTCACGTCCCGAGCCCAACACCACAATAGCTTCGGCGCGTTGCCCCAGCGTCGCCCATTCCTGCCGGGCCAGCGGCGGCTCGCGCTCCAATGCCTTGGCGCTCCATTGCACCACCACCGGCAGGCTCATAAGCCACAGACCGCCAAAGCCAAGGGCAAAACACACGCCAGCCAGACGCGGTCGCGAGCGGCGCAGCCACCAGGCGGCCAGCAACAGCAGCAAGAGAATGCCGGGCGGCAATAAAAGTTGTTTGATGAAATATCGAAAGGGCATCGGGCATCTCCAAAGATGCCCGAAGCCTAAGAGTGTTAATCAAGGGTTACAACCAATAGGCGGGATCCTGTTGCAAAAGATCCGTTCCCGACCTGCCATGCGCTTACTTGGCCTGCACAGAGCGAACCTTGCCGGTGTCTCTGCGCGGCGCCTTGTCCTTGAGCCAGATTACCTTGGCCGAATGTGCTGCATCGAGCTGCTTCACTGCTTGAGACAGGCATCCCTGCGTTTCACGTTCACTGCGATCCAGATAGGCCTTGACCAGTTTGAACTCGGCGGGGCTCAAGCCACGCAATTCCAGTTCCAGGGGGCGCTCGTCGCGCAGCCGGTCAGCGGTTTTCACGGCGTCCAGCGCCATGCCCAGACGATCGATCAACCTTTCGTACAACTCGGGTTTCGTTACGTTTTTTTTCCGTTGCTCCACCATCCCTCACCTCATTGAAGATAAGACTCACTCCCCAGTTAGAGCTTAGCTTCGCTGCACGAACCGGCTACACGCCGCGACCAACGGCCCTCGCCACGCAAACCCTCTGGCAAACAGCTGTAATCAGGGTTTCCCTCGGCCAAGCGCGGTCATGTATGCTACGGCGCTTCCTGTCATTCCACTTCCAGCGCACTCGGGCGATCCCGAATGCAGCCGTCGAAGCGGATTAGGCCACCCCTATCCAGTACAAAAGTAGCCATGCACGAACAATATCAGCCACGTGAGATCGAAGCCGCCGCCCAGTCGTTCTGGGATGAGCAAAAGTCCTTTGAAGTCAGTGAACAGCCAGGCAAGGAAACCTACTACTGCCTGTCGATGTTCCCGTACCCCAGCGGCAAGCTGCACATGGGCCACGTGCGCAACTACACCATCGGCGACGTGATCTCGCGCTACCAGCGCATGCAAGGCAAGAATGTTCTGCAGCCAATGGGTTGGGATGCGTTCGGCATGCCGGCGGAAAACGCCGCGATGAAGAACAACGTGGCGCCCGCCAAGTGGACCTACGAGAACATCGCCTACATGAAGTCGCAGCTGCGCAGCCTCGGCCTCGCGGTTGACTGGTCCCGTGAAGTGACCACCTGCAAGCCGGACTACTACCGCTGGGAACAATGGCTGTTCACTCGCCTGTTCGAAAAAGGCGTGATCTACCGCAAGAACGGCACCGTGAACTGGGACCCGGTCGACCAGACCGTGCTGGCCAACGAGCAAGTCATCGACGGACGCGGCTGGCGCTCCGGCGCGCTGATCGAAAAGCGCGAAATCCCGATGTACTACTTCAAGATCACTGCCTATGCGGACGAGCTGCTGGAAAGCCTCGACGAACTGACTGGCTGGCCGGAACAGGTCAAGACCATGCAGCGCAACTGGATCGGCAAGTCCCGCGGCATGGAAGTGCAGTTTCCGTACAACGTCGACTCGATCGGCGAAGCCGGCACCCTGAAAGTCTTCACCACCCGTCCGGACACCCTGATGGGCGCGACCTACGTCGCCGTGGCGGCCGAGCACCCGCTGGCGACCCTGGCCGCGCAAAACAACCCCGAGCTGCAAGCGTTCATCGCTGAATGCAAAGGCGGCAGCGTCGCTGAAGCCGACGTCGCCACCCAGGAAAAGAAAGGCCTGCCGACCGGCCTGTTCGTCGAGCACCCGCTGACCGGTGAAAAACTGCCGGTGTGGGTCGCCAACTACGTGCTGATGCACTACGGCGACGGCGCAGTCATGGCGGTCCCGGCGCACGACGAGCGCGATTTCGAATTCGCCCACAAGTACAACCTGCCGGTGAAATCGGTGGTGCGCACCAGCTCCGGTGACACCAACCCGGCGCCGTGGCAAGACGCCTATGGCGAGCACGGCACGCTGATCAACTCCGGTGAGTTCGACGGCCTCGACTTCGCTGGCGCGTTCGACGCCATGGAAGTGGCCCTGATCAAGAAAGAGCTGGGCGCCTCGCGCACCCAGTTCCGCCTGCGCGACTGGGGCATCAGCCGCCAGCGCTACTGGGGCTGCCCGATCCCGATCATCCACTGCGCTGCGTGCGGTGACGTACCGGTGCCGGAAGATCAACTGCCGGTCGTATTGCCTGAAGACGTGGTGCCGGACGGCGCCGGTTCGCCGCTGGCGCGCATGCCCGAGTTCTACGAGTGCACTTGCCCGAAATGCGGCGAGCCTGCCAAGCGTGAAACCGACACCATGGACACCTTCGTCGAGTCGTCGTGGTACTACGCCCGTTACGCCTCCCCGCACTTCGAGGGTGGTCTGGTCGAGAAATCCGCCGCCGATCACTGGCTGCCGGTGGATCAGTACATCGGTGGCATCGAACACGCCATTCTTCACCTGCTCTATGCGCGCTTCTTCCACAAGCTGATGCGCGATGAAGGTCTGGTCAGCTCCAACGAGCCGTTCAAGAACCTGCTGACCCAAGGCATGGTGATCGCCGAAACCTACTATCGTCGCGAAGCCAACGGCGCCTACACCTGGTTCAACCCGGCGGATGTCGAACTCGAACGCGACAGCAAAGCCAAGGTCATCAGCGCCAGGCTGAAATCCGACGGCCTGCCGGTGGAAATCGGCGGCACCGAGAAGATGGCCAAGTCGAAGAACAACGGCGTCGACCCGCAGTCGATGATCGACCAGTTCGGTGCCGACACTTGCCGCCTGTTCATGATGTTCGCCTCGCCGCCCGACATGAGTGCGGAATGGTCGGACTCCGGCGTTGAAGGCTCGCACCGTTTCCTCAAGCGTGTCTGGCGTCTGGCGCAAGCCCACGTCACCCAAGGCTTGCCGGGCAAGCTTGAGGTTGGCGCTCTGAGCGACGAGCAGAAATCCGTGCGTCGCGCGATCCACCTGGCGATCAAGCAGGCCAGCCATGACGTCGGCCAGAACCACAAATTCAACACCGCCATCGCGCAAGTCATGACGCTGATGAACGTGCTGGAAAAAGCCGCCCAAGGCACCGAACAGGATCGCGCGCTGCTGCACGAAGGTCTCGAAGCGGTCACTTTGCTGCTGGCGCCGATCACTCCGCATATCAGCCATGAACTGTGGAAACAGTTGGGTCACGCCGATGCGGTGATCGATGCCGGCTGGCCGGCGGTGGACGAAAGCGCTCTGGTGCAGGACAACCTGACTCTGGTCATTCAGGTCAACGGTAAACTGCGCGGCCAGATCGAAATGCCGGCCAGCGCCACCCGCGAGGAAATCGAAGCCGCCGCGCGCGTCAACGAGAACGTGCTGCGGTTTGTCGACGGCCTGACCATTCGCAAAGTGATTGTGGTGCCGGGCAAACTGGTCAACATCGTCGCCAGCTAAATTGGATCGGGTGCCGGGTTCGCCTGGCACCCAGTAAAACCTTTCGGGCCGCAGAGTCGGCTCACCTGGTTTCAAGGGGAGCAACACAATGATCAAACGCAATCTGCTGGTGATGGGCCTCGCCGTTCTGCTGAGCGCCTGCGGTTTCCAGTTGCGTGGTACCGGCACCAACGAACTGTCGATCAAGGAACTCGACCTGAGCGCGCGTAACGCCTACGGCGAAACCGTGACGCAACTGCGTCAGGTGCTTGAGTCCAGTGGCGTCAAGATCTACAGCGGCGCGCCGTACAAGCTGTTTCTGGCTGACGAGCAGGAAAGCCAGCGCATCCTCAGCTACGCCGGTGCCGGTCGTACAGGCGAATATCAGGTCAGCACAGTGCTGAGCTACGATATCCGCGGCGAGAAGAACCTGTCGCTGCTCAGCGACAAGCTCGAAGTGCAGAAAGTCTTCATTCATGACGGCAACAACCTCGTCGGTTCCGATCAGGAAGCCAACGATGCCCGTCGCGAAATCCGCCGCGAACTGGTACAGCGCATGATGCTGCGTCTGCAACAGCTGACTCCGGGGCAATTGCAGCAACTGCAGCAAGCCGCCAATGACCGCGCCAAGGCCGAAGCCGACGCGCTGGAAGCGGCACAAAAGGCTGAAGCGGAAACTCCGCGTCAGTCGCCGCTCGAAATCCCGCAGCAGTAAGACGGCCGGGGCGCTCAGGCGCCCCGCTCGCCCTTCCTTATGAAGCTCACCCCCGCGCAACTCGGCAAACACCTGCAAGGCGCACTCGCGCCGGTCTACATCATCAGCGGCGATGACCCGTTGCTATGTCAGGAAGCCGCCGATGCCATCCGCAGTGCTGCTCGCCAGCAAGGTTTTGACGAACGTCAGGTCTTCGCCGCCGACGCCAATTTCGATTGGGGGACGTTGCTGCAGGCCGGTGCCAGCATGTCGCTGTTCGCCGAAAAACGCCTGTTGGAGCTGCGTCTGCCGTCGGGCAAACCGGGCGACAAAGGCGCGGCCGCGCTGATCGAATATTGCTCGCGCCCCGCCGAAGATACGCTGCTGCTGATCAGCTTGCCGAAGCTCGATGGCAGTGCGCAGAAAACCAAGTGGGGCAAGGCCCTGGTCGAAGGCCAGCAAACCCAGTTCGTGCAGATCTGGCCGGTGGATGCCAATCAGCTGCCGAGCTGGATTCGTCAACGATTGTCACAGGCAGGCCTGTCGGCCAGTCAGGACGCTGTCGAATTGATTGCCGCGCGTGTCGAAGGCAACCTGCTCGCCGCCGCCCAGGAAATCGAAAAGCTGAAGTTGATGGCCGAAGGTGGGCAGATCACCGTCGAAACCGTGCAGGCCGCCGTGGCCGACAGTGCGCGGTTTGACGTGTTCGGCCTGACCGACGCGGTGCTCAACGGCGAACCGGCTCACGCCCTGCGCATGCTCGAAGGTCTGCGCGGTGAAGGCGTCGAGCCGCCTGTGATCCTTTGGGCGCTGGCGCGGGAGTTGCGCCTGCTGGCCAATATCTCCCTGCAATACAGCCAGGGCACACCGCTGGACAAGTGCTTCAGCCAGGCGAAACCGCCGGTATGGGACAAGCGCAAGCCGCTGATGAGCAAGGCCCTGCAACGCTATTCGGCGCAACGCTGGGCGCAGTTGCTGCTCGAAGCCCAGCGTATCGATGCGCAGATCAAGGGTCAGGCCGCGGGTTCGCCGTGGATGAGCCTTAGCCGTCTGGCTTTATTGATGTCAGGCCAGCGACTGTCATTGCCTGCTGAATAAGATCAAAAGATCGCAGCCTTCGGCAGCTCCTACACCGATCCCTGTAGGAGCTGCGGCACGCTGCGATCTTTTGATCTTGTTTTCCTACAAACACTGCCCATATTTGTCCTATAGACAGATGCCCGACATCGGCAGATTATTCCCCCCGCAAAACTCACCTCACCGAGAGAACCCTCATGAGCAAAAAGCCTGCAAAGCATGGCCCCAACAAGGCCAAATCCATCGTCGCCCAGCCCTTGTTCCGCAGCCGCCTGGAACGACCTTCCAAGGGCAAAGGCAGCTACCGCCGCGAAGCCTTCCAGTCTGACAACTGGGAGGCTTCTTGTTTTCTGGCTGCCTGAAGCGCACTACCCCCCGCTCATGTTAAGGTCTGCACCTGATTCGTTTCCCCTGGAACTGTGCATGCCCCCAAGTCTTTCCCGTCGTTGGCCTGTTCGCCAATTGATCGCTGCCTCCAGCTTCATTCTGCTTGTCGCCTGCGCGGAAAAACCCACCGCCGCCGATGCACAACCGCTTCAAGCCGCCCCGGTCACCACGGCCCCAGCGATCATTCCGCCGGTAGTGCCGTCCACCGACCCGCTCGATATTCAACCGACCCAGACCTTTGCCGAATGGCAGGCCGGTTTCCGCAAGGATGCCCTCGCCGCGGGGATTCGTGCCGAGCTGTTCGATCAGGCATTTGCCAATGTCAGCTTCGACGCCAGCGTGATTCGTGCCGATCGCAGTCAGCCAGAGTTCTCCCGCCCCGTGTGGGAATACCTCGACGGCGCGTTGTCGCCGTTGCGTGTGCGCAAGGGCCAGGCGTTGATCAACCAGTACGCCGACATTCTGCAAAGCATCGAACAGCGTTATGGCGTTGATCGCCAGGCGCTGGTGTCGGTGTGGGGCATGGAAAGCAATTTCGGCCAGTTCCAGGGCAGCAAGTCGGTGATCAACTCGCTGGCCACGCTCGCCTACGAGGGGCGTCGCCCGGGCTTTGCTCACGCGCAATTGATCGCCGCCCTGCAGATTCTGCAACAGGGCGATATCACACCGGAGAAGATGCTGGGTTCCTGGGCCGGTGCAATGGGCCAGACGCAGTTCATTCCCACCACCTACAACACCCATGCGGTGGACTTTGACGGTGACGGTCGCCGCGACATCTGGGGCAGCCCGGCGGATGCGCTGGCTTCGACTGCGCATTACCTGCAAAGCTCGGGCTGGCAGCGTGGCCAGCCATGGGGCTTCGAAGTGCAGCTGCCGAGCGGTTTCAACTACACCCTGGCGGACGGCGCGATTCGTAAAAGCGTGGCTGAATGGCGGCAACTGGGCGTGAACCTGCCGAACGGCGCTCAGGTTCCGGCAGGTTCAGAACAATTGTCCGCCGCCCTGCTGCTGCCCGCCGGCTATCGTGGCCCGGCGTTTCTGATCCTCGACAACTTCCGGGCGATTCTCAAGTACAACAATTCGTCGTCCTATGCGCTGGCAGTGAGTCTGTTGTCCGAGCGTTTCGAAGGTGCAGGCCTGATCAATGGCAACTGGCCGAAAGATGACCTGCCGCTGAGCCGTACCGAGCGCATCGAACTGCAGACGCTGTTGAGCGCGCGTAATTACGACGCCGGCACGGCTGACGGGATTATCGGCGCCAACACCCGCAAAGCGATTCGCAGCGCGCAGCAAGCGCTGGGGTGGCCGGCGGATGGTTATCCGACGCACAAGTTGCTTGAGAGCCTGCGTAGCCAATAGAACAAATCAAAAGATTGCAGCCTTCGGCAGCTCCTCCAGGATGCTCGTCAATCCATGTAGGAGCTGCCGAAGGCTGCGATCTTTTGAACCTCACCCGAATTATCGGATGACCACATCCTGCTCCAGCATCAACTCCTGCTTCCCCGCATCCAGCCGCACCAGCGCGCCCAATGGCAGCGTCAGGTTAGGATCACAATGGCCACTGCGCCAGCCCGACAACACTGGAATCCGCAACGGCTCAAACGTCTGCTTGAGCAAGCGATTCAGCGCCTCGAGATCGACCCCGGCGATATCACCGACCAGCACACCGCGCAGCCTGGCCAACTTGCCAGCCAGACGCATCTGGGTCAGCAGACGGTCGATACGATACAGCGGCTCGTTGATGTCCTCGATGAACAGAACCGCGCCGTCGACATCGATCTCGTAAGGCGTGCCGAGGGTCGCGGCGATCATCGCCAGATTGCCTCCCAGCAAACGCCCGTGGGCAATGCCCGGCTCGACGGTCGATAGCGGATAAGCCGCCGGATGGCTCAGCACACTGCCCGTCTTCATTTGCCCGCGGAGCATGGCGAAGAATGAAGTGACGGTCGGCGGCTCCTTGTCGCCCAGCAGGTCGGCATTGAGCAACGGCCCGTGAAAGGTCACGAATCCGGCGTAGCGACTGATGGCCAGATGCAGCGCGGTGATATCGCTGTAGCCGACGAAGGGTTTGGCGTGACGGCTCAGCAGGTCGTAATCGATTCGGTCGAGCAGACGCGGCGTGCCGTAGCCGCCGCGCAGGCAAATGATCGCGTCGACGTCGGGATCAGCGAACGCCGCGTGCAGATCGCGCAGACGCACGTCATCACTGCCGGCCAGATAGCCGTCCTTCTCGTAGACGCCGGGAAACACCTTCAGCCCATAGCCGCGTGCGCGCATCCATTGCAGCGCCTTATCGGTGTCCAGAGCACCCGGGCCGGCAGGCGCAATGACGCCGATCAGCCCTTCCGAGGGCAGTGCGGGCACGGCTTTGTGCGGGCAGAGTGTATGGGTCGGTCGAACGGTCATCCTTGGATCTCCCTGTGAATTGATGCTCACACATTAGTCAGGAACGTGAACAAACAGAAGAGGATCAGCCACGCCGTACATTGAAGGAAAAATCAGCAGCGAATGTAAGCCGGGCAAAAAAATGCCCGCCGGGCGATCAGACCTCGGCGGGCATTTTTCCTCGGCGCTGAATCAGGAACCCAGCAGCTCGGCCTTGACCAGCTTCGCCTGCTCGTCGGCGTGGTACGAGGAACGTACCAGCGGGCCCGATGCAACGTTCTTGAAGCCCATCTTGTAACCTTCTTCGGCGAACCAGGCGAAGGTGTCCGGGTGCACGAAACGCTGCACCGGCAAGTGGCTGCGCGACGGTTGCAGGTACTGGCCGAGAGTCAGCATGTCGATGTCGTGTTCGCGCATGCGCTTCATGACTTCGATGACTTCCTCGTCGGTCTCGCCCAGACCCAGCATCAGGCCGGACTTGGTCGGAATGTGCGGCATCATCTGCTTGAAGCGCTGCAGCAGCGTCAGCGACCACTGGTAATCCGAACCCGGGCGCGCAGCCTTGTACAGGCGCGGCACGGTTTCCAGGTTGTGGTTGAACACATCCGGCGGCTCGGCGGCGGTGATTTCCAGCGCGATGTCCATGCGGCCACGGTAGTCCGGGACCAGGGTCTCGAGCTGCACGTTCGGCGACAGTTTGCGTATTTCGCGGATGCAGTCGGCAAAGTGCTGGGCACCGCCGTCACGCAGGTCATCGCGGTCCACCGAAGTGATCACCACGTATTTGAGTTTGAGGTCGGCGATGGCGATGGCCAGGCTTTCCGGCTCGTTGACGTCCAGTGGCTTCGGACGGCCGTGGCCAACGTCGCAGAACGGGCAGCGACGGGTGCAGATGTCGCCCATGATCATGAAGGTCGCGGTGCCGCCGGAGAAGCATTCGCCGAGGTTCGGGCAGGATGCCTCTTCGCAGACGCTGTGCAGCTTGTGCTTGCGCAGCAGGCTCTTGATGCGGTCGACTTCCGGCGAAACCGGGATGCGCACGCGAATCCAGTCAGGTTTCTTCGGCAGTTCGGTGGTCGGGATGATCTTGACCGGGATGCGTGCAACCTTCTCGGCGCCGCGCAGCTTGACGCCGGCTTCAACCTTGGGACGCGGGGCCGGGCGCTCGGTCACGTCGAGCGTCGGGATCATGGTTTGCACTGCATCAGTAGTCATATCAGTCGATTCCGCCCGTGAGGGTCGTCTGCTCAGCATAGTCGAGGTGTTTGACGAGCTGCGCGCGCAGCCGGGCACTTACCTCGGCAAATTCAATCGATCCTGCGTGATCGCTCAGCTGGGTCATGGCCAGCCCGGCGTAGCCGCAGGGATTAATCCGTCGAAACGGTTCCAGGTTCATATCCACGTTCAGGGCCAGGCCATGAAAGGAACAACCGTGGCGAATGCGCAAACCCAGAGAAGCGATTTTCGCTCCATCGACATACACGCCGGGAGCATCTGGCTTGGCCGCAGCGGTGACGCCGTAGCTGGCCAGCAGTTCGATCAGGCAGGCTTCCATGCGGCTGACCAGATCACGCACGCCGAAACCCAGCTTGCGCACATCCAGCAACAGATAAGCCACCAGTTGCCCGGGGCCATGATAAGTCACTTGGCCGCCACGATCGACCTGCACCACCGGAATATCTCCCGGCAGCAACAGGTGTTCAGCCTTGCCGGCCTGGCCCTGGGTGAACACCGGCGGGTGTTCGACGAGCCAGATTTCGTCGGCGGCAGCATGACCGCGTTCGTTGGTAAAGCGTTGCATGGCATGCCAGACCGGCTCGTAAGCCATCTGGCCCAGCTCGCGAAAGCCCAGCGTGCCGTGCATCACAACACCATGTGCACGAAGCCGGTCGCCCGCAGTTCGCTGTTGATGTTGTACAGCTGATCCTGGTCGGTGGCGACGATGTGCAACTGAATGGTGGTGTATTTGCCGTTGGTGCTTTGACGCTCGTCGATGCGCTCATCGTTGATGGTCGCGTGTTTCTTGACGATGTCGATGATCTGGTCTTTGTTGCCGACGCCCGTGTCGCTGATCACCTTGATCGGATAATCAGTCTGCGGAAATTCGATCTTTGGCGCCTTTACTTCGGTATCGGTCATGGCGTAACGGCCTCTTAAGCCGTGGTAACGCACATGGCCCCGCACCGGATCGGGGCGGGGCCATGCAGGTCAACACTGAATCAGTTGAACAAGCCGTAGAAGAATAGACGGATGCTATCCCACATGCGGCGGAAGATACCACCCTCCTCGACGCCATCCAGAGCGATCAGGTCGGCGCTGTGCACCACCTTGTCTTCCAGTTTGACTTCGACTTTACCGATCACGTCGCCCTTGGCGATTGGCGCAACCAGTTGCGGGTTCATGGTCATGCTGGCAGCGAGCTTCTTCAGCTGGCCTTTCGGCAGGGTCATGGTCAGGTCTTGTGCCAGGCCGGCCTTGACCTGGCTGGTGGTGCCTTTCCACACCGGCGCCTGCGCCAGTTCAGTACCCTTCTGATAGAAGGTCTGGGTTTCGAAGAAGCGGAAACCGTAGGTCAGCAGCTTCTGGGTTTCAGCGGCGCGGGCCACTTCGCTGTTGGTGCCGAACACCACGGCGATCAAGCGCTGGCCGTCACGTACCGCCGAGGACACCATGCAGTAGCCGGCTTCGTCGGTGTGGCCGGTTTTCAGACCGTCAACGGTCTTGTCGCGCCACAGCAGCAGGTTGCGGTTAGGCTGCTTGATGCCGTTCCAGAAGAACTCCTTCTGCGAATAGATCGCGTAGTGAGCCGGGTCTTCGTGGATGATCGCGCGGGCCAGGATCGCCATGTCGTGGGCCGACGAGTAGTGCTCAGGGTTCGGCAGACCGGTCGGGTTCATGAAGTGGGTATTGGTCATGCCCAGTTCGGTGACGGTCTTGTTCATCAGGTCGGCGAATGCGTCTTCGCTGCCGGCGATGTGCTCGGCCAGGGCGACGCTGGCGTCGTTACCGGACTGGATGATGATGCCGTGCAGCAGGTCGCTGACAGTCACCTGCGAGCCGACCTTGATGAACATCCGCGAACCGCCGGTGCGCCAGGCGTTTTCGCTGACGGTCACCGGGTCGTTTTCACCGATCTGGCCGCGACGGATTTCCAGGGTCGCGATGTACGCGGTCATCAGCTTGGTCAGGCTGGCCGGTGGCAGACGCTGGTCGCCGTTGTTTTCGACCAGCACATTGCCGCTGCTGGCATCCATCAGAACATAGGCCTTGGCGGCCAGTTGTGGTGGCGACGGCATCATCTCGGCCGCGAAAGCGGCTGGCGAGAGGAGCAGCGGGACTAGCAGACACAGGCGTTTGGCAAAGGTGGTGATGTTCATCCGTCTCTCGAAATCGCTAATGGAAACTTGCCCGAAGGCAAAACTTATTCAGACAGCCTTCTAACGGGCCATCGCGTGTTCAGTTGCTCACTCCAGTCACCCTTGCCGGGCTTTTGTTCTTCGACGAGCCAACAACCTGGTTCACCCCCCGAATACCGCAAGTGAACCGTCAATCAAGGTCTACGTATTACTCGGTGACCACGCTGGGCGAACCCAGATTGGCCAGCCGCACACTGTTCTGCACCTGGGCGATTTCACCCGGCGAGCCGATCGGCCCCAGGCGTACCCGGTGCAGGGTCTGCTGATTGCGCACTATCGAGCTGATGAACACCGGCGCGCTCACCATCCCGCTGAGCTTCGACCTCAGCAGTTCGGCAGCGTCCGGGTTGGCGAACGCGCCCACCTGCAGATACTGGCCAGACGCTGGTGCAGAAGCGTTTTTTTTTGCATCGATCTGCACGGGCACCACGGCCGCCGCGTGCTGCTGCGGCGGCGGCGTCCACTGCTCGACAGTACCGGCCGAAGCGGTGATCACCGGGGCGCTATTCTGCGCCACTTGCGGCTCGTTGAGCATCAGCGGCGCCGGACGGCCCTTGGCCGCCCACCACTGCTGCGGATCGATGCCTTCGACCTTGACCCGTGCGGTGCCGGTTTCGGCATAGCCGAGTTTTTTCGCCGCCGCGTAGGACAGGTCGATGATGCGATCGGAGTAGAACGGCCCACGGTCGTTGACGCGCAGGATCACGGTCTTGTGGTTGTCCAGGTTGGTCACCCGAACGTAACTTGGCAGTGGCAAGGTCTTGTGCGCGGCGCTCATGCCGTACAGGTCATACACTTCGCCGTTGGCGGTGTTCTGACCGTGGAACTTGGTGCCGTACCAGGACGCCGTGCCCGAGGCCACGTAGGTCTTGGATTCCTGCAGCGGGAAATAGGTCTTGCCCAACACCGTGTAAGGGTTGGCCTTGTACGGGCCGGTGTGCAGGGTCGGTGTCGCATCGGGGATGCGCGAGACATCGACGTCCCACCACGGCGCGCCGTCTTTGTGCGCGCGGTTGATGTCCAGGCCCGGTTGGGCGCGGACCGCGGTGGACGGGGTTTTCTGTGTCGGCGTGCGGCTGGTCGTGCAACTGGCGACCAGGACTGCCAACGCAGCGAAAGCCACCAGCTTCAGGGGTTTATTGTTAGGCAATGCCTGCATTACTTGACGCCCCGTGCTTGTACCAGCTGTTCAGACAGTTGATGTACGGCCATGGCGTACATCACGCTGCGGTTATAACGCGTGATCGCGTAGAAATTCTGCAGGCCCATCCAGTATTCAGGGCCGTTGTCGCCTTCGAGGCGAAATGCGGTAACCGGCATATCATCGCGCAGCGCATCATGACTTGACCAGCCCAGCGCCCGCAACTCTGCGACCGTTTTCACTGGCTCGATACCGGTGGTCAGGCCTTCATCGACCTGCTCGCCGCGCACATCGGCGCGGCTGACCACTGGCTCACCGGCGACCCAGCCATGGCGCTTGAAATAGCTGGCGACGCTACCGATCGCATCGTCCGGGTTGTTCCAGATATTGATGTGGCCGTCACCGTCGAAATCCACTGCGTAGGCGCGAAAGCTGCTCGGCATGAACTGCGGCAGGCCCATGGCCCCGGCGTACGAGCCTTTCAGGGTCAGCGGATCGACCTGCTCTTCGCGGGCCAGCAGGAGGAACTCACGCAGTTCCTTGCGGAAAAATTCGGCACGGGGAGGATAGTCGAAGCCGAGGGTCGACAACGCATCGATCACCCGGAAATTACCGGTATTACGTCCGAAAAAGGTCTCGACGCCGATGATCGACACGATGACCTGTGCCGGCACGCCGTATTCCTGCTCGGCGCGGGCCAGGGTCGCCTCGTGCTGACGCCAGAAGTCCACACCCCGGGCGATGCGCGCGTCAGTGATGAACATCGGACGATATTCGTTCCACTGCTTGACCCGTTCGGCGGGTTTGGAGATGGCGTCGAGAATCGACTGCTTGCGTTGCGCCTCGCGGAACACACCCATCAGTTGTTCCCCGGCGAAACCGTAGTCGCGGGTCATTTCACCGACGAATTCGGCCACCTGCGGCGAGCCTTCATAGTCGCCGGCCAGCGCTTCCTGCACGCTCCCCAGCAGGCCCATCAGGCCAACCAGCGGCGCGCATCGAGTCGCCCAGCCACGCATTGCTTGCATTGCACTCTTCACCTTATTCAAACCTGTGCGATCCACTTGCGATGGGTATGGATCGACATCAAAACCCCAAACGCTGACAGCAGCGTCACCAGCGAAGTTCCTCCGTAGCTAATGAACGGCAACGGCACCCCCACGACCGGCAACAGGCCACTGACCATACCGATGTTGACGAAAACGTAAACAAAAAAAGTCATGGTCAACGCGCCGGCGAGCAATTTGCCGAACAGCGTTTGCGCCTGGGCAGTGATCACCAGCCCGCGACCGATCAACAGCAAGTAGATCAGCAGCAGTGCACAAATCCCCACCAGACCGAACTCTTCGCCCAGCACGGCAATGATGAAGTCGGTGTGGCTTTCCGGAAGGAAATCGAGGTGCGACTGGGTGCCGAGCAGCCAGCCTTTGCCGAATACGCCGCCGGAACCGATCGCCGCCTTCGACTGAATGATGTTCCAGCCGGTGCCGAGCGGATCGCTTTCCGGGTCGAGAAAGGTCAGGACCCGCTGCTTCTGATAGTCGTGCATGACGAAGAACCACATCGCCACCGACACCGGCACCGCCGCCGCCAGCACGCTGAGAATCCAGCGCCAGCGCAGGCCGCCCATGAACAGGACGAAGGCGCCACCAGCCAGAATCAGCAACGATGTGCCGAGATCCGGCTGGCGCACGATCAGAATGAACGGCACACCAATCAGCATCAGGCTGATGCCGACGTGCTTGAGCTGCGGCGGCAAGGTGCGTTTCGACAGATACCAGGCGATGGTCGCCGGCATGAGAATTTTCATGAATTCCGAGGGCTGGAAGCGGATCACCCCGGGGATGTTGATCCAGCGCGTGGCGCCCATGGCGTTGTGGCCCATGATGTCGACGACGATCAGCAACACCACGCCGATCACGTAGCCGAGCGGCACCCAGCGGGCCATGAATCGCGGCTCGAGCTGGGCGATGACGATCATCGCCACCAGGCCGATGCCGAACGACGTCGCCTGCTTGCCGAGCAGATCCCAGCTCTTGCCGCTGGCCGAATACAGCACGAACAGACTGCCGGCGGCGAGGATCAGCAACAGGATCAACAGCGGGCCATCGATATGCAGTCTTTGCAGCAACGTCGCGCGGCGACGCATCACATCCTCGCTGGAGAGCATGCGATCAAAATTATTCATCACGGGCCGTGGCCTCCGCAGTGATAGGGCTGGCGTACTCGGCTTTCAGATGGCCGTCCTGGTCGAGCAACCAGGCATCCATGACCTGACGTACCACGGGCGCGGCCACGCCGGAGCCGGACTCACCGTTCTCGACCATCACCGAGACGACAATTTTCGGGTCATCGGCCGGGGCGAAGCCGACGAACAGGGCGTGGTCGCGGTGGCGTTCCTGGACCTTGGAGCGGTCGTATTTCTCGCCCTGCTTGATCGCCACCACCTGCGCGGTACCGGACTTGCCGGCGATACGGTATTGCGCACCGATCGCCGCTTTGCGCGCGGTACCACGGGCCCCGTGCATCACCTGCTGCATGCCATGGTTGACCTTGTTCCAGTCGGAGGGGTCGCGCAGGATGATGTTCGGCATCGGGTTTTCATCCACCGGTTTGACCCCGTCGAGGGACCTGGCCAGGTGCGGACGATTCCAGATGCCCTTGTTCGCCACCAGCGCCGTGGCCTGGGCCAGTTGCAGCGGAGTCGACTGCATGTAGCCCTGGCCGATCCCGAGAATCAGGGTTTCGCCGGGGAACCACGCCTGTTTGCGCGTCGCCCGCTTCCATTCGCGAGACGGCATCAGGCCCGGGGACTCTTCGAACATGTCCAGCGAAACCTTCTGGCCGATGCCGAACTTGTTCATGTAGGTCGACAGCCGATCGATGCCGAGCTTGTGCGCCAGGTCATAGAAGTAGGTGTCGTTGGACCGCATGATCGCCGTATCGAGGTCGACGAAGCCGTCACCGGTGCGGTTCCAGTTGCGGTACTTGTGATCGTAGTTGGGCAGCATGTAATAGCCCGGGTCGAACACTCGGCTGGAAGCCGTGACCACGCCAGCGTCGAGACCGGCAATCGCCACCGCCGGTTTGATCGTCGAGCCCGGCGGGTACAGGCCGCGCAGCACACGGTTGAACAGCGGCCGATCAATGGAGTCGCGCAACTCGGCGTAAGCCTTGAAGCTGATGCCGGTGACGAACAGGTTCGGGTCGAAACTCGGCTGACTGACCATCGCCAGCACCTCGCCGGTTTTCGGATCGAGCGCTACCACCGCGCCGCGTCGCCCGCCCAGTGCGGCCTCGGCGGCTTCCTGCAACTTGATGTCGAGGCTCAGGACGATGTCCTTGCCGGGAATCGGATCGGTGCGCTTGAGCACGCGCAACACGCGGCCACGGGCGTTGGTCTCGACTTCCTCGTAACCGACCTGACCGTGCAACTCCGGCTCGTAGAAACGCTCGATGCCGGTTTTGCCGATGTGGTGGGTGCCGCTGTAGTTGACCGGATCCAGCGACTTGAGCTCTTTCTCGTTGATCCGCCCCATGTAGCCCACCGAGTGCGCAAAATGCGCGCCCTGCGGGTAATGCCGGACCAGTTGCGCGACCACTTCCACCCCGGGCAGGCGGAACTGGTTCACCGCGATCCGGGCGATCTGTTCTTCGGTCAGCTCGAACAGGATCGGTACCGGCTCGAACGGCCGGCGCCCCTGACGCATGCGTTTCTCGAAGATCACCCGGTCCTCGGGCGTCAGCTCCAGCACCTCGACAATGACGTCGAGCACTTGTTGCCAGTCGCCGGAGCGCTCGCGGGTCATGCTCAGGCTGAAGCTCGGCCGGTTGTCGGCCACGACCACACCGTTGCGGTCGAAAATCAGCCCGCGCGTCGGCGGAATCGGCTGCACGTGGACGCGGTTGTTTTCCGACAGGGTCGAGTGGTACTCGTACTGGATCACCTGCAGGTAATACAGGCGCGCGATCAGCACACAGATCAGCGACACGATCACGATCGCACCGAACACGACACGGCTGCGCACCAGACGGGCGTCCTTTTCGTGGTCCTTGATGCGGATCGGCTGAGACATGAGGGCAGGCTTACTTGTGGTAAGGGTGGCCGGACAACACGGTCCAGGCACGGTACAACTGTTCGCCGATCAGAATCCGCACCAACGGGTGCGGCAAGGTCAGCGGCGATAACGACCAGCGCTGGTCGGCGCGGGCACAGACTTCCGGTGCCAGCCCTTCCGGGCCGCCGACCATGAAGTTGACCGTGCGCGAATCCAGGCGCCAGCGATCGAGTTCGACCGCCAGTTGCTCGGTGCTCCAGGGCTTGCCGTGAACCTCCAGCGTGACGATCCGCTCGTTGTGCCCGACCTTGGCCAGCATGGCTTCGCCTTCCTGGCGGATGAAACGGGCCACGTCGGCATTCTTGCCACGGGTGTTGAGCGGAATTTCCACCAGTTCCAGCGCCAGCTCGGATGGAAGACGCTTGGCATATTCATGCCAGCCTTCTTCCACCCACTTGGGCATGCGTGAACCGACGGCGATCAGGCGCAGTCGCACAGCAATCCCTTAGAACTGGTCTTTGTTGAGCTTGGTGAAATGCTCGTGGGTGTTCTCCGGGCTGTGGTGCTTGGCATCAGCCGCACGGCTTTGCTCGGCACCGGCCCACAGGCGCTCCAGGTCGTAGAACTGACGCGCCGAGGCGGTCATCATGTGCACGATCACCAGGTCGAGGTCGAGCAGCACCCAGTCGCTGTCGCCCTTGCCTTCTTCGCCCAGCGGCTTGGCGCCCTGCTTTTTCACTTCCTCGCGGACCTTGTCGAGCATCGCGTTGATCTGGCGATTGGAAGTACCGGTGGCGATGATCATGTAGTCAGTGATGCTCTGCTTGTCGCGCACATCGATGATCTGGATGTCCTGGGCCTTGACGTCTTCCAGCGCGGCGACGGCAATCTTGACCAGTTCGTCGCCCTTGAGCGGCTCGTTGGTGTTGACGGCTTCCGGCAGTGGTGCGCTCTTGAACGTGCCTTTGCGCTTTACTTTCGGTAGATCTTTATCAGTCATATGAAACTCGTTTTGCTCATGTATTCGGCGGCTTGGGGATACGGTAATCCGCATCGGTGAAGCACGCCTTGTTCAGTTCGACGCACGGTACAGACCGTGCGCATCGATGTAGGCCAGGACCGCGTCGGGCACCAGGAAACGTACCGACTTACCGCTGGCCAGCAGTTGACGGATCTGGGTGGCGGAAACCGCGAGCGGTGTCTGCCAGACGAATGCAATCTGTCCGCTCGGCCCTTTCAGGGCCAGCGGGTCGCTCACCGAACGCGCTGCCAGCAGGTTGCGCAAGGCATCCGGCGGTTCGCTGTCGGCGTCCGGGCGCTGTAGCACCAGGATGTGGCAATGCTGGAGCAACTCTTCCCAGCGGTGCCAAGTGGGCAGGCCGCAAAATGCGTCCCAGCCCAAAAGCAGAAAGACCTGGGTCTCGGCGGGCATCTCTGCGCGCAGCGACTCCAGGGTATCGATGGTCCAGGACGGTTTGTCCCGCTGCAATTCGCGGGCGTCCACCACCAGCGGCGGTAATCCGGCCACCGCACACTCGACCATCGCCAGCCGATCCTGCGCCGACACCTGCGGCGTACCGCGATGCGGCGGCCGCGCGTTCGGCATCAGGCGCAACTCGTCCAGCGCCAACGCTTCGACGACTTCCAGCGCGCCACGCAAATGGCCGATGTGCACCGGGTCGAACGTACCGCCCAGTACGCCAATGCGTTGCGGGCGCGACTCGCTGCCGGTGTGCGGCGCTGTCAGGTCGAGGTCGGTCAAGTCAGACCGTCGCCTGGCCGCGCAACTGGCCGTCGCCGACCACGATGTACTTCTCGCAGGTCAGCCCCTCGAGGCCCACCGGGCCGCGGGCGTGCAGCTTATCAGTAGAAATGCCGATCTCGGCACCCAATCCGTATTCAAATCCATCGGCAAAGCAGGTCGGTGTGTTGATCATCACCGAGGCCGAATCGACTTCCGCCACGAACCGGCGGGTGTCGGCGAGGTTTTCGCTGACGATAGAGTCGGTGTGATGGGAGCCGTAATGGTTGATGTGCTCGATCGCCTGCTCCAGGCCGTCGACCACGCGGATCGACAGGATCGGCGCCAGATACTCGGTGTGCCAGTCGTCCTCGGTGGCGGCTACAGCCTCGATGATCGCCCGGGTACGCTCGCAACCACGCAGCTCGACGCCTTTTTCGCGGAACTGCGCGGCCATTGCTGGCAGAAAGTCATTTGCAACAGCCTGATCGACCAGCAGGGTCTCCATCGCGCCGCAGATGCCATAACGGTAAGTCTTGGCATTGAAAGCGATGCGCTGGGCTTTTGCCAGATCGGCGTGTGCGCTGACGTAAACGTGACAGATGCCGTCCAGATGCTTGATCACCGGCACCCGGGCATCGCGGCTGATGCGCTCGATCAGGCCACGCCCGCCACGCGGAACGATGACGTCGACGTATTCAGGCATGCTGATCATCGCACCGACGGCGGCGCGGTCAGTGGTTTCCACCACTTGCACCACGGCGGCGGGCAATTCAGCCTCGGCCAGGCCGCGCTGGATGCAGGCGGCAATCGCCCGGTTGGAATGAATCGCCTCGGAGCCACCGCGCAGGATGGTCGCATTGCCGGACTTCAGGCACAGGCTGGCGGCATCGATGGTCACGTTCGGGCGGGATTCGTAGATGATCCCGATCACGCCCAGCGGGACACGCATCTTGCCGACCTGAATGCCCGACGGACGGAAGCTCATGTCGCGGATCGCGCCGACCGGATCCGCCAGTGCTGCGACCTGGCGCAAGCCGACGATCATCCCGTCGATGCGTGCAGGGGTCAGTTCCAGACGCTCGAGCAATGCCGGTTCCAGACCGTTGGCGCGACCGGCTGCCAGATCCTGCTCATTGGCGGCAGCAAGCTCGGCGCGCGCAGCATCCAGAGCATTGGCGGCAGCCTGCAAGGCGCGGTTTTTCTGCGCGGTGCTGGCGCGACCGATGACCCGGGAGGCAGCGCGGGCGGCGCGACCCAATCGGGTCATGTAGTCAAGAACGGACTCAGTCATGGTCTGCTGGGGTCTTGGCAAAGAGGAAAGCGGCAGATTATAGCTGTCGCGTCCCGGGACTAACAGCGGTGACGGGCGGATGGTCGAAATGAGCTGCGTTTGCCCGTCGTTCAGACGTAATTAAGCTCAGCGTTGTTATCATCACGACCTCATTGAGCCTGGATAAACCTTGCCCATCATGACCAACGTGCCCCTATGTCCCGAGTCCGCGCGCCTGCCCGTGGGCCTGCCGGACAGTTTTTTCGACCGCGACGCCCAGGTACTGGCGCAGGCTCTGCTCGGTAAAGTGATCCGTCACCGCGTCGGCGATCTGTGGCTGAGTGCGCGGATCATCGAAACCGAAGCTTATTACTGCGCGGAAAAAGGCAGCCACGCCTCCCTCGGCTATACAGAAAAACGTAAGGCTTTGTTTCTGGATGGCGGGCACATCTATATGTACTACGCCCGTGGCGGCGATTCGCTGAACTTCAGCGCCCAGGGGCCGGGCAATGCCGTTTTGATCAAGTCCGCCTATCCATGGGTCGATGAAGTCAGCGGCCCGGCGAGTCTGGCGCAGATGCTGGTGAACAACCCCGATGCCCAGGGCCGGCCGCGTCCGACGCAGAAACTCTGCGCCGGGCAGACATTGCTGTGCAAGGCGCTGGGTTTGAAAGTGCCGATGTGGGACGCCAAGCGTTTCGACCATGAATTGTTGCTGGTCGAGGACGCCGGGGCGGCGCCGACACACATTATCCAGACCACCCGGCTGGGCATTCCGCTGGGCCGCGATGAACACTTGATGTATCGCTTCGTTGACGCCGCGTATGCCCAATGGTGCACGCGGAACCCGCTGCGACGGGGTCAGGTCGAAGGCCGGGATTATTGCCTGCTTCCCGGAGCTGACGCCGAATCCGCAAATAGATGATGTCCCCGTGTGGGAGCGAGCCTGCTCGCGAAGGGGTCGTGCCAGCCAACGCTTCTATCGTCTGACACACCGCATTCGCGAGCAGGCTCGCTCCCACAGGTCAGAAGTCAAACGCGTAACGATCAATTAAAGATTGGATGGAGTTTTCTCTATGGGCCCATGGCTCGATAGCATCACCGGATGGCTCGGCGCCAATCCACAGTGGCTGGCCGCAGCGGTGTTCATCGTTGCGTGCGTGGAATGTCTGGCGATTGCCGGGCTGATCGTCCCGGGCACGGTGCTGTTGTTCGCCGTGGCGGTTCTGGCCGGCAGCGGCGCGCTGTCATTGAGCGAAACGCTGTTGCTGGGCTTTCTCGGCGGCATCCTCGGCGATCTGATTTCGTATTTCCTCGGGCGCCATTTCCACCAGAACATCCGCCGCCTCCCCGGGCTGCGCCACCACCCGGAATGGATGGCAGGCGCCGAGTCGTATTTCCAGCGCTATGGCATCGCCAGCCTGCTGGTCGGGCGTTTCATCGGTCCTTTGCGGCCGATGCTGCCGATGGTCGCGGGGATGTGCGACATGCCGTTCCCGCGTTTCTTCGCCGTCAGCCTGCTCGCAGCCGCCGGCTGGAGCCTGGCCTATCTGCTGCCCGGCTGGGCCACAGGTGCTGCGTTCCGCCTTCCTCTGCCCGAAGGTTTCTGGCTCGAGGCCGGCATCGTCGCCGCCAGCGTGGCAGTGATGGTCGGCCTGAGCGTCAACAGCAGTGTGCGTCGTCATCGTCGCGCGACGATCTGGATCGGCAGCATGAGCCTGCTGATCCTGATCGGCCTGTTCATCGGCTATCCGTACCTGACCGCGCTCGACAATGGCGTGATGACCCTGGTGCAGGAGCACCGCCAGCCAGCGCTGGACGAAATCGCCGTGACGCTGACCCTGATCGGCGAATTCCGCAACATGCTGCTGTTCAGCGCCCTGCTCGTCGTGCTGCTGTTGCTGTGCAAGCAATGGCGCCAGGCGATGTTCGCCGGCTCCACCATGCTCATCACGGCGATGGCCAACACCGGAACCAAATACTTTTTCGCCCGGGTACGCCCAGAGGTGCTCAGTGATCCATTGACCACCTACAGCATGCCCAGCGGCCACGCATCCGGCGCGTTTGCCCTGTTCCTGACACTCGGCGTGCTGGCCGGGCGCGGACAGCCGCCACGCATGCGCCTGACCTGGCTGCTGATTGCCTGTATCCCGGCGCTGTCGATCGCCTTGTCGCGGGTTTATCTGGGCGCGCACTGGCCCACCGATATCCTCGCTGGCGCAATGCTCGCCAGTTGCGTCTGCGCCGCGATGTTATGGCTGAGCCAGCGGCAGACGTCACTCGACCCGATGCCGTTCAGGATCTGGTGGTTGATCCTGCCATCGATGGTGGCCCTGTTCGGTTTTTTCGTCTTGCGCCACCTGCCACACACACTGTTGCGTTACGCCTACTAAACCGGACCAACTTACAAGTATTGTTTGTCTAACGCCGCTCTTTAGGAATATTCCGACAAGAGCGGCACTCACTGCTGACACTCGATTACTTGTGCCCGGTCAAACTTCCTGATTAAAACCAGACAATTCCCCGCTCGAAACATATACAAAACAGAGGTTACATAATCAGGCCACACTTTGCTTGAAAGTGTCATTCCGCCCAGTGAAAACCGGTTAGATTGATTTGGCTTAATTACAACTAAAGCGCATGTTCAACGTTTGATACCGCAACTTTCAAACTCCGAAAACAATGCCTTTCAATCTGTTTGTTCCGAGTATTCCATGAGCCCAAAAACACCTCGAAAGCCCCCCGCGGCCACGTCGCACCCGCCGGAATCCGCCGCTCTCCCGCCACGCCAGCTCGATGGCGTTTCACCCGCCCTCTTCCCCACACCCGGGCTTGTCGATCCCACGTCGCCGGCGGATGCAATGGGCGTGCAAATCGTCGCGCCCCGTTTACAACCACCCGCCGTCGAAATCTTTCGGATGCCGACACGGGGCACCCAGGCGCCTCAAGCCAATAGTCCGGTCCATGACTACTGGCTGTCCGAAGCTTTTGTGCACGGAATGAACCCCGCGGACGCTGACGGATTTCGCTGGATCGTCGGCAGAAGATTTGTCGATGTCGAAATTGACGGCGCAATCAAGACCACCCATGTTGACCGGGATGAGTCCGGCGTCTGGCGCAGCAAGCGCTTGACCGAACGCACCGCCTCCGGCGCGCGCCTTTATAAAAACGCCGACAGCCCGACCTGGCGCCTGACCGAACAACCGGTGCCGCAGCGGGCCGCGGTGACCGTGAGCGCACAGCCCGATGCCGCCCCTGTTGCCAAGCGCCCGCGTCTGGCCTCAATGACCACGCCTATCGATGAAAGCCGTTACCGCGCTTCGCAGCGTTCGCCGGATGCCCAGGGCTACTACGAAATGCAACCGGTTCTGAGGTCGAACGAAGACGGCATCCAGTTTGCTTTCAGGGATTCTTTCGGCAACCTCAGGCGGGTCGATCCTCCGGAAGGCGGTTTCAACGCATCTCCCACGCACCTCAAACAGTGGACCGATCTGGAAATCTGGCAACTGTATGGGCTGCAAGGCCGGGACATCACGCGGTTTCGTGTCGAAGCCGAGGCCGCAGGCACACCCCCACAGTGGGCAGATCCGGTGAGCACGGAAAATCCGGCCACGGACTTGCTGCGCGACGCTTTGCGCTGGCTGCATCCGGGCTTGAGCCTGGCAGAGCGCGAAGCCGTTCTGCAGTCCTACAACCTGCTGCCGGATCAACTGACGCGTTTGCGGCAGGAGATGGAAAAGCAACTGGCGATTCCTGCATGGGCCCAGGCACACAAGCGGCTGCTGGACGATGTCGACAATCCGCACCGCCTCGATCAGTTCGCCAGGGATGCGGTTGAACAGCTGAACCTCAAGCGCAATGCCCGCCACGACTGGTATCACGCCGAAAACTTTCTGACCCCCGAGCTACGCGAAGCGCTGCTCAAGCGACTCGGCTATCTGCGCAACAAGAACAACTGCCTGTACCGCACCGATATCCCGGCGCTGTTTCGCGGTGACGAGCGCACCCCTTTCGAATTGGCAAACGACGGCACCATGCTGCCGCGCTACCACCATGAGCCCGGCGCCACCACGCACAAGCCGATCAGCGCAACGTTCAGCCTCAAAGAAGCGCAGGTGTATGCCAGCGCGCCCGATCCCGAGTACCTGCGTTTCAACAGTCAGATGCATAAGTACCCGGGGCGGGATGCCGCAGACAGCAGCTCGGACAGTGACGCAAGTGATTCTTCCAGCAGTTCGTCTTCCGACTGGTCTGACCCGGCCAGCCCCGTGACATGGGATCACGAGCGCGGTTATCGATCCACGCGCACGCGCCAGACGGAGATGTTCCTCTACGCCCTCGACACCCGGAACCTGGAAGTCGTCCCCCACGAAGAAAACATGATGTTCAATGCCACCGCGCGCGACACGCCGCCGACCTGGTTCCCCAGCGACGATTTCGAGGGGCTGATTTCGGTCACCCGCAGCGGTCTCGATGCCGAGCGCATCTGGCTGCTCAACAGTGCCCAGACCAAAGGCGCCAGGGTGATGGACATCAAGGACATGGCCGGCAACAGCGCCGAGCGGATCGAAGCGGCCACCCATGCCGGGCATGCCAACAAGTTCGAATACGATCGATTGATCGACAAGGCCGAAGCGGCCGCTCTGCCGATAGTCAGGCTGTCGGGCAACAGGAACGAGTCCGGGCACGACATCGTCTGGCCCTGAAACGCAGATGACACAGGCAACACCGGTAAGGAAACCGGCTCTTCAAACACACCATTAAAGGATTAAGACGTGTCGAAACTCATCGTACCCTCCGCGCACATTGCCAACGTGCGCCTGCTTCAGGTCACGCCGATCGATGCCTCGGCCAACGTCCATGCGCCCTCGACAGGCAATCTCCATCATTTGCCTTCACCCGCTCTCGAAAACAACGCTGATGCCGCCCACCGGCAAAGCCTCAGGTCTCTCGACAAGTATTACGGCCCATTGCGCATCGGCGAGTTCACGACCAGCCGGGTCGAACTGCAGGCATTGGGCGCGACGGTTAACGGGCAACCCGTCAGCCCGGCCAATACCGATATGAAAAATGCCGATCAGGCCTTTCTGGATGGCCTTAATTTCGAAGCGGCAAAAGTCGAAGCCCGGCTGCAGTCGGTCGACATTCCGGACAGCGCCGTGCCTGCCATGCTGTTTTTTGAAATCGCCTGCAAACGCTCCATCGATGCCGGGCCGTTGTTCATCAGCGATACGCCCATCGGTACCGGGAGCACGATGGAGCGCCTCAACCAGCTCGGCAAAGCCGCGCAAAAACTGGGCATCCATCGGGCCGATTCGTTCGAAAACACCCCCGGCTGGGTTAACAGGAACAAAAGCTATTTGATGAGCGGTGCAGGCGTGGGCTTGCAAGCCTTCGGCATTTACAGCGGCTACATGGCCATGGCCGACGCAATCAGAAAGGGTGACAAGCTGGAAGCGATCTTCCAGGGCGGATCCATCGCAGCGGAACTGGGCTCGCTGATCATCGAACAGGGCCTGACCAAAACCGGCGAGGCAATGCTCACCAACGGCGGCAAACTCTTCAAATATTTCCCGCTGACGTCGGTGGGCAAATACATGAGCCGCGGGGCCGGGATGTTCGCCAGCGCGATCACGCTGCCCTTCGATATCATCGACGCCGTCAAATCGTTCAACGCCGCCGCGGCCACATCCGGCAAAGAGGCCCAGGATCACTACGTCAGCGGTGCCATGAGTGTCGCCGGTGCGGGGATCAGCCTGGTGCTGGGCGTCGCCGCCCTGGCCGGTTTTGGCAGCGTTGCAGGGCCCGTCGGCCTCGTCGCTGCGGCATTGTTGATCGCCGGCTCAATGATCTACCAGGCTGCACGAGTGGTTGACGATATCGACGACTACATCGAGCTGACCGCCCATGAACGCCTGCGCTCGGGCTGGTTCGCCTTCACTGGCAAGGAACTGGACACCGAGGTAATGGATCGCTTCAAGCTGTCCAAAGGCTATCGCGACCATGAGAAACAGCTCGAACTGTCAGCCAAGGACATGCTGGAGGGCGCGTACAAAAATTCCATCGAACATGTGGTGAACGGCGCCTTCCGCGCCGAATTACAGGCTGTCGAGCTATGGCGTTACGTCTGGGACGAAAGCACCGGGGAGAAACCGTTCAAGCTCGACAATCAGGCAGTGATCGTCGGCGCAGACGATGTGATCGATGCCCGCGATGGCTTGCCCGCGGATCTCAAGGGCAAGGTCAGCGGCAGCGCGGGTGAAGGCAAAGGCGTGTTCTGGCGCATGGGCGATGGCAATGATCGCGTCGTCGGCGTCAAGGCGCAGCCCAACCTGTTCACCTACCGCGACGGCCACAAGGCCCTCACCGGCGGCGACAAGAACGATGCCTTCTATCACGAAATCACCGCCCGGGAACTGGATCGCTCGGGCAAACCGGCCCATGTCAACGTGCTGGACGGCGGAGGCGGCGCTGATATGGTGGCGTTCGAAGGCAGTCGCCCGACCAGTGACACGCGCCACGTCGGGCATGACATCAATCTGCAGACCGGCAAAGTGATGCTGCGCGGCCTGGATCCGCAGGCCGAAGGGATCGAAGTCGCCCACCTGACCTCTTTCGAGAATGTCTCGACCCTGCGCAAGGGCACCAGTCACGTCACGGGTACGGCCGACGCCAATCAGATTTCTGCCAACGGATACGACCGCGTCAAGGCCGGCGACGGCAATGACACTATCGCTATCTTCGGCACCGAATGTCGGGTCGACGGTGGCCATGGCGAGGATCGTTACTACATCGCCAACACCAACGCGCGGACGACAATCATCGAGGAGGGTGAACATTCGAGCGTGGTCGAGTTCGGCTGGGCGCGCTCGGTCATTCAGCGCTGGCAGCTCATCGGCACTTCACTGGTGATCACCTCGTTGCGCGGCAACGATGGCTGTGACCCCGACCATGTGCTGACTCTGGAAAACGTCTATCAGATGGTCGACGGCCAACGCCAACTGAAAAACGCCCGATGGCTGTTCCGCACTCAGGACGAATATGAACTGCTGGCGTTGCTCCCGGCTCGACCTGGTGAAGCAGCGAGTCAGGACATCGAGGTCGCTGTGACCGTCAACGGTCGACCGGCACCTGCCCCGGCCATCGTCAATGGCGGCACGGTGACGATCACCCCTCAGGGCTTGCACCGACACTTCGTTGCACGCACGGATCGTCGGGTCGAGTTCGTTGCAGCGACTGCTGCCGCTGCCACGGCCAGCACGGTTTACCTTGACTTCAAGGCCAGCGAAATCGTCGACGCGGTGCTCAGCTACCAAGTCGAAGTGCGTAACGGCGTTTCGGGCAATACCCACCTGATCTACAAAGACATTTGCCTGTCGCTTCTGCTGCCCTCCAAAGCAGTACTGTTTAAAGGCGTGATAACGACCATCGCTGCGGCCACGGGCTACAGCGGCCGCAACAGCCTGAAAGTCACCACCCCGTTGCTGGCGCAAGACATCGTGCTGGTCATGCAGGATGAAGTCTCGTACCGCCTGCAGGTGCCCGGGCTGGACTACGAAGAGGACGCCAGAAATCCCGGTACGCGGGTGTCCAGCACGCGCAGCTGGCTGAAAAGGCGCAATGGCAACTACCTGTTTGTCCGGCCCCTGGTCAGCGAAAAACCGGTGCTGACTGCGCAAGCGAGCAAAGTGGTCATCGAGCCACGCACGCACACAGGCATCTACGTACTCGAGGGCCAGAGCGCGACGTATGACGTTTACCTGGCCAGCAACTGCATCGTGCGCCTGTCCACCCCGGGCGCCGCGGCGAAAACGGCGAATGCGTCAACGTGGAATCTGTTCACTCGCACGCTGAGCGAAACCGTCAAGCGTGACGATATCCAGCTTGAGGACAATCGCTTGCGCATTGCCAGCGTCACCATCGAACTGCCGGATATCGAGGATGACACGCCTGTGGAATCCATCAGCGTGGTGACCTCCGCCGGCCATATCTATGAAGTCTCGCTGCTGTTTGAAGTGTTGCAACTGTACGTCATCAATGCCCGCAGCTACGCCAGCGTCGACGCACTGGTGGCCGACATCGAGCAGCACAGACAGCGCAACGAACTGGCGGCACGGGTTTACGTAACCGACATCGGTTACCAGCCCGACACCGAGGGTACGCTGACTTACAACTCGATCAGAAAAAGCTGGAGCCTGGCGACCGATCCGCAGAAACACTTGAACCTCGACGATCTCTTCATCCCCATCAGCGGAACCTGACCGCGACCGCTCCAGATTCAACAACGTGCCAGTGCGGGCTCCGATGCCCGGACTGGCACCCGCTCACCACGGCCCATGGAGGGCCGACCCGCAAAAAAAGGATTTTCCCATGCGACAAAAACCTGGGGGCGTACGCCCTTCATTGACACCAGATGCATCGACTTCAACATCCCGCCCCTCTCATCCTGAGCGCACGATGGATCTGGACTTGCACTTGCCTGTGCGCATGAGGCCGGACGATCCGGACTGGTTGCCCGGACCTGTCACTGGCCACCCTCACAGCAGTCTTGCAAAAACAGAGCCTGGCATGACAATTACGCAGATTCCGCAAACGCAGGCACTTCAACGTCGAGCGGCGGCATCACCCCTGGAGCCCTATTTACAGAGGATTGATGAGACGTTGAGTCACAATGCCGACGGATTGAAGGTCTACAAGGGTCGCACGTTCGCCGACATCGCCAACGATGACTTGGCAGCTTCCGGACTGACAGTGATGGTGGCGTTTCACGATCTGATGAAGGCCTGGCGCGCCAGATTGCCGAGCGAGCGGATTCCTTCAGGGCCTGCTCTCTATCGCGTGAACGACAGTAATGTCTGGAGTCTGAAGAAGCCGCTCGAGTACTACGACCCCATGCAGTACGCCTCGTCTTATACCGCGGATGCGCGGGGCTATTACTCGGTTCGCGAACACCGGGCGATCGAGCACACTGGCCCGTATGGCAAGTGGCATGAATTCACAGTAGTGAAACGAGAGGCAGGTTTCGCCCTGGCGGATGAGAATGGACGCTTGATTCGGGTTGATCCGAACGAGGCACGGGGCGATGCATCTGTCCCGCTGAAACTTGCGCATTGGAGCGATGGTGATATCTGGAGCGTATACCGCCTTGAGGGCGCACAGGCGCTGGTATTCCGAATCGAAGCAGAAGCCTTGGGAAGAGCGCCCGACTGGGCTACGCGCTTCAACGAGCCGGATACTCACAAGTTTCTGAGCGACTCATTCAGATGGTCATATCCACACAGGTCCGAGACGGAACGTGCGCACATTCTGCGCAGCTACAACTTGAGCATGGCTCAGCAAAAACGTCTGCGACAAGACATGGAGCATGGGCGATTCCCCGATTGGGCCGAACAGCACAAACGCCTGACCGAGAATCCGCTGGATGACACCCGCTTTGCGCAGATTGCAGAAGAGATGCAACCTCTCGTTCTGAGAATGAGAGAGGAAGGCGAGAACTCTGAGTTCGACTCACATCCCGTAGAGCAGCGCTATGAAGAAAACTTCCTGAAAAGTTATCTGGAGCATGCAGGCTACAAGAGAAACAAGCATGGCTACCTTTACCGAACAGACATCCCGGCCATGTTCCGTGCTGACTTGCGCACGCCTTTTGAACTGGCTCGAGACAAACGCCTGGTGAAATTGCGGGGCAATCCTTCCGACTCCACGACCAAATCGGCTTTCAGCGCGACATTCGGCGCGGCCGATGGCTTGACCTACATGAATTTTGATTACTACTCCAACCCTCGACACTACAACAGTCAGGCCAACCGTTATCCGGGGGCATTTCTCTGACAGTGATTCGTCGAGCGGAAATCGGCACAGTTCAGCCAACGATTCCGAGACATCGTTTGAAATGGACAACTCGCGTGACTATCCCTTGCTCCGTCGCAAGCAAACGCTAGGCTTCCTGTACGTCATCGACACTCGGGGTATCGAGGTGGTGCCACGAGTGGAAAACATCTATCTGAACAACAAGGATTTCGACGGCGATACCCTCGAAGGCCGGATATCAATGCCGACGCGAGGTATCAGTGCAGAGAGGATATGGCTGGTGAGTTCGGACTTGAGCCAGGCGGCCAGAGTCGAAGATATCTTGCGCAAAGCCGGGAACTCCGCTGAGGCTATCGAGAAAGCCACATGGGCAGGCACCGACGGGGCCGATTACATGCGCCATGGTGCCACTGCTTATGACCATTTGATCAATCGAATAGCCCGCTCCGGCGGTGTCGTCTTGAAGTTGCCAAAAGGCGAAAACACCTACTCCAACGATGTGACCTGGCCAGTGCCCGAACATTATCGAGCCTGACAAAAGGCGCCATTCATTTAAAAATGAATGGCGCCTTTTTTATCAAGTAACCGCTGAACGCTCGTCGATGACCTTGATCACAAATATCGCAGGTTTGTTATTGAAGGCGTTATGCCCAGTGCTGTTGGGATCGACCTTGAGGAATGTGCTCATTCCGCTGCTTATATGACGATACAAGGGCCTGTCATGAGGCTCGCCGATCAGCTCGAGCCAGGCAGGGCCGGATTTGAAATGACTGAAGCTTGCCTTTGAAACACCGGTAGTGCTGATTGAAAAGTACTGCTCTGGGGCACTGGTGCTGGCCAGCAGATTATGAGTCTTGTCCTCCAGGAATAACCGCGCGCCATCGAACATTCCCGCCAGCACCACACTGATGAGATATTCGTCACCTTTGGGGACAAATTTCAGCGACAGTGGTGTGTCGTCTTCATGGTCGGCCAGGGTTATGAAACTGGACACGCGTGAATCTGCGAGTCCTACTTCGGCCTCCAGTTTCTCGGCTCTGGTTATCCGCAGGTTGCGCAGAGCCTGTTGCAGACGTTGTTGATTGAGCACTACCGGCCGGCCATCAAGATAAAGATGCGCGGTGAATGTCTGGTTGTTTATGTTTGCTAAAGCCATGGTTGCCCACCTGTAAACACCTGCCGTCTGGTAACCGCAACGGCAGGCAATGCTGAAAAAGGGAAATAATCAGACCGCCGTCGCAGTCACGACGGTAGTTGCTGATGCAGACATCCGCGGCACTTCGCCGACAGGAACTTTTTCAGATTTTCTTTTACGGCGGGCTATCACCATCAGGTCCGCATAAGTTGATGCCGCGTCAACCACGTGCCTGACGTTATGATCCGTCTCGGCATGTTTCAAAATATACTTGCCGGCAATATCATCCCAAAATGCCCATTCATCTTCATATACAGTCATGATTCGTCCTTATTTTTATTCAAGTATCCCGCTTCCCGCGGGTCACCTGAAATTATGATAAAGACCGAACCAACACAATGCTGGCAGGCGCCCTGAGTTGATTCAGAGTGCAACTAGGCAAACAATTCACCCTGCAATTCATCCAGCAACGCCTGGATTGCGTCGAGCCGCTGCTGCGGGTCGTCGAGTTGCAGCAGATCGATTTTGTCTTCTTCGGCGAAAGGCAACAGATAGGCAAGCTGATTGGCCAGTGACTGTTGGCCCGCGGCTTCGGTGCCCATGTCCAGCGCTTCGACCATCGGGTGTTCCGCCAGCGCCTTGAGCAGCGCCACCAGATCGGCGTCCTCCTCCTGCAGCGGTTGCTCGGGCTCGTCGTCGAGCCACTCGACATCGGCGAGAATCAATTGATCACGCTGCACTTCGGTGCGCAGCACATTGAAGCGTCGCCCGCCCTGCACGCGGATGCCGAGCAGACCGTTGTCCTGCTGCTGGAAATCGGTGATCCGCGCCTCGCATCCCACCAGCGCGAATCCCTCCGGCGCCACGCCGACTTCACTGCCTTCAAGAATGCACACCACCCCGAAGCCGACACCCTGCTTCATGCAGCGGCCGATCATGTCGAGGTAGCGTGCCTCGAAGATCTGCAGATCGAGATTGCAGCCGGGGAACAGCACCGTGTTCAGCGGGAAAAGCGGCAGACTCATAGACATTTCCTTACACCACCATCGACACCGCCAACGGCAGGAACACCGCCGTGGCCACGCCCATCAGACTCATCGCCAGCGCGGCAAACGCGCCGCACTCATCATTTTCCTGCATCGCCACCGCCGTGCCGACCGCGTGGGCGGTCATGCCCAGCGCCATGCCGCGCGCCTCGGGGCTGTGCACGCCAAGCCGGGTCAACAGCGCGGGGCCGAAGATCGCGCCGATCACCCCGGTGATCAGCACGAACACCGCGGCCAGCGCGGCCACACCGCCGATCTGCTCGGCGACCAGCATGGCGATCGGCGAAGTCACCGACTTCGGCGCCATGGTCATCAGGATCATGTGATCGGCACCGAACCACCAGCCCAGCGCCACGCCCATGCCCGTCGCCACTACCCCGCCTATCACCAGCGTAGTAAAAATCGGCCAGAACAATTGGCGGATCCGGCGCAGATTCAGGTACAGCGGCACCGCCAGTGCGACGGTTGCCGGCCCCAGCAGAATGCTGAGGATTTCGGTGCTCTTGCGGTACTCGGCGTAGGTCAGGCCGCAGCCGACCAGCACACCGATCACCAACAACATGGAGACCAGCACCGGTTGCAGAAAGATCCAGCGGGTTTTCTCGAACGCCGCCAGCACCAGTTGATAGGCACCGAGGGTAATGCCGATGCCGAACAGCGGATGGTGAATCACCGAGGCCCACGCGCCTTGCCAGTCGAACAGCATCAGGACTCCTCCGCCGGCGGCGCGTGACGCTTGACCAAACGTTGCATGAGCACGCCGGCAAAGGCCATCGACAGGATCAGCGAGACCACCAGCGCGCCGACGATCGCCCAGAAATCGGCGGCAATCGCCGTGGCATACACCATCACGCCTACTGCTGGCGGCACCAGCAGCAACGGTAGATAACGCAGCAGACTGCCCGCCGCCTGGTTCAGCGGCTCGCCGACTTCACCGCGAATGATCAGGAACACCAGCAACAGCAGCAGCCCGATGATCGGCCCCGGCAATATCGGCAGCAGCAAGTGATTGAGCGCTGTGCCGAGCAATTGAAACAGCACCAGCAGGGTCAGGCCACGTAACAACATCTGACATCTCCGTCTTGTATTTCACCCAGCAGGGGCCCGGCATTATAAGCATGCCGGCGCTATGGACCGGCATTCGCCAAAAGCATGGTCGGTTGACCTGAGCAAATCGCCATGATGATCTACAGTGGTTCGCAGGCCGGTCAAATCCGCCACCAGAAAAACTATAAAACCGATGAACCCAAGGAGAGTCTCAATGCCCTATGTTCCCGTTGCAGAGCTCAAAGATTATGTCGGCAAGGAACTTGGACGTTCCGAATGGCTCACCATCGATCAGGAGCGTATCAACCTGTTCGCCGAAGCCACCGGTGATTTTCAGTTCATTCACGTCGATCCGGTCAAAGCCGCGCAAACGCCATTCGGCAGCACGATAGCCCACGGTTTCCTGTCGCTGTCGCTGATGCCGAAACTGATGGAAGACATCCTCGTGCTGCCCGAAGGCGTGAAGATGGTCGTCAACTATGGCCTGGACAGCGTGCGGTTCATCCAGCCGGTCAAGGTCAATTCGAAAGTCCGATTGAAGGTCGATATGGTCGAAGTGACCGAGAAAAAACCCGGCCAGTGGCTGCTCAAGGCTACCGCGACACTGGAGATAGAGGGCTCGGACAAACCGGCCTATATCGCCGAGCCGCTGTCACTCTGCTTCGTCTGATCATCCCGGATGCGAAGCAGCGCACGCTGTTTCGCGTCACGTCTCTATATATGCGATGCATAGCTGCGGCATACTCGGTCGCCTAATTGCCCGGATCCCGCTATGCGCTCAATCGCTCGACTTGCACCCCTTGCCCTGACCCTGATGCTCACCGCTTGCGGCGACGGCGAATCGCTGTTGCCGCCGGATGCGCGCCTGCCCGATGGCGGACGCTATCGCGGCGAACTGGTCGACGGCTTGCTGCAGGGTCAGGGCCGCGTCGACTACCCAAACGGCAGCTGGTACGCCGGGCAGTTCGACAAGGGCCAGTGGCACGGGCAAGGCGAATGGCACGGCAGCAATGGCGAGGTCTATCGCGGCCAGTTCCAGCAAGGTCTGTTCGACGGCCAGGGCAGCCTGAGCACCCATGCCAGCAGCTACACCGGCGGTTTCAAGCAGGGCCGGCGCGATGGCGAGGGTACGCTGAAAGAAAACGGCATGACCTATCGCGGCGAATTCAAGGCTGACCAGTATTCCGGCCTCGGCCGTCTGGAGATGGACGACGGCAGCTCCTATCAAGGCCAGTTCGCCCACGGCAAACCCAACGGTGAAGGCCAGCGCGGCGACGCCAGCGGCAATGCGTTCACGGGGCATTTCGTCAACGGTCAACTGGAAGGCAACGGCACTTACACCAGCGCCGACGGCGATATCTACGTTGGCGGTTTCAAGAATAATCAACTGCACGGCAAGGGCCGCTACGAGAATGCCGACGGCGACGTCTGGCTCGGCCAGTTCAAGGAAGGCGCGCTGAGCGGCAAGGGCGAATTGATCGGCGCTGACGGCAGCCATTACATCGGTGTGTTCAACGACTGGCGATTCACCGGCCAGGGCCGTTTGAACCTGTCCGACGGCAGCTTCTACGTCGGCGGCTTCGACAACGACAGCTACTCCGGCCGCGGCACGCTGGTGCTGACCGATGGCAGCGTGCTCAGTGGCACCTGGATCAACGGCCAGCGTGTGCGAGACGCCGACGGCAAATTGCTGCCCGACACCCTCGAGCTCGGTTTGCTCGCCCAGGGTCGTCTGCTCGACGAGGCGCTGTCGGCAATCCCGGCCTCGACCCCGGCGGTCGAGTTGTACACCCTGACCCTCGGTGGCGATGGCAAGCAAAGCGTGTTTCTGCGCGAATCCGACTACGTCGCCAACATGCTCAACACACGCTTCGGCGCCTTCGGCCAGATCCGTCTGGTCAATCACCGCGACCACCTCGGTGACCGGCCGATGGCCACCCGCGAGAACCTGCGCCGCGCCGCGCAAACCCTCGCCGAACGCAGCGGGCCGGAAGATCTGCTGTTCATTTATCTGACCAGCCATGGCACCGCCGAGCATGAACTGGTGCTCGATCAGTCGCGCATGGAACTGGCCGACCTGCCCGCCGATGAACTCGCCGCGGTGCTCGCGCCGCTCAAGCATCGCGACAAGGTCATCGTGATTTCCTCGTGCTATTCCGGCGGTTTCATCCCGGCATTGAAGGACGAACGCACGCTGATCATGACCGCCTCGCGTGCAGATCGGGTGTCGTTCGGCTGTTCGGAAGAAGCCAATTTCACTTACTTTGGCGACGCCCTGTTTGCTCAGGCGCTGAACCAGACCGACGATCTGGAACAAGCTTTCAAACTGGCTAAAGCCACTGTCGCCGAACGCGAACTGGCCGACGGTTTCGAAGCCTCGGAGCCGCAGATCTGGGCACCGAAGACCGTGCTGTCGCACTGGCAATTGCTGCGTAAACAGCAAGCGCGCAAAGCTTTGCAAAGCAGCGCATTGAACGACGCAGCGAAAAAAGGCAACTAAGCTGAACAGTATCAAGGGAGAGACACTATGTACTTGACGCCTCAGCACGTATTGCTTGCCGGAGCCACCGGACTGACCGGTGAACATCTGCTCGACCGTTTACTCAACGAGCCAACGATTACCCGTGTCCTCGCCCCATCACGCCGGCCGCTGGCCGAGCATCCGCATCTGGAAAACCCGGTCGGCGACCCGCAGACGTTTCTGCCGCAGCTCAGTGGCCGGGTCGATATCGCTTATTGCTGCCTCGGCACCACGATCAAGCAGGCCGGCTCCGAAGAAGCCTTTCGCGCAGTGGATCTGGACATGGTCGTGGCGTTTGCCAAACGCGCGCGGGAGATGGGCGCGCGGCACCTGATCGTGATCAGCGCGATTGGCGCCGATCCGAATTCCTCGGTGTTCTACAACCGCGTCAAAGGCGAGATGGAACAGGCCCTGCGCGCGCAGGACTGGCCGCAACTGACCATTTGCCGACCTTCGCTGCTGCTCGGCGAACGCATTGAACCGCGTCTGGCCGAGCAACTGGCCGGGCCGTTATCGAAGCTGATTCCGGGGAAATACCACGGCATCGAAGCCTGCCAACTAGCGCGGGCGATGTGGCGCCTGGCGCTGGAAGAACAGGATGGGGTGCGGGTGATCGAATCGGATGAGCTGCGCAAGTTAGGCAAATAACTCTAGGACTTTCAGAACCAAAAGATCGCAGCCTTCGGCAGCTCCTACAGAAGACCCCATTCCCCTGTAGGAGCTGCCGAAGGCTGCGATCTTTTGACCTTTACAATCCGCCAGTCGCCTGGAATCCCACGCCGATCACAGTCAGCAAAGACAGCGGCAACAACAGCGTGTCGAGCAACGCGCTGGCCGGCAGGTCCACGCCCGGGTAACTCGGCGCCTCGGCACCAAACCGATCCATCGCACAGCAGCCGCCATTCAACGCATACAAATCCAGCCGCGTCCCGGCATACACCACCGGCGCGCCGGGTTTCGCCGCATCCAGCGTGCGCGCGGTGGCACACCCGGTCAGCAGCACCGCCAGCACGAGCACCGGCAGCTTATTCATCGCTGCTCAGATGATGCTCACCCCAACGCGGCAACATGTCCTGCGGGATGCCGAGCAGATTGAGAATCCGTGCCACGACGAAGTCGATCAAATCATCGATGGTCTGCGGCTGGTGATAGAAGCCCGGCGACGCCGGCAAAATGGTCACGCCCAGGTTCGACAGCTTGAGCATGTGCTCCAGATGAATGCTCGAGTACGGCGCCTCCCGCGGCACCAGAATCAACTGGCGACGCTCTTTCAGCGTGACATCGGCCGCGCGTTCGATGAGGTTGTTGCAGGCACCGGTGGCAATTGCCGACAGCGTGCCGGTCGAGCACGGCACCACCACCATTGCCGCCGGCGCACCGGAGCCGGAGGCCACCGGGGACATCCAGTCTTCCTTGCCATACACCCGAATCTGCCCGGCGGCGGCGCCGGTGTACTCGGTGAGGAAGGCCTGCATCATCTGTGGTTTGTTCGGCAGGGACACGTCGGTCTCGGTAGCCATCACCAGTTGCGCAGCCTTGGAGATCAGGAAGTGCACTTCGCGATCTTCGCGTACCAGACAATCAAGCAGGCGCAAACCGTACTGCGCGCCCGAGGCGCCGGTCATCGCCAGGGTGATGCGTTCCGGGCCGCCGGCCTGGGAAAAAGTGTTCATTGCAGCGCCTCGGCGAGTTTGCCGTGCAGGCCGCCGAAGCCACCGTTGCTCATGATCACTACGTGGGTGCCCGGCTGCGCCTGGCTCTTCACGCGCTCGATGATGCCTTCCAGCGAATCGCTGACGATCGACGGCACCGTGCACAACGCAGCGGTTGCAGCCAAGTCCCAGCCAAGGTTGGCCGGGGCGTACCAGATCACCTGATCGGCATCGACCACGCTGTCCGGCAAGCCGTCACGGTGGGCGCCGAGTTTCATCGAATTGGAGCGCGGCTCGATGATCGCAATCAGTGGCGCGTCGCCGATGCGTTTACGTAGGCCATCAAGCGTGGTGGCGATGGCGGTCGGGTGGTGAGCGAAATCGTCGTAAATGGTGATGCCGCGCACCTCAGCGACTTTCTCCATACGGCGTTTGACGTTCTTGAACGCGCTCAACCCGGCAATGCCCATCGATGGCACCACACCGACATGCCGCGCCGCAGCCAGAGCAGCCAGGGCATTGGCGACGTTGTGCTGACCGGTCAATTCCCACTCGACGGTGCCTTGCGACACACCTTCGAACATCACTTCGAATGCCGAGCCGTCTTCGCTGAGCAACTTGACCTGCCACTGACCGCCGGCACCGGTGGTTTGCACCGGGGTCCAGCAGCCCATTTCAATCACGCGCTGCAAGGCCGGCTCGGTGGTCGGATGGATCACCAGGCCTTCGCTCGGGATGGTGCGGACCAAGTGGTGGAACTGTCGCTCGATCGCCGGCAGATCGGGGAAGATGTCGGCGTGATCGAATTCAAGGTTGTTGAGGATCGCGGTACGCGGGCGGTAGTGGACGAACTTCGAGCGCTTGTCGAAAAAGGCGCTGTCGTATTCGTCAGCCTCGATCACAAAAAATGGTGTGCCGCCCAGGCGCGCCGACACCGAGAAATTCTGCGGCACGCCGCCGATGAGGAAACCCGGGCTCATGCCGGCGTGTTCCAGCACCCAGGCGAGCATGCTGCTGGTGGTGGTCTTGCCGTGGGTACCGGCAACGGCCAGTACCCAGCGCCCTTGCAGGACATGATCGGCCAGCCATTGCGGGCCGGAGACGTACGGCAGGCCTTTGTTCAGTACATATTCCACCGCCGGGTTGCCACGGGACATGGCATTGCCGATCACCACCAGATCCGGCGCCGGATCGAGCTGCGCCGGGTCATAACCCTGCGTCAGCTGAATGCCCTGGGCCTCGAGCTGCGTGCTCATCGGCGGATAGACGTTGGCGTCGGAGCCGGTCACGTGATGGCCCAGCTCTTTGGCCAACACCGCCATCGAGCCCATGAAAGTCCCGCAGATACCCAGAATATGAATGTGCATAGTCGACCTCGTAAAACATGGCCGCAGGTTAGCGTAGGGAGGGGGAAATGGCACTCTTTAGCTGAAGGATGGAGACGGGTTGGCGGCTACATCTGCGCACGGTTTAAGACCGCAGCCCCTCACCCCAGCCCTCTCCCCAGGGAGAGGGAGCCGATCTCGGTCGCCTTCAAATCCTGAGTTCGGCTCGATATTTCAGGTCGGCGTAAATCGGCCCGGCTTTCGATCGCAGCCCCTCTCCCCAGGGAGAGGAAGCCGATCTCGGTCGCCTTCAAATCCTGAGTTCGGCTCGATATTTCAGGTCGGCGTAAATCGCCAAAACACCTCGGTCAGTCCCCTCTCCCTCTGGGAGAGGGTTAGGGTGAGGGCTTTCAGCTGACACGCCGCTCAATTCCGTGTTTACGCAGTTTTCTATAAAGGGTGTTGCGGCTTACGCCCAGTTGCTGCGCTGTATGGGTCATGTGCCAGCGCGTCTGCTCCAGCGCATTGAGCAATGCAAGACGCTCGGCGTCGTCCAGTGGCTGGGCGGCGATCTGCGCCGCCACAACCGCCGGCCGCGCCTGCCGAATCATCACCGGTAAATCCTCAACCCCGACCCGCCCGCCATCACACAACGCCGCCAGCGTGCGCAGGACATTGCGGAGTTGCCGCACGTTCCCCGGCCAGTTGAACGCCAGCAACGACTGCCGCGCCGGTTCGTCGATCAGGATCGTTTCGCCTACCGCCTCCTCGGCCAATAGAAAATCCAGCAACTGCGATTTATCACTGCGTTCACGCAATGCTGGCAACGCCACTTCCAGTCCGTTCAAGCGGTAATACAGATCCTCGCGAAAACTGCCATCCTCGACCCGCTCCAGCAGATTGCGGTGCGTCGCGCTGATGATCCGCACGTCCACCGTCTGCGGTTCGCCGCCAATCGGCACCACTTGCCGATCCTCCAGCACACGCAGCAAGCGCGTCTGCAAGGCCAGTGGCATGTCGCCGATTTCATCGAGGAACAACGTGCCGCCATCGGCCTGTTGCAGTTTGCCGCGCATGCCGTCCTTGCGCGCGCCAGTGAAGCTGCCCCCGCGATAGCCGAACAGTTCGCTCTCGATCAGGCTTTCCGGAATGGCTGCGCAATTGAGTGCGACGAAGCCATTGCCGCAGCGTTGGCTGGCCTGATGCACTGCCTTGGCGAACGCCTCTTTGCCCGAACCGGTTTCGCCGTTGATCAACAGCGGCACGTCACGCTCGAACACGCGCAGGGCTTTGCGGAACTCGGCCTGCAACGCTTCGTCGCCGAGGCAAATGCCGGGCAGGCGTGGTGCCGGCGCTGCGATGGGCGTTGGGACAATCGCTGTCGGCTTGCGCGATTCGCCGCGCAACACGGCAAACAAATGCCGCCCATCACAGGTACGCAGCGGCCAACTGGCGCTGGCATTGGCGCTGGCACGGCCAAGCAATTCGTCCAGCGAGCAATCGAAAAACGCTTCCACCGGTTGCCCGAGCAGACCACCGCGACCATGCCCGAGCAGGTTCAGCGCGCTCTGGTTGACCGCGCTGATCCGCCCTTCGCCGTCGAACGCCAATAGTCCTTCGCTGAACAAGCCGACGGACTCGGCCTGCAGGTGAAAACGCAGCAACCACTGATTGTCGAAACAGCGCAGGAAGTAGCAGCTCTCGATCATCTTCGCCGACAGATTGACCAGCGCCATGGTGTGGAACTGGCTTTGCCGCGAGACGTCCGGCCGGGCCGAAGACACGTCGAGTACCGCCAGCAGCTCACCCTGCGGATCGAACACCGGGCTCGCCGAGCAGGTCAGCCCGGTGTGGCGGCCGCGAAAGTGTTCGTCCTGGTGAATGGTCAGCGCCTGACGCTCGACCAGGCAGGTGCCGATGCCGTTGGTGCCTTCGCAGGCTTCGCTCCAGTCGGCGCCAAGCCAGAGCCCGGCGCGCTCGAAAATCTTGCGTTCGGCCGGCGCGGTGACGCAATTGAGGATCACCCCACGCGCGTCAGTCAGCAGCACCGCGTGACCGGCCCCGGAGAGCTGTTGATGCAAGCTGCTCATTTCGGTACCGGCGATCTGCAGCACTTGCTGCAGACGTTCGCGACTTTCCAGCACCCGGCCATGCTCGAGCACGGTCGGGGCCATGGTCACAGAAGGATCGAGGTGATAGTCCTCAAGACAGCGCAGCCACGAACGGGCGATCGACGGATCGGCTCCGGGGCCGTGCAGGTGCGGTTTGCCCTGGGTGACGGTGAGAACCTGGCGGGCATGGCGACTCAAATGGTTGTCGTGCATTTCTTATTGTTCTCCCCGAAAGGTCGACGCATTCCTGTGTAGGAGCTGCCGCAGGCTGCGATCTTCTGATCTTGATCTTGAAAAACAAAAGCAAAAGATCGCAGCCTTCGGCAGCTCCTACCGGATTTCTGTTGGCTGAGGATCCTCCAGCGGCTCCGGCATTGCAATGCTGGCAAGACCGCTCGGTCACGGGCTGTGCCGCAAGCGGTACAAATTGTCACGCGCGCTGTACCGAAACCGTCACAGCGCCCCTCCATTCGTCCGAGACAAACTGGCCAAGCCCTTGATTTGCCTGACCTGCACGGCAGTGGCCCGCCCCTTGCTCTACGCTTATAGCAAGCGCACTTGCGCGTTTCTCTAATAAGTACAAAGCCAAGGAGAACATCATCATGCGTTACGCCCACCCCGGTACTGACGGCGCCAAAGTCTCGTTCAAGAGCAAGTACGGTAACTACATCGGCGGCGAGTTCGTCGCGCCGGTCAAAGGTCAGTACTTCACCAACACCTCGCCAGTCAATGGCCAGCCCATCGCCGAATTCCCCCGCTCCACCGCCGAAGACATCGACAAGGCGCTGGACGCTGCACATGCCGCCGCCGATGCGTGGGGCGCCACTTCCGTGCAGGCACGCTCACTGATCCTGCTGAAAATCGCCGACCGTATCGAAGAAAACCTCGAACTGCTGGCGATCACCGAAACCTGGGACAACGGCAAAGCCATCCGCGAAACCCTCAACGCCGATATCCCGCTGGCTGCTGACCACTTCCGCTACTTCGCCGGGTGCCTGCGCGCTCAGGAAGGCAGCGCTGCGGAAATCGACGGCAACACCGTGGCCTATCACATCCATGAACCGCTGGGCGTGGTCGGCCAGATCATCCCGTGGAACTTCCCGCTGCTGATGGCCGCGTGGAAACTCGCGCCAGCACTGGCCGCCGGTAACTGCGTGGTGCTCAAACCTGCCGAGCAAACCCCGCTGGGCATCTGCGTGCTGATGGAACTGATCGGCGACCTGCTGCCGCCGGGCGTGCTCAACGTCGTGCAAGGCTTCGGCAAAGAAGCCGGCGAAGCCTTGGCGACCAGCAAGCGCATCGCCAAGATCGCCTTCACCGGTTCGACCCCGGTCGGCTCGCACATCATGAAATGCGCAGCGGAAAACATCATTCCGTCCACCGTGGAGCTAGGCGGCAAGTCGCCGAACATCTTCTTCGAAGACATTATGCAGGCCGAGCCGAGCTTCATCGAAAAAGCCGCCGAAGGTCTGGTACTGGCGTTCTTCAACCAGGGCGAAGTGTGCACCTGCCCTTCCCGCGCGCTGGTGCAGGAATCGATCTACGACGAATTCATGCAGGCCGTAATGAAGAAAGTCAGCCAGATCAAACGCGGCGATCCGCTCGACACCGACACCATGGTCGGCGCCCAGGCGTCGGAGCAGCAATTCGACAAGATCCTCTCGTACCTGGAAATCGCCAAGGGCGAAGGCGCTGAACTGCTGACCGGCGGCAAGGTGGAAAAACTCGAAGGCAGCCTGGCGACCGGTTATTACATCCAGCCGACTCTGCTCAAGGGCACCAACAAAATGCGCGTGTTCCAGGAAGAAATCTTCGGCCCGGTGGTGAGCATCACCACCTTCAAGGACGAAGCCGAAGCCCTGGCGATCGCCAACGACACCGAGTTCGGCCTCGGTGCCGGCCTGTGGACCCGCGACATCAACCGCGCCTACCGCATGGGCCGGGCGATCAAGGCCGGTCGCGTGTGGACCAACTGCTACCACCTGTACCCGGCGCATGCTGCGTTTGGTGGCTACAAGAAATCCGGCGTCGGGCGTGAAACCCACAAGATGATGCTCGACCATTACCAGCAGACCAAAAACCTGCTGGTGAGCTACGACATCAATCCGTTGGGGTTCTTCTGATCCAGACGGGGTGAGGCAGGTGTTCCTGCTTCGCCCTCTGGATTGTCTTCGCGAGCAGGCTCGCTCCCACAGGTGATTTATGGTCGTACGCAATCCCCTGTGGGAGCGAGCCTGCTCGCGAAAGCGTTGTGCCATTCAACCCAATGGCTTGGCTGTAGCCGGGCCTATAAAACAATAAGAAAGGTGAACCCTATGCCAAGCGAATCCCCGACCGGCGCTCCGGCGACCGGCTCCTCCGTCGACTTCGAAAAAGTCGGCTCCGACTATTTCCAACAACGCGAACTGAAACAAGGCGCCGCCGGCTGGGTCCTGCTCGTCGGCCTCGGCGTCGCCTATGTGATTTCCGGCGACTACGCCGGCTGGAACTTCGGCCTTGCCCAGGGTGGCTGGGGCGGCATGTTTCTCGCCACACTGCTGATGGCGACCATGTACCTGTGCATGTGCTTTTCCCTGGCCGAACTGTCCTCGATGATTCCTACCGCCGGCGGCGGCTACGGTTTCGCCCGCAGTGCGTTCGGGCCATGGGGCGGATTTCTCACCGGCACGGCGATCCTTATCGAATACGCCATCGCCCCCGCCGCCATCGCGGTGTTTATCGGTGCCTACTGCGAGTCGCTGTTCGGCATTGGCGGCTGGATGATCTATCTGGCGTTCTACATCATCTTCATCGCCATCCATATTTTCGGGGTCGGTGAAGCGCTCAAACTGATGTTCATCATCACCGCCGTCGCCGCGTTGGCGCTGGGGGTGTTTCTGGTGGCGATGGTGCCGCACTTCGACGTTGCCAACCTACTCGACATCCCGGTGACCACCGCGGTCGGTGCCAGTCCGTTTCTGCCGTTCGGTTATGTCGGCGTGTGGGCGGCGATTCCCTATGCAATCTGGTTTTTCCTCGCTGTCGAAGGCGTGCCGCTGGCAGCCGAAGAAACCAAAAATCCCAAGCGCGACCTGCCGCGCGGTCTGATCGGGGCGATGCTGGTGTTGCTGATGTTCGCTCTGCTGATCCTGATCGTCGGCCCCGGCGGCGCGGGTGCCAACTCGTTGCTGACCTCAGGCAACCCGCTGGTCGAGGCGCTGAGTAGAGCCTACGGCGGCTCGACCTGGATGGGCAGCTTCGTCAATCTCGTCGGTCTGGCCGGGCTGATCGCCAGTTTCTTCTCGATCATCTACGCCTACTCGCGGCAGATCTTCGCGCTGTCGCGGGCCGGTTACCTGCCGCGCAAACTGTCGCAGACCAACAAGAGCAAAGCGCCGGTGCTGGCGCTGGTGATTCCCGGCATCATCGGCTTTGGTCTGTCGCTGACCGGTCAGGGCGACCTGCTGATTCTGGTCGCGGTGTTCGGCGCTACCATTTCCTATGTGCTGATGATGGCCGCGCACATCACCTTGCGCATCCGCCGCCCCAAAATGGACCGACCGTACCGTACGCCGGGCGGCATTTTCACCTCGGGTGTCGCGCTGATGCTGGCCTGCCTCGCCGTGGTGGCGGGGTTCCTCGTCGATCCACGTGTGGTGATCGGCGCGGCGATCATCTATGGAGTGTTAATTGCTTACTTTGCTTTCTACAGTCGGCATCACTTGGTAGCAGGCACGCCGGAAGAAGAATTCGCGGCGATTCAAAAAGCTGAACAAGCCTTGCACTGATTGTCGAAAACCACGGCGCAGAGCTGTTCTGCGCCGTCACGGAGAACGCTGAATGGCCAGTTTTGCTCACACGGTCGGCGCGCAGACTTACCGCTTCGACAGCCTCAAAGACGTCATGGCGAAGGCCAGCCCCGCCCGCTCGGGGGATTTCCTTGCCGAGATCGCCGCGCTCAACGACGGCGAACGGGTGGCCGCGCAAATGGCGCTGGCGGACATCCCGCTCACGCACTTTCTGCAGGAAGCGCTGATTCCTTACGAAGCCGATGAAGTCACCCGGCTGATCATCGACACCCACGACGCACAGGCCTTCGCCGTGGTCAGCCACCTCACCGTCGGCGGCTTTCGCGACTGGCTGCTCAGCGATGCCGCTGACGAAACCAGCCTGCGCGCCCTCGCCCCCGGCCTGACCCCGGAGATGGTCGCCGCCGTGTCGAAAATCATGCGCGTGCAGGACCTGGTGCTGGTGGCGCAGAAAATCCGTGTGGTGACGAAATTTCGCGGCACCCTCGGTTTGCGCGGGCGCTTGTCGACCCGCCTGCAACCCAACCACCCGACTGACGAGCCGTCCGGTATCGCCGCGAGCATTCTCGACGGTCTGCTCTACGGCAACGGCGATGCGATGATCGGCGTCAACCCGGCCACCGACAGCATCGCTTCGATCTGCGCGATGCTGGAGATGCTCGACGCGATCATCCAGCGCTACGACATCCCGACCCAGGCCTGCGTACTGACCCACGTCACCACCTCGATCGAGGCGATCAATCGTGGCGTGCCATTGGATCTGGTGTTCCAGTCGATTGCCGGCACCGAAGCCGCCAATGCCAGTTTCGGCATCAACCTCAACGTCTTGCAGGAAGGCTACGATGCTGGCCTGAGCCTCAAGCGCGGCACCCTCGGGCAGAACCTGATGTATTTCGAAACCGGTCAGGGCAGCGCGCTGTCAGCCAATGCCCATCACGGCGTCGATCAACAGACCTGCGAGACGAGAGCCTACGCCGTGGCGCGACATTTCAAGCCGTTCCTGGTGAACACCGTCGTAGGATTTATCGGCCCGGAATATCTGTACAACGGCAAACAGATCATCCGCGCCGGCCTCGAAGATCACTTCTGCGGCAAGTTGCTCGGCGTGCCGATGGGCTGCGACATCTGCTACACCAACCATGCCGAAGCCGATCAGGACGACATGGACACCCTGCTGACGTTGCTCGGCGTCGCCGGGATCAACTTCATCATGGGCATCCCCGGCTCCGACGACATCATGCTCAATTACCAGACCACTTCGTTTCACGACGCCTTGTACGCCCGCCAGACCCTGGGCCTGAAACCGGCGCCGGAGTTCGAGCAATGGCTGGCCAACATGGGCATCTTCACCCAGGCGGACGGCAAGGTTCGCTTCGGCAACAACCTGCCGCCGGCCTTCCGCCAAGCCTTGGCGCACTTGGGATGAATCTTATGGAAAAACCACCGGTCGATCCGCAAAACCCCTGGCTGGAACTGCGTCGCCTGACCCCGGCGCGGATTGCCTTGGGCCGCACCGGCACCAGCCTGCCGACGCGGGCGCAACTGGATTTTCAGTTTGCCCACGCACAGGCCCGTGATGCCGTGCATCTGGCCTTCGACCATGCCGAGATCAGCAGCCAGCTCAGCGAGCGCGGGCGGGAAACCCTGCTGCTGCACAGCGCCGCGCCCGATCGTGACAGTTACCTGCAACGCCCGGATCTGGGACGCAAACTCAACGATGAATCAGCGCAAGCCTTACGCGGTTACGCCAGCGCTCACCCGGGCGGCGTCGATCTGGTGATAGTCGTCGCGGATGGCCTGTCGGCGCTGGCGGTGCATCGGCACACGCTTCCATTTCTGACGCGGCTGGAAGAACAGATGAGCGGCGACGGCTGGTCGGTGGCCCCCGTGGTGCTGGTCGAACAGGGTCGCGTCGCCATCGGAGACGAGATCGGCCAGTTGCTCGGGGCGAAAATGCTGGTGATGCTGATCGGCGAGCGCCCGGGCCTGAGTTCGCCGGACAGCCTTGGGCTGTATTTCACCTACGCGCCGAAGGTCGGTCTGACCGACGCGTATCGCAATTGCATTTCCAATGTTCGTCTTGAAGGCTTGAGCTACGGCATGGCGGCGCATCGCTTGCTGTATCTGATGCGCGAAGCCTGCCGTCGGCAGCTATCGGGAGTCAATTTGAAGGACGAAGCCCAGCTTCATACATTGGAGACGGATGACACTGTCGAAATGAAAGGTAATTTCCTGCTCGATCCGCCGCCAGCCTGAACCGTTTCCGCATTGCCATTCTGCGCTGCTTTCAGGCAGGATCGACGCACGGCCGCGCGGGTTTCCCATCGCCGTCAGAGCAGTTGAAGACAGCCACTTGAAGACGAGACCTATCATGCGGATAATTCAAGCGACCCTCGAACATCTGGATTTGCTGACTCCTTTGTTCGTCAAATATCGCGAGTTCTACGGCTCCCTGCCTTACCCGGATTCCTCCCGGGCGTTTCTCGAAAAACGCCTGCGCCGCAAAGAGTCGGTGATCTATCTGGCCCTGGCCGACGATGACGACAGGAAACTCATGGGTTTCTGCCAGCTCTATCCGAGCTTCTCGTCGCTGTCGCTCAAACGCGTGTGGATTCTCAACGATATCTACGTCGCTGAAGACGCGCGCCGGCAACTGGTGGCCGACAACCTGATCCGCACCGCGAAGAAAATGGCCAAGGAAACCCAGGCCGTGCGCATGCGCGTCTCGACCAGCGCAGACAACGAAGTGGCGCAGAAAACCTACGAATCCATCGGTTTCAAGGAAGACACCGAGTTCAAGAACTACGTGCTGCCGATCAGCGACGAGCTCTGACCGCAAAAGATCGCAGCCTTCGGCAGCTCCTGCAGCGCAACGCGCTCCAATTGCAGGATCTGCCGAAGGCTGCGATCTTTTCAGGGCTGACAATTGTTCACACCACGACACTCCCCGCTACAAAACCGGCGCGCTTTTCAGCGGTCAGACCGTATAATCCCGATCTTTCCGGCTTGTAAGAAAAACTACACCCCGCTGTAGGCTTACACGAAGTCAACCGCACAGGCCTGCCGAGTCGGGCCGTCATACAGGTGCCCCCATGGATTTCAACCCGCTCGACCTTATCCTGCATCTCGATGTGTACCTCGATTTGCTGGTGAACAACTATGGGCCATGGATCTACGCCATCCTGTTTCTGGTGATCTTCTGTGAAACCGGGTTGGTGGTGATGCCGTTCCTGCCGGGCGACTCGCTGCTGTTCATCGCTGGCGCGGTGGCAGCCGGCGGCGGCATGGATCCGGTGTTGCTTGGCGGCCTGCTGATGCTGGCGGCGATCATGGGCGACAGCACCAACTATGTGATCGGACGCACGGCTGGGGAGAAGTTGTTCAGCAACCCCAATTCGAAGATCTTCCGCCGCGATTACCTGCAAAAAACCCACGATTTCTACGACAAGCACGGCGGCAAGACCGTGACCATGGCGCGCTTCCTGCCGATCATCCGCACCTTCGCGCCGTTCGTGGCCGGTGTGGCGCGGATGCCGTACCCGCGGTTCTTCGGCTTCAGCGTGCTCGGCACCATCCTCTGGGTCGGCGGTCTGGTCACGCTCGGTTACTTCTTCGGCAACGTGCCGTTCATCAAGAAAAATCTCTCGTTGCTGGTGGTGGCCATCATCCTGCTGTCGCTGGTGCCGATGATCATCGGCGTGGTGCGCAGCCGTTTCGGCGGCACCAAAGTGCAATCACACTGATCCGATGTGGTCACTGAGCGCCTGGCGTCGCCGGCGCATCCTCGCCAGGCACCCGATTGCCAACGACCTGTGGCAACGGGTGCGCCATCAGCTCTCCTTTCTCGACGGCATCAGCGCTGCTGAAGACCAGTGGTTGCGCGAAGCCTGCGTGCTGTTTCTCGACGACAAACGCCTGACCGCCCTGCCCGGTGTCGAACTGCATCAGGAGCAACGCCTGCTGCTCGCCGCGCAAGCACAGTTGCCGCTGCTGCATCTCGGTGACCTGAACTGGTATCAGGGGTTTCACGAGATCGTGCTGTACCCGGACGACTTCCTCAGCCCGCAACGCCATCGCGATGCCAGCGGCGTCGAGCATGAGTGGGACGGCGAACACAGCGGTGAAGCCTGGCAGCAGGGGCCGGTAATTCTCGCCTGGCCCGGCGTACAGGCCAGCGGTGGCTGGGAAGGCTACAACCTGGTGATCCACGAACTGGCGCACAAGCTCGATATGCTCAACGGCGACGCCAACGGCCTGCCGCCGTTGCATGCCGATATGCGCGTCAGCGACTGGGCCGCGGTGATGCAGGCCGCTTACGACGACCTCAACCGCCAGCTCGACCACGATCCCGACGCCGAAACCGCCATCGATCCCTATGCCGCCGAGAACCCGGCGGAGTTCTTCGCCGTCACCAGCGAATACTTCTTCAGCGCCCCGGATCTGCTCCACGAGGCTTATCCACAGGTCTACTTGCAGCTGCAGCTTTTCTACCGGCAGGATCCGTTGGGCAGACTGCGGCAACTTCAGGCCACGGACCCGGTCTATCAGGCGCACGACTAAGCTCTGCACGACTTCTGGTACGTGGCGTCGGCGTAGGAATGTGCCTATAATCGCCGCCACTTTTTGGTCAATCCGGCCAAGTGTTTTTGGTCAACTACGGGGGCAACGCCCAATGAGCTACAGCAAGATTCCGGCTGGCAAAGACCTGCCGAACGACATCTACGTCGCGATCGAGATCCCGGCCAACCACGCGCCGATCAAGTACGAAATCGACAAAGACAGCGATTGCCTGTTCGTTGACCGTTTCATGGCCACCCCAATGTTCTACCCGGCCAACTACGGTTACATCCCGAACACCCTGGCTGACGACGGTGACCCCCTCGACGTGCTGGTCGTGACTCCTTACCCGGTAGCGCCAGGCTCGGTCATCCGCGCCCGTCCGGTCGGCATCCTGAACATGACCGACGACGGCGGCGGCGATGCCAAAGTCATCGCAGTGCCACACGACAAGCTGTCGCAGCTGTACGTCGACGTGAAGGAATACACTGACCTGCCACCCCTGCTGATCCAGCAGATCGAGCACTTCTTCGCGAACTACAAGGATCTCGAGAAAGGCAAGTGGGTCAAGATCGAAGGCTGGGCCGGCGCAGACGCCGCCCGCGAAGCGATCACCAAGTCGGTTGCCGCCTACAAGGGCTAAGCCATTGCGCTTTGCGTGAAGCTTGAAAAAAACCCCGGACTTCCGGGGTTTTTGGTTATCGGCGTCTGCATAATCGACTCGGTTCTTCAAGTCGATGTAACTCGAAATACACTCTGGTCGGCCCCCTCTCCCTCCGGGAGAGGGCTGGGGTGAGGGGCTCTTGAAAAAGCCAGATTAAACAAACCGTTTAAATTCCTACATGCAGTTTTAATCTGTTTAATTTCCCACAAGCGCGTCTTACATCCCGTCGCAAAATACAGGCTTTTTTTGAACGCCCGGTTTATTCAAACCGCTCTAGTCCGGCCGTAGACTCCGTGTTTATGAGAAAGAACACTAGCGGTCCACGATTCAAGGCACTCCTGGAAGCAGCGAACATCAGCACCACGGATTTCGCAAGGTTCTGGGGCACGGAAGCCCAAAACGTTCATAACTGGTACACCCGGGGCGTCCCGGCGTATCGCATGGAAGAAGTCTCACGCCTGTTGTCGGTCAATAGTGAATGGCTGAAAACCGGGGAAGGCGTCAAGGAGGTCCCACGCCTGCACCCGCCCGCCAGCAATGGCGACACGTTCGATGCCCAGTCGATCTGCGGCGTCTACACCGTCATCAATCCCAGCGACATCGACCTGGCGTTTTTCAAGGAAACTCCGATCGCCAATGGCGACGGCAAAACCCACGTCATCCTCGACCCCGATCAATCCCTGCGCCTGCCCCGCGCCCACCTCGATCAACTCGACATCGAGCACGCCAACGCCATCTGCGCGCACATGATCGGCAACAGCATGGCCGAACGCATCGAAGACGGCTCCATTGTCGCCATCGACCGCGGCCTGACCCAGGTCGTCGACGGCGAAATCTACGCCATCGAACACGACGGCATGCTGCGCATCAAATACCTGCACCGCATGCCCGGCAACGGCCTGCGCATGCGTAGCCACAACAGCGCCGAATACCCCGACGAGGTTTTCCGGCCGGCGCAGATCGAAGAGCAGCGGATTCACATTCTTGGCTGGGTATTCTGGTGGTCGACATTGGGCAAGCGCAGGCCGGTGGTGCCGTTTCTGTGATGCGTGCGCCGATCTCGATTTTTACGCAGAACCTGTGGGAGCGAGCCTGCTCGCGAAGAGGGCCCTGATAACCGGTACAAATCCCGAGTTTGTACCGCTTCAATCGCTCTAAACGGCACTTGAGGCTGGGAATCCCAAGCAAAACTCAGTATCCTGCGCCCCACATTCGCGCATCGACCCGCCCAGCGGCTCGGATGACGCCCGACGCAGCAGACCAACGTCTGACCAAGTCCCACAGCCGGACGCAGATCCGGATGTACGTTTTGAAGGCTGGCGCGGTTTACCAAAAATAAACCAAGCCAGTCCCCGAGAAGCCGGCCACAAGCCGGCTTTTTAATGTCTGCGAAAAGGCTACGCCTACCGTCCGGAACTTGAATTCTCACTTGTCGAGAACGCGATCCTCTTGTTACCGTAACGACAACCGTCATTACAGGTATCCCATCATGGCTTCCATCAACATCCGCATCGATGATGATCTGAAACAGCGCTCCTTCGCCGAACTCGAAAAGCTCGGCGTCACGCCGTCGGAGCTTCTGCGCCAAACCCTCCAATATGTAGCAGAGCGGGGCAAGTTACCCTTCAAAGCGGCGCTGCTCAGTGAAGAAGATGAAGCGCTGATTGCCGTGGTCACCGAACGCCTCGCATCCCCTCAGCGGATCAAGGTGAGTCTGGATGACTTATGAGCTTGAGTTTGATCGACGTGCGTTAAAAGAGTGGAACAAGCTGGGCGATACGGTCCGCCAACAGTTCAAAAAAAAACTGGCTGAGGTCTTGGAGAACCCTCGAATCGAAGCCAATCGGCTTCGCGAGCTACCAGACTGCTATAAAGTGAAATTGAAAAGCGCCGGTTATCGCTTGATCTATCAGGTACTTGATCACGAAATCCTGGTGTTCGTGGTCGCCATAGGCAAACGTGAGCGGGAGGCAGCCTACGAGGTTGCGCAAGATCGCTTGACATCCCGGACCTGATTTCGAAACCTCCCATTTGCCGGACGCACGCCGCCGAGGTGCAAAGCGTTGATCATTGTAGAAAGTCACAACGCGTACAAGGAAGTCAAAACATGCGTTTCGCATCTCGCCAGGCCCCTTTTGAGTCGATCATCCTCATCGCTGTTTTAGGCCTGTGCCTATCCGGCTGCGTCGGTGCCATCGTGGCTTTGCCTGAGAAAACCACACTCAGAACTGACGAGTACAAAGCTCTAAGCGCTCGTTCGCTCACGCCAGCGATTACCCGAACCGCACAATCAGCGCCTACCCGTGAATGGTGTGGCATCACAGTTTGGGCGTTGATCATCCCTGTTCCGTTGAATTTGCCTGTGTGTGCGTCGTACTCCGAGCAGTCTTTAGGCAGTGACGAGTCGGGCAATGAAATCGTTTTGCTCTATTCAAAACAAACGGTGCCGTCGCCGTTCTACGCCTGCGGCCCGTTCATGATGCTGGGGCCGCTTGTTCATGGTTATCAGGGCAATGCGCTTTGTGGCGTTTTTCCCAATTAGCCGAGGCTCATGGATTACTGAACCTTTGCTGCCGGCGGCATTAGCCGGCGCCAGCGCAGTCAGCATGGAGAGCAACAGAAAGTCGTGAGGACACCTAGTGCTTGAGGTTGCGCTCTACCTGGCGTGAACCTCCTCGGCGAACTACTAAGAAATCCTTAGTGGTCGAGCTTTTTTTAAAACTATCAGGATCACCCCAACTCAGAAATTCAGTGCTGCGTTTCGTTAACCCACGGTTCAAAACAGCTCGGCACCCTCAGGGATAACTAAACGACTTCACCAACGTCAACTCCCCCGCCGTCCGCATCGGCACTACAAACGTTTCCATCTTCTCGCTCGGCGTGCCTTCTTCAGTAATCACCGTCACCTGCGCGGTCGTCAGCGCCTGCACCGCTTCATCCCCGCCCTCGTCATCCCCGCGATACCCGCCGCCGTAATAATTCACGTAGACCAGATATTGCCCTTTGATCGGCGCGGGCATGGCGGCGATTTCCGGGCCGTAGCCGGTGGTGACGTCAACGTCGAGGGTGGCGCCGTTGGCGGCAGTGCGATTGCCGTACCAGATGTGGGCGCCATCGGGGGTGATCAGGTGCAGGTCGAGGTCGGTGCCGTCGCTGTCCCAGGCCAGCAGCACGCGCAGTTTCGCCGGGGTGGCGCCGCCGCGGGCATTGAGGAATTGCGTGCGGCGGCGTTGCTGGCCGTCGGCGCTGCGGACTTCGACGCTGTTGCTGCCGTTGGGGAAGGAGAACGGGCGGTCGAAGCCGCCGGTCGGGTCGATTTTCAGTGGCATGCTGACGCCATTGACGATCAGGCGTCCGGGTTCGTTGTTCTTCGGCACGGCTTTGATCTGGCCGCTGATTCTGGCGGTATTGGCCTGGCCAAGCGGTGTGTTGACCGATGAGGCCGGGTAGTTGACGGTCTGGCGGAAGCTTTCGCCCTCGCCTTGCGGTGCGCCGCTGCGCCAGCCGCCGACCGGGGTGTCGAGTTTCACGCCATCGGCGGCGTAGGCCTGCGGCAGCACATTGAGGGCACAGAGCAGCAGCAAGACCTGTGGATAACGGAGTGTCATGGTCTATTCCAGCAAAAGGTGACGGGCGAGCCCTTCGATGTAGGTTTCGTCCTGGCCGTTTGGGTGTGCTTCGAAGGCCAGGTGCAGATATTCGTGGGTCAGGTCGAGACGATCCTGCAAGGTCAGTACGCCGCGAACGTAGATGCGCTGGCGTTCGCGGTCGACGAAGGGCCGGCCGAAGGCGAGTTTGCAAACGGCGAAAGTGCTGACTTCGTTGTAGCCGGTTTCGCTTTCGAGCCTCGGACGCCAGCCGCGTCGCTGCTTTTGCAGCCAGTTTTGCGCGGCGGGTAATGCTTCGCAGGAGGCGACCGGGTTGTCCCAGCGGCTGAGACTGGCGCGTGGATAGGCGTGCAGCAGAATCGCGTCGTAGCGCTGGCCGGCGTTCGCTTGCTCGACGGCTTGCTGCCAGGCGAGCTTGTCCGGGCCGGGCTGGTCGGAGTGATAGGTGACGGTGCTGCCGGCCAGTACCAGATCCGCCGTCCACGCCGCGATGTTGCGTGATTCGGCAGAGGCTGGACGCGGGGCGACGCGCTGGCGATTGCTGCTATCGTCGATGCTCAGGCAGTCGCCGTTGCGCGTGGCGTTTTGCAGCAGATAAGTGCGGATCGCTACGGCCAGCGCCTTGGCGGCTTCGGCAGGTTCCGGTCTGGCTTCGCGCTCAAGGACACGGGCGACATATTCTTCGCGATCAAGCCTTGCGACGAGTTTGTCATTGAGCAGAAACAGTTCGCCGTCGCTGTGGATATCCAGTGCGTTGCCGTTGGCGAATTCGACGCGGTAGTCGCCGCGCAATGGCCCGGACGTGGCAACGCGATCCCCCGCCAGAACTTTCGAAACCGGGTATTTCGAAAACAGCCCGACTTCCACACAACGGCCTGCGTCCACCGGCCAAGCCGTCGGCAATACGCTGGCCAACGCTTGGCCGTAGTGACGTAGGACCATCTGACTGGTGCCGCGCCCACCCGCCCAGACCGGCGCACCATCGGTGGTCCAGCCAGCGAATCCGCCTTGTCGCGATTGCGCATCCTGGTCGCCGAGCCAGCTCCAGGTTTTCACCCGCAGACGCCCGCCCAACTCGCCGACGACATTGCCGTCCGCCGCGTTCAGCACGACATCGAGCAACACCCGGCGCATCTGATCCTGAGCAGGCAAAGCGGCCAGAACTTTCAGCAATTCAGCCACGTAAACCCGCTGCGCCGGTTGCACCGATGGCAAGTCGAGCAACCACGACGGCGCCTGCCGAGCCTGCCAATACTCACGCCAATCCGCCGCTGCAATGCCCAACCGTGCGGGTTCGAAATACAATCCGCAGGATTTCACCAGCGCCTGATCCCGCTCGATCCTGCCGCCCGCCGCACAGCAATAAACCTCTTCCTTCAACTGCCCGCGACATTCATACGCTGGTTCCCGCGCGCCGGTGTCCACCAGCCACGCGTAGACGAACAATTTCCACAGACTGCCCAACGGCGTATCCAGCGATGACGGCAACGGTTCGCGCTTGATCAGTTGCGTCTGACTCAACGACAACAACTCGCCCTTGTACGCCACGCGCAACGGCTCGTCCTGCGCCGTTGCCAGCGCAGGCATCACACACATCAGCAGCCACAGCAGCGGCCGGGGCATGTCAGTTGACCGTGACCTGACCGAGGGCGGCTTTCGCTTCCTGGGCCTGATGCTGCGGCGCATAGACTTGCTTGAAGCGTACCGGCGGCAGGTTGAACTGGCCCTTCTGCGAGAAGCGCACCAGATGACGCAGGCGCAACTCGCCGCTCAATGCATCGACCGGCACCGCATAAGCCAACTGACCCGGTTCAAAGCGCGCCTTCTCCAGCGCGGTCGGCTCGGTGCCGTCCTGGCCCTGCAACTTGATGCCCCACGTCGTGCGTTCCACATCGGCGCCCGGTGGCAGCGGCACTTCAAGCATGCCGTAGCGCAGCGGTTTCGGCGCTTTACTGGTGAGAATCACCTCGTCCAGATAGAGGCTGGCGCTGGACAGAGGCTTCGTGCCGACCGGCTCAAGTTTGAAGGTGAACGCTTCGTCGCCCGGCACCAGTCGTGACAGGCGCCGGGTGATGGTCACGGCCATCGGATCGACCTGCGGCTGCTGAGTCTGGAAACTCAGCGCGGCACGCAACGGCCGCTCTTGCGTGCCGGACACGCTCAGCACACTCGGCAGCGGCGTCGCGCCTTGCCATGTCCAGTACATCTCGCCGCTGGCGCCGTAGTTTTTCTTCCAGCCTTCACCGGGCATCAACGCGATGGTCGGTGACGCCTGGGCGATGCTGCGTTGCAGCCAGGTCAGCGCCAGTGCACGTTCCAGCGTCGATTGCTGTGTCAGCAAGCGTTGCAGCAACGCCGTCGCGCGAGCTTGATCGAACGGCTGCAGTGACAGGTTCAGTGCTTCTACAAAAGGCTGCGACCTGGTCGCCAGACGTTGTTGCGCCGCGCCCAGTTGACGATTGAACGCCTCCGGCAAAGCGACTTTCGACTGTGTGGCCAACGATGCGGCGAGCACCCGCGCCGCTGCCAGACCCAGCGCCGAATCCGGATCGCTCATCACCAGACTGTCCTCGCCGTCGTCGAGCAAGGTTTCGGCACGGCCTTCACCCGCCCTGGCCAGATCGTCGATCAAACCGCTGAGCAGCGTGGTCACCGGCAACTGCATCTGCCTGGCGAACGACAGAATCAACGCGCGTTGCAACAACGGCGTGTTCGGTGCCTGCTTGGCGTAAACCTCCAGCACCCGCTGCCAGTGCTCCGGCGGCAGGGTCAGGTCGAGTACGCGGCTGGCATTCCAGTCGGCGTAATAGGCATAGGCGGTGAGGAATGCATCCGGCTCGCCGTCGTAGCCCCACCAAGTGAAGCTCGCCGACGGCCCGGCCATTTGCACCAGACGCAGGCGGCTGTTCTGCATGATCAGCCGCAAGCGATCGCGAGTCTGCGGGTTCGAGGCCAGCGATGGATAAGCGATGCTTAGCGGCAACAGGCGACTGGCGGTCTGCTCGACGCCGCCGTACGGGTAGCTGAGCAGATCGTCGAGGGCCGAACGGAACAGCGCTTGCGGACTGTCATCCAGCCGCAGACGAATATCCGTGGCATCAGCGGGCAAACTCAACGGAGTGTCACCGCTGACCACATTGAGGCTTTGCGTCTGCGTGACTTGCCAGCCTTCACCGGTTGCACTCAAGCGTACAGCCAGGGCATCGGCGACTTTGCCGTCCTGCACCAGCTCCGCCATCCACTCGCCCGAGGCCAAGGCAAACGCCGGCAGCGGCAAATAATTGATGCCGCTGTTCAGGGTCACCGGTAAGCGCTGTTCGGCGCCGGCATAGTGCGTGACCAGTTCAGCCTTGACCGGTTTCTCTGCCTGACTGAACGCAAACACACCCAGTTGCGGCTGATCGCCCTTGCGGAATTTGCTCGGCCCGCTCCACTTCAGGTACAGCGGTTTTTCCGAACGGACAAACTGCTTCTTCTGCCCGACCTGACCGTCATCGGCGATGGCGCGGGCGGTAATGCGCCAGCGGGTCAGCGAGTCCGGCATCTTGAAGGTGAAACGGGTTTTGCCGTCGGTGCCGGTCAAAAGCTCCGGCTGCCATGCCGCGGTGTCAACGTCTTCACGGCGTGGACGTTCCAGCACTTTCACGCCGCGTTCGCTGCGGTTGGCCTTGCCCGGTGCGCCGGGGCTGCCCGGCAACGCCACGTCATAGCTGATGAATGACAGGCTGGCACTGGTGCGCACATTGTTGCGCCGTGGGTGGTAGAAGAACTGATCGATGCTCGGCGCGACTTCTGGTTGCAGCGCGTAGACCATTTCGTCGACCACGCTGACCGTCAAGTGTGCCGGGACGGCTTTGCCGGCGAACTGCGTGGTCAGGTCGACCGTGACCGTATCGCCCGGCAGGTACACCGCTTTGTCGGTGCTGATCGCCACGTCGATTTGCGGCGCGACCACTTTGATCCCGGCATTCTGGAAGCTGTACTGACCGCCCTTGGTGTAGAGCACGGAGAAGGTCAGGTTAGGGGCGAAGTTGTCCTTCACCGCAATGCGCGCGCGGTATTGGGTGTCGCTGAGTTTTTCCAGCTTCAGCCAGTCACCGCCCTTGGCCAGCAGCGCGGTGGCTTCGACCTTGTCGCGCTCCAGCGACAGCAATGCATCGGTGACCGGTTCGGGAAAGGTGATCAGCGCCAGCGCTTCTTCGCCGGCCTTGTACTCGGGCTTGTCGAGGACGATTTCCACCGTGCCCGGCACCGCTTTGACACCGTCGCCAGTGACCGAATGGCCGGTGGCGCCGAGGACGCGACCGTGTTGATCCTTGAGCGTCAGGTTGTAAGTGCCCGGACGCTCGAAAGCGAGGCTGAAACCTTTGTCAGCTGCAGCGAGTTTGCCTTCGCCGCTGCTTTGGTCTTCCAGGCGTACCCAGGCGTAGCTGCTCGGCGTCACAGCTTTGCTTTGCTCGGCACCCCCCTCGTTGGCATAGCTGAATGCGACCTTGTCACCGACCGCGCTGAAACGCTGCGGCGCACTCAGGCGAAAAGTTGCCGCGCCACGATCGATCAGGATTTCCTTGGTGGTCTTGACCCGATACGCCGCGCCGTCGCTGGCAAACACCGTGAGCATGTAGCGGCTCGGCTTGTCGGCGGCCGGAAGATCGAGGGTCGCGTTGCCCTTGCTGTCGGTGGTCAGTTCGGTACTGGTCAGCTCCACCGGGAATTGCCCGAGGTATTGCAGCTCGTTGTCGACCATCGACAGTTGCTGGGCGCGCAGGCTCAGGTTCAATTTGGCGTTGGCCACCGGTTTACCATCCGGATAAAGCAACACCAGACTGCCTTTCACCGGCTCGCCAGTGCGGTAGTCCTGCTTGGCCAGATTCAGCGAAATTTCGAAGTGCGGTTTGATGTACTCAGCCACACGGAAGGCACTGCTGTAGGCCTGATCCTTGTAGTTGAAACGGATCTCGTAGCCGCCGGCGACGGCGTTGTCCGGCAACTGGAAGCGGCCCTGGGTTCCAGCCTTGGAATCCAGTTTCAGGTCGAGGGTCTGCAGCTCGGTACCCGTGGCATCGAGCACGCTGACGCTGACATCCGCCGCACCCGGCAACACCGAGTCCCGTGCATTCTTGAACTCGCGACCGACGATTTTCAGCGACACCCAATCGCCCGGACGATACAGCGGCCGGTCGGTGAAGGCGTAGAGTTTGGTGTCGTAGATTTCGCTGTCGTAGTAGAAGTTTTCCGAGACGAACACGCCGCCCTCTTCGTCCTCGCCGATAACGAACGAACGCTCCGGGCTGACGTGTTTCAGACGCAGCAAACCGTCGGCATCGGTGGCGCCGCTGCTCATCACGCCGAGGCCGTCGGTCCACAACACATTGACCTTCGCCACCGAGCTGCCTTCATGCTTGCGGGCGGCCCAGACCAGCAGTTCATCACCGGCAATCTTGCTCACCGCGACGGTGTTGGAGACGAAAACCATGGTGGTCGCGCGGTATTTGCCGATCAACGCTTCGACCAGATACAGCCCGGGCTTCAGATTACCCAGCGGAATGTAGACGTTGCCCGGTGCGACGCTGACGAAGTCGCTGGACGAGCCGGCCAGATTGACCCCGGCTGGCGGCTGAATCGGCTTGGCCTGCCACAGCGGATAACGGAACTGGCTGACCACCGGCAGGCCCGGGATCAAGGCAAATTGCGGCTGCGCGTCGTAAGGCGTCGGCGCAACCATGGCCTCGCCCATCTTCAGCTCCGGCACTTCTTCGGTGACCTGTTTGCGCGACTCGTAAGAGAACGCACGCTGCATCACCCGGCGGGATTTGCGATACCAGTTGTCCCACAGATACGCGAGGGTGTTGGACAGGCCTTCGCCCTTGAACTGGCCGTCACTGACGACGCGGTGCAGGTTCTTCTGGCGCTTGAGGAAGTCCAGCGGCTTGTCGATGCGATACACGCGAATGTCGGCGCCACCGTACGGCTCCATGCGAAAACGCCGGTAGTCACGACCCGGTGCTTCGAGGCGGACCATCGCCTGCTCGTCGCTGGCAAAACTGCTGTCGGCCAGCAGAAAGAAACTCTCACCGGCCACCGGCGTGTAATTGCTCGGCTCCACCGAGTCTTCGGCATTGGCGCTGGTCAACGGCAGCAGCAACGCCAACAGCAAGGAAATTCGCGAACAGATACGCAACATGCGGGCACCGGTCATTGGGAGAGAAAGTTCAGTCGATAGACGCCGATGAAGTTGGGGTTGGCTGCGTCGGGTATCCATCGGGTGTCCTTCCATGTCATGAGTTGCTGCAGGCTTGCCGAACGCATGCCGTTGTCAGTGGGGGTGGTGGTGCCGGTGTGATAGGCGATGTAGCGGCCCATCCACATCATCAGGTGCTGGTCGTCGCCCTGATCGAAAAACATCAGGTCACCGGGCCGCGCCTGCGACACATCGCGGCTGATCAGGTGGCTGTTGAACTGAATCAGTTTGATCGCGTTGACGTACGGCCCGACCTTGCCGCCGCCCTGCTGCCACTTTTGCGCGAGCTTGCGCTGCTCGTCGCTCAGCGCCAGCTCCGGCGGTAGATAACGATTGGACAGACCGTTGCTGCGCAGCCATTTGTCGTCATGGACTTTCAGCGCTTCGTTGGCGGCAAAGCGCACCAGCCCGGCACAGTCCTGCTGATACCAGCGCGGGCTTGGGCCTTGGCTCAATTGCTCTTGAGCAATACGTACAAACCAGGCGCGAAAGATCTGCGATTGCGCCGGATCGAGCGCCGGCGCATCAACTGCGCGCGCACCTGCGCTCAGAAACAGCGCGAGCAGGCCAAGGCTGCGGATCAGTGCGCTCACAGCGCTTTCCATTCCAGCGGCAGCCATTGCCAGTGGCCGTCAGGCTCGCTGCCTTCAGGTAAGGTCAGGGCATATTTGCCGTAGCCACCCAGGGTGCGCAGTTTCGGCATCAGGTAGGTTTGCGCAGCGTTGAAGAACACCGGTTCCATGTCCTGCGGCAGGCTGTCGAGGGTTTCGCGCTGCATCAGTTGCGCCATCGCATCGGGGCCGAAGTAGATCGGCATCAGCACATCCTTGGGCAGCACGTCGGCCATCGGCGGGAAACGCTTGTCGAGGGTGCCGAGGGCTTTGTCGACGAGTTTGTCGTCGAGAGAAAACAGCAGCGTCGAACCATGACGGGCGAGGCTGACTTTCATGAACGCCTTGCCGGAAATCGCCTCCGGGTTTTCAGCGGTCTTCGCCGCGTACGGACCGAAACTGGAACTGACCTGACGCTGCCACATATGGCTCTGGCCTTCCTGCTTGTCGATCACCGGGAATACTTTCTCGGCGACGTTGGCTTCGAACGCGCCGACCATCGAACCGAACAGTTTGCCGAGATCACCATCAAGCTTGCTACTGTCTTCGTCTTTGAGGCTGGCAACCAGCAATGGCGTGTACAGCCGCGAGTCGGCGTACCAGCACAGGCCCGCCGCGCCAGCGACGTGTTCGGTGAGGGTTTGCGCCACCGCTTCGTCGGCGCCGAGTTTGATCAGGATCGGCTTCTGCGGTTCGGCGGCCACCGGCAGGGTCACGCAAGCGCTCGCCCCCAGCGGCATCGCTTGCCAGACCGGTTTGAAATCGAACTCCGGCTGATTTTCCAGCTCATCCATGGCCAGATAGCTGTGCCAGCCCTTGTCATCCATGTCAAAACGCAGCCCGGCGAAATTCGGGATGAAGCGCTGATAGCCCATGGCGAGGACACTGGAATTGACGGACAGACGCTGTTTGGTTTCCGGGCTTTTCTCTGGCAGGCCGAACGCTTCCGGGAAGAGCTTTTCGCCATTGAGCAATGCCGCCAGCGCTTGCGCGGAGACGCGGCCCGATTCTTCCGAGACGCCGCTTTCCGGGTCGTAGTACTTGGCTGGATTGGACAACACCACCAGTTTGTCGCCGCGGGACGCGAACAGCAGCGATTTGCTCGCGTTGTAGGTGAGCTGATACAGCGGCACTTCGTCGCTGCCGACTTTGAGATTGCCGAAGACGCTGAGCTGGGTGTCATCCAGCGCGACCTTGGCCAACGGCTCGAGCAACTTGGCCAGGCCGCCACGATCCATTACCAGCAGGAAATCCTTCAAGCGACCATCGGCGCCACGCCATAGCGCAACGTCGGCCGGTTGATCGAAAAGCTGCTCGATCAGGCTGTCCTGCAATTTGAGGTCATGCTCGTAGATGATCCGGCGCAGGCTGCCGATCAGGCCGAGGCGGTCGGCGTGGGTTTCGTAATAGAAGACGAAATCTTCAGTCAGCGTCGCCTTGAGAAACGGCACCGTCAGCAGATCCTTGGGCAACTGGCTCAGTGAACGGGTTTCGAGCAAGGCGTCCGGACGGCCAAGGCCGAGCTTGTCACTGGCAAGTGTCGCCGGCGGCGCTTTGGGCTTGAGCAGCAGCCAGCCGAAACCGCCCGCCACACCGGCCACCAGGCACAGCCCGAGCACGACCAGCGGCCAGCGCCGCGAAGGTTTGGCCGCCGGTGTCGCGGCAGCTGGAGTCACAGTGTTATCGCTCATGTTCACAACATCCGAGTTCATCCGTGGCGGGATGCTTAATAGTTGAAAGTCTTGACCAGCAACAGATCACCGATCGCCCGCAGCGGCACGATGAAGGTTTCGCGTTTTTCGTCGACGGTGTTTTCGTTCAGCACCAGAGTGATCTGCGAGGTGATCACCTCGTTCTGGTTGCTGGTCTCCTCGAAGTTATAGCCGCCATCGCCGTAGTTGCCCCAATAGTTGACGTAGACCAGATAGGTGCCGTGCAGCGGCGCGGTCATGGTGAACATTTCCGGGCCGGGGCCGTCGACGCCATCGGGGTCGAGGCCGCCGCCATTGCTCAGTGCTGGCCGCGACCAGAACGCATGCTGACCGTCGGGTGTGACAATGTGCAGATCCAGCTCGGCTTTCGGGTCGTCCCATCCCAAGACAAGACGAATCCGCGCCGGCGTGCGCAGATTATTTGCTTCATAAAATTGCACGCGCTTGAGCGACTGGCCTTCGGCGCTGATCACTTCGACGCTGTTGGAACCGGCGCCGAATGCGTAAGGCCGGGCGAAACGCCCCTGATCGTCGGTGTACAGATTCAATGGATTGCCGTTGACGGCGAGGCTGTGCGGCGGGCGCATGTGCCCCAGGGCCTTGAGCTGGCCCTGGATCATCGTGCGATTGCGCTGGATGCCGCGATCGATCGGCGGCGTCGGGTAGGCGACCTGCGGATTTTCCGAGCGATCGAGCAAGCCGTGATAACGCCAGCCGCCGACCGGCTCGGACAACTCTGCAGTCGGCGCCGCCCACAGCGCAGGCGCGCAGGCGAGGCCCATCAGCAGCAAAAGAAATGAACGCATGTGACGCCTCCTGCCATGCCTTGAACGAAACCTTGCACCCGATCCTCGGTACTTCACAGCGGTGAACTGCGTTTCGTCTGAATGACCCGCAACTGTCGGGCCGTAGAAGCCGCGAAGATTAGCGATTCGGCAGTTTTTTAACAATCGGATACATGTGTGATTGCTGTAGGAATTGCGCTTTCGAGAGGGCGTGAGCCGAATAGCGAAGTTATTCGGCTCACAAAATGAGCCGAATAAGCCTATATGGTCCTGAGTCACCAAAAATCATGTGGCGAGGGAGCTTGCTCCCGCTGGACTGCGCAGCAGGCCCCGACCGCCAACCACGGTTCACCTGTTGATCGCGGTGGCTGATTTTGGGGTTGCTGCGCAACCCAGCGGGAGCAAGCTCCCTCGCCACAGCGTCTATCCGGGTCTTGGCGGTGTCTGCGCAGCCCCCTCATTTGCCCATACCCCCCCTATCTGCTAGTGTCGCGCCGGTTTAACGTCTACCGGAAATTGCCGCCATGGCCCGCAAAAAAGCTGCACTGGATTTCGAACAATCCCTCGCCGACCTGCAAACACTGGTCGAGCGGCTGGAGAACGGTGAATTGTCGCTGGAAGACTCGCTGACCGCTTTTGAGCAGGGCATCGGGCTGACCCGGGACTGCCAGGCGGCGCTGGCCCAGGCCGAGCAGAAAGTGCAGGTGCTGCTGGAGCGCGATGGCGAGCTCGCCGAGGAACCCTTCGACGCGGATGAGCCAGAATGATTGCGGCTTATTCGGCGAGCAGTCAGGCCCGGGTCAATGCGGCGCTGGAGACCCTGTTCAACGCGCCGTTGCCGGAACTGGCGCGGCTCTACGAAGCGATGCGCTACAGCGTGATGAACGGCGGCAAACGCGTCCGTCCGTTGCTGGCTTACGCCGCGTGCGAAGCCCTCGGTGGTCAGGCCGAACAGGCCAGCGGCGCGGCGTGTGCGGTCGAGTTGATCCATGCCTACTCGCTGGTGCATGACGATCTGCCGGCCATGGACGATGACGATCTGCGTCGCGGCCAGCCGACCACCCACAAGAAATTCGACGAAGCCTGCGCGATCCTCGCCGGTGACGGCCTGCAGAGCCTGGCCTTCAGCGCCCTGCTCGATCCGCGCCTGAGCGATTGCAGCAGCGAAATCCGTCTGCAGATGGTCACCGCGCTGGCCCAGGCCGCCGGTCCAGCGGGCATGGTCGGTGGCCAGGCCATCGATCTTGGTTCGGTCGGTCTCAAACTCGATCAGAAGGCCCTCGAACAGATGCACCGGCACAAGACCGGCGCGCTGATTGAAGTCAGCGTCAAGCTCGGCGCCCTGGCCAGCGGCCGCGCCCAGCCCGATCAGCTACAGGCCTTGCAAACTTATGCACAGGCCATCGGTTTGGCGTTTCAGGTGCAGGACGACATCCTCGACGTGGAAAGCGATACCGCCACCCTCGGCAAACGCCAGGGCGCCGACATTGCCCGGGACAAGCCGACCTACCCGGCGCTGCTCGGCCTCGATGCTGCCAAGGCCTACGCTTTGGAACTGCGCGACCAGGCCCTGCAGGCACTGCGACCGTTTGACGCGGCAGCCGAGCCGTTGCGCGAGCTGGCCCGGTATATCGTCGAGCGACGCAACTGACGGCGTATCGGCCAAAAAATACCAACGCGTGGGCAGGGGGCGATGCATCAGGTAAACTGCCGCATCTTTTATACCTATAACGATTCGCCTGATGCCCACGACGTTTCATGAGATTCCCCGCAAGCGCCCGACCACGCCCCTGCTCGACCGCGCGAACACGCCGGACGGCCTGCGCCGGTTAGGCGAAGCCGAGCTGGAAACCCTGGCCGATGAGTTGCGCCTGGAATTGCTCTACACGGTCGGCCAGACCGGTGGGCATTTCGGTGCCGGCCTGGGCGTGATCGAGCTGACCATCGCGCTGCATTACGTCTTCGACACTCCGGACGACCGTCTGCTGTGGGACGTCGGGCATCAGGCGTATCCGCACAAGATCCTCACCGGTCGCCGCGAGCGCATGGCCAGCCTGCGTCAGAAAGACGGCATCGCCGCTTTCCCGCGTCGCTCCGAGAGCGAGTACGACACCTTTGGCGTCGGCCACTCCAGCACCTCGATCAGCGCCGCGCTGGGCATGGCCATTGCCGCCCGCCTGCAGGACAGCGATCGCAAGGCCATTGCGGTGATCGGCGACGGTGCGCTGACCGCCGGCATGGCGTTCGAGGCGCTCAACCATGCGCCGGAAGTCAACGCCAACATGCTGGTGATCCTCAACGACAACGATATGTCGATCTCGCGCAACGTCGGCGGGCTGTCGAATTATCTGGCGAAGATCCTTTCCAGCCGCACCTACGCAAGCATGCGCGAGGGCAGCAAGAAAGTCCTGTCGCGCCTGCCCGGCGCCTGGGAAATCGCCCGTCGCACCGAAGAATATGCCAAGGGCATGCTGGTCCCCGGCACCCTGTTCGAAGAGCTGGGCTGGAACTACATCGGCCCGATCGACGGCCACGATCTGCCAACCTTGATCGCCACCCTGCGCAACATGCGCGATCTCAAAGGCCCGCAATTCCTGCACATCGTCACCAAGAAAGGCAAAGGCTTCGCCCCGGCGGAAGTCGACCCGATCGGTTACCACGCGATCACCAAACTCGAACCACTGGACGCCCCGGCCGCCGCGCCAAAAGCCACCAGCGGGCCGAAGTATTCGGCGGTGTTCGGCGAGTGGCTGTGCGACATGGCCGCGGCCGACGCGCGCCTGGTCGGCATCACTCCGGCGATGAAGGAAGGCTCGGATCTGGTGGCGTTCAGCGAGCGTTTCCCCGAGCGTTATTTCGACGTGGCGATTGCCGAGCAACACGCGGTGACGTTCGCCGCCGGCATGGCCTGCGAAGGCGCGAAACCGGTGGTCGCAATCTACTCGACGTTCCTGCAGCGCGGTTACGACCAGTTGGTGCACGACGTCGCGGTGCAGAACCTCGATGTGCTGTTCGCCATCGACCGCGCCGGTCTGGTCGGCGAAGACGGCCCGACCCATGCCGGCAGCTTCGACCTGTCGTACCTGCGCTGCATCCCGGGCATGCTCATCATGACCCCGAGCGATGAAAACGAACTGCGCAAAATGCTCACCACCGGCCACCTCTACAACGGCCCGGCGGCGGTGCGTTATCCGCGCGGCAGCGGCCCGAATGCGGTCATCGAAAAAGATCTCGAAGCAATCGAAATCGGCAAGGGCATCGTCCGTCGCCAAGGCAGCAAAGTCGCCATGCTGGTGTTCGGTGTGCAACTGAGCGAAGCCTTGAAAGTCGCCGAGAAGCTCGACGCTACCGTGGTCGACATGCGTTTCGTCAAACCGCTGGATGAAGCGCTTGTGCGCGAGATCGCCGGTAGCCACGAACTGATCGTGACCATCGAAGAGAACGCGATCATGGGCGGCGCCGGTGGCGCGGTCAGCGAGTTTCTCGCCCGCGAGAACATCCTCAAGTCGATGCTGCATCTGGGCTTGCCGGATATCTACGTCGAGCATGCGAAACCGGCGCAGATGCTCGCCGAGTGCGGGCTGGATGAGGCCGGGATCGAAGCGTCGATTCGCCAGCGACTGGCATTGCTCAACAGCTGACGCAATCCCTTGTAGGAGCTGCCGAAGGCTGCGATCTTTTGATCTTGCTCTTCGGCAGCTCCGGAACCTTTAAAAAGCAAAATCAAAAGATCGCAGCCTTCGGCAGCTCCTACATGGTTTTGCAAAGACCATAGATTGCCATGAACCTCTCGCGCCTCGCCCTGCCCTTTCTCCTACTACCCAGCGCCAGCGCTGTCGCCGACACCTTCGAACGTGATCAGGCGCTGAAGCTGCCGGACACACTGATCAGCGCCAATCGTCAGGTCGAGGCGCGCAACGACAGCAGCGCCGCCAACACCGTGTTCACCCGTGAAGACATTGATCGCCTGCAACCAAGCGACGTGCCGGATCTGCTGCGTCGCGTGCCCGGCGTGCAAGTGGCGCAGACCGGCGGGCGCGGCAGTCTGCCGGGGATCTACATCCGCGGCACGCAGTCGGCGCAGAGTCTGGTGCTGGTCGATGGCCAGCGCATCGGCAACTCGACTTCCGGCGACAGCAATCTGCAGCACCTGAACATCGAGCAGATCGAGCGCGTCGAAGTGCTGCGCGGCTCGCGCTCGGTGATTTATGGCAGCGATGCAATTGGCGGGGTGATCCAGATTTTCACCCGGCGCGGCACTGGGCAAGGCTTGCAGCCACGCCTGCACCTCGGCTTCGGCAGCCAGCAGACTTGGCAGCGCAGCCTCGGTTTGTCCGGCGGTGACGACAAAACCCGTTTCAACCTCGGTGCCAGCCTCGACGAAAGCGCCGGGATCGACCGCACGCACGACTCGTTTCCAAGCGATGGCGATCATGACGCCTACCGCAACAAATCCCTCAGCCTGAGCCTCAGCCACGCGCTGAACGAGGACATCGAAGTCGGCGCCAATCTGCTGGATAACCGTGGCAGGAGCGAATTCGACAACCCGTTCGGCCGCTTCGATATGGACACGTTCGAGTCTGTGCAACAGCAGCCGTACAGCGACTTCAATATCAGTAGCGTAAGCAGTTACATCGATGCGCGGGTCAACGAAACCTGGAAAACCCGCGTCGAATTCGGCCACAGCGAAAACCGCGAGAAGACTTTCGACAAGCTCAGCGACGAGCGCACGGTGTTCAACACCTATCGCGACTCAGTGAACTGGCAGAACGACCTGACGCTCGACGCGCGCAACAGCCTGATCCTCGGTGGTGACTGGTACGAAGACCGGATCAACAGCAGCACTGCGTTTGACGAGGACAGCCGCTGGAACCGCGCAGCCTTTATCCAGCATCGTTATCAGGCGGACAGTTTCTCCACCGAGATCGGCCTGCGCCACGACGACAACCAACAGTTCGGTACCCAGAACACCTGGAGCGGCACCTTCACCCTCCCCCTGAATTCGGATAACGATTTGCTGCTGAGCTACAGCGAAGGTTTCCGCGCGCCGACCTTCAACGACCTGTACTACCCGAATTTCAGCAATCCCGACCTGAAACCGGAGACCTCGAAAAGCTACGAACTGCAATGGCGTAGCCAGTTGAGCGACAGCGCGCGGCTGGAAGCCTCGATTTACCGCACCGATCTGGAAGACGCGATCATCTTCGGCAGCAACTCACGCCCGCAGAACGTTGCGTCGGCGCGGATCAATGGCTTCGAAGCGACGCTCAAGCATGAGCTGTTCGGCTGGCAGAGCAATCTTGGCGTGGCGATCATTGATCCGCGCGATCGCGATACCGGCCACACCCTGGCGCGACGGGCGCGGCGCACAGCCAGTTGGGATGTGGATCGGCAGTTCGATCGTTTGGGGCTCGGCGCCAGTTGGCAATTGGTCAGCGGCAGTTACGATGATCTGAACAACACCCAATCGCTGGGCGGCTACGGCACGCTCGGGCTGCGCAGCAGTTGGGCGTTGAACCGTGAGATCAAGCTGGATCTGAAGGTCGACAACCTGCTGGACAAGGGTTACAGCCGGGCGAATTACAGCTATGACGGCGCGCAGTATGGCTATCGCGAAGAAGGTCGGGCGTGGATGTTCGGGGTGACCTGGACCCCTGAACTCTGAGCTGAGATTTTTATTGGCGGGCTGGCCCCTTCGCGAGCAGGCTCGCTCCCACAGTAGATTGAGTGCGGCCACATTTTGCTTTCACCGCAAGTCCAGTGTGGGAGCGAGCCTGCTCGCGAATACAGGCGATACGATCTACCGATCCGGCGCGATCAATTGGCAAAGCGTGGCAGTCGCGCTGATCATCTGCCCGCTCGGTCGTTCGAGGCCTTTGTCAGTGACCAATAGCAGCCTCCCCTGCCTGACCGCCGCCACCTGCGGCCAGACCCTCCACGCCCCTAGCTGGGCCTGATCACTGGCAACAATCACCTCGGGATCTCGCTGCAACACTGCCTCGATGCTCACCTGCGGCGCCGGCAGATTCAAGTCGGCGAACACATTGCGTGCGCCGCACACTTCAAGTGCATCGCTGATGATCTGTCCGCCTCCGACGGTGTACAGCGGCTTGTCCCAGACCTGATAGAACACACGCAACGGTACATCACGCTGATAACGCTGACGCATACCCTCCAGCTGCGCGCGCAATTCGGCCGCCCGTTTCGCCCCACGTTCAGGACGCCCGAGCTGTTCGGCAATGGCTTCGATCTGCGCGGCGAGTTGCGTCAACGTATGCGGCTCGGCGATGAAGGTGGGAATGTTCAGGCGCTTGAGCTGATCGCGCTGCCCTGCGCCAACGCTGCCGGGCCAGAGCAAGAGCAGATCCGGTTTGAGACTGAGCAAGCGCTCCATGTCGAGCTGGCCATAGCGGCCCACGGACGGAACATCAGCAATCGCCGCCGGACGCTCGCCCGCATCCAGCACGCCGACCAGCAGATCGGCGGAATCCAGTTCAACGACAATTTCAGTCAGCGACGGCGCGAGGCTGACTACCCGCAATCCGGCCAGCGCCGGGCTACTCAGGGCGAGCAGCAGAACCGCCAGCCACAGGCGACGCATCAACCGAGTTGACGCGGGATTCGGTAGAGGTAGAACAGCACGGCGGTGGACAGCGCCAGCAGCATCAACGGCACGGCTTCGAGGCCGACGAATACCGCCAGTGCGCCGATCCACGCCGGCAAAGATGCCACCAGCAACGCTGCGCGCCGACGCGCCGCCAAGGCGATCCACGCAGCGGGTTCATCGGCAGTATCGAGGGCTTTTTGCGTGGCGATCAGCGCGTGTTTGTAGCGAGCGAAATATTTCAGACTGACAAACATCGAGGCGACGCCAGCGATGAACAAGGGCATCGCCAACACTGGCAACAGGCCCTGGCCTTCGCCAAACAGCGCGTTGAGCACGAACAGCGGCAACAGGGCCAACGCCAGGTATTGCCACCAGGCCACCGACAGCCGACGTCGCACCTGGCCGCGAGTCACGCTCGGTCGACCTCGCCCTGATGCTCGTTGCCCATCATGTGGTCGAGCTTGCTGGCCTTGGTGGCCAGGTAGAGTTTGTTGTGCGGATTGTGGCCGGTGTGCAGCGGCACGCGTTCGGCGACGACGATGCCCATGTCGGTCAGCGCTTTGACCTTGCGCGGGTTGTTGGTCATCAAACGCAGGGATTTCACGCCCAAATGCTCGAGCATCGGCAGGCACATGGCGTAATCACGCTGATCGGCGGCAAAGCCCAGACGCTCGTTGGCTTCCACGGTGTCGGCGCCGCCGTCCTGCAACTCGTAGGCGCGAATCTTGTTCAGCAGCCCGATGCCGCGGCCTTCCTGACGCAGATACAGCAGCACGCCACGGCCTTCGCGGGCGATCGCCTGCAACGCGGCTTCCAGTTGCGAGCCGCAGTCGCAGCGCTGGCTGAACAAGGCATCGCCGGTCAGGCATTCGGAGTGCAGGCGGCCAAGTACCGGGGCGCCATCGGCAATTTCACCGAGGCTCAGCACGACGTGCTCACGCCCGGTGCTCTCATCGAGAAAGCCGTGCATGGTGAATTGCGCAAAAGGCGTTGGCAGCTTGGAAGCGGCGACGAAGACGACAGGCACCGATGTGCTCCTGATCTAGAAGACTGAAAATTCGCAGGCCGGCATTGTAACAGCAGATTCCTGTGGACGCTTAGGCTGAATTATCGGGCATAACGATCAAAAAGTTTGATGACAGACTGCCCTGCATCGGTTCCTTGTAGGAGTGAGCCTGCTCGCGATAGCGGTTGATCAGACGACATCATTGCTGAATGTCAGTCCGCTATCGCGAGCAGGCTCACTCCTACAGGGGGTTTGTGTTGGGCCTCAGTTCGGGTTGAACGGATACGGCTGTTTCCACTTCGCGAAGATCGCCTTCAACTCTCCGCTCTTCACCAGCTCCGCCATGCGCCGGTCATACAGCGCCATCAACGTCCGGGCCTGTGGGGTATCGGCGAAACCGAGAAACAGCGGCAATTCAGCCAGATGCGAATAACGGTACTGCGCCGGATCCGCCGCATCGCGCATGACCGCCTGAATCTCGGTCAGCGCGTCGATGTAGTAGTCGGCCCGCCCCTGCTTGAGCATCAGCAGAATGCCGGTGCGCCGTTCGATCTGGTTGAAGCGTTTGATGTTCGGCAGGTAGTTGTCGTAGCGGTAGCCGCGCACCCAGGCCAGGCGGTATTTGCCCAAGGTTGCCTGAGTCGGTGGCGGGCTGCTGGCCAGGCCAAGTGCGTAAACGTGATCGGAGTCGAAATTCCATTGCGGGTACAACACGTGCTCGGCTTCGTCGCGGTAGGAGCCGACCTGCGCGTCGACTTCCTTCAACTGCACCAGCCCGATCGAACGGGTGTACGGCACCGTCCGGATATCCAGCTTCACCCCGGCCGGCTCGAAGACTTTGCGCAGCACGTCCCAGGCCAGACCATGGCCATCGGCGGCGGTGTAGTCTTCCCAGTCTTCGCTGGCCAGATGGATGACCGCGGGTACAGGCGAGGCGGCGTGCGCATGGGCGAACGTGCCCAGCAGAGCCAGAACCAGCAGGGCCAACCCGCGTCGCAGCATTGCTTGTTTCCTCACGTGAATCGAATCAGGCGAATACCCAGACCAGCCCTTGCATCGCCAGCCAGGCGAAGACACCGGCGAGCACGTCGTCGAGCATGATGCCGACGCCGCCATGCACATGCTTGTCGATCCAGCGGATCGGCCACGGCTTGAGAATATCGAAGAAGCGGAATACCAGAAAACCCGCGAGCAACCAGTACCAGCCTTCCGGCACCAGCCACAGGGTGATCCACATGCCGACCATTTCGTCCCAGACGATGCCTTCGTGGTCATGCACGCGCAGGTCGTCAGCGACTTTGCCGCACAGCCAGAAGCCGAACAGCATGGTGATGCCGAGCATCAGCCAGTAACCCCAGTCGGGCAGCATCTGCCACAACGGAATGAACGGCAGCGCCACCAGCGAGCCCCACGTGCCCGGCGCTTTGGGCAAGGTGCCGGAGCCGAAGCCGAACGCGAGGAAATGCCACGGATTGCGCCAGACCGAAGGAGGCACGAATTCGGCAGGGACCTGTTTCGGGTGATCTGTCACGGTGTCTCCTGAAAGTGTTGGTAGCCGCGGATTTGCGGAGTGATGTCGCGCCCGTCGCGATCCAGCAGGACCACGCCCTGGCCCGACGCCACGCGCCCGATCACATGGATCGGCCAGCCATCGCCCAGCAGTGCCGGCAACGCGGCGGACGGCAAGGTGAAGGCCAGCACGTAGTCGTCGCCCCCGCTCAATGCCGCGCGCTCGGCACCGCGCTGACCGAGAAACGCGACTAAAGCATCCGACAACGGTACGCGCTCGCGTTCAATTTCAAGTCGCACCCCGGAGGCCAGCGCGATATGCCCGCAATCGGCGAGCAGGCCGTCGGAGATGTCCAGCGCCGCCGTGGCCTTGCCGCGCAGAGCCTGACCGAGCGCCAGTTGCGGCTGTGGTGACCAGTAATGATCGAGCAGCGGCTGGCCGACCTCGGGCGCGGCATCACGCTGGCCCAGCACCAACGGCAAGGCGCCGGCCGCATTGCCCAGTTCGCCACCGACACAGAGCAGATCACCGGACTGCGCGCCGCTGCGGGTCAACGCCTGCCCTGCAGGTACGCGGCCGAACACGGTGACCGTCAGGCTCAACGGCCCGCGCGTAGTATCACCGCCGACCAGTGCCAAGCCGCAGCCTTGCGCCATCTGGTTCAAACCACGGGCGTAGGCTTGCAGCCAATCGGCAGTCACCGTCGGTAAAGTCAGGGCAAGAGTAAAGGCAACGGGCGCGGCACCCATGGCGGCCAGATCGCTGACCGCGACGGCCAGCGAACGCTGACCGAGCAGAAACGGATCGCAGGGGTCGGCGAAATGCACACCGGCCACCAGCGTATCGGTGGAAACGGCCAGCTGTTCCCCTGCGGGAACTGCCAGCAAGGCGCAGTCGTCGCCGATCCCCAAAGCAACGCCCTCGCCGCCCTGCGCACAAGGCGCGGCGGCGAAGAAATTGCGGATCAGCTCAAACTCGCCCATGGCCGAGAAAAAGTATTCAAGCGCCGATCAGCGCTTGAACGCCTTCACTTCAGCTTCACGCAGGCGCGGGGCCAGCTTGTCGAGCACGCCGTTGACGAACTTGTGGCCGTCGGTCGAACCGAACACTTTGGCCAGCTCGATACCTTCGTTGATCACAACGCGGTACGGCACGTCGACACGCTTGAGCAGCTCCCAGGTCGACAGGCGCAGAACCGCCAGTTCAACCGGGTCCAGCTCTTCGATCGTCAGATCCAGGCACGGCGTCAGGGCGGTGTCGATTTCGGTCTTGAACTGCGGAACCCCGTGAAGGATTTCGCGGAAGTAGGCACCGTCGACATCGGTGAAATCGTTATCAACGCGAAACTGCGCTTCGATCTCGTTCAGCGATTGCTTGGCCATGTGCCATTGGTACAGCGCCTGAGTCGCGAGCTGACGGGCTTCGCGACGCTTGGCGCTTTTCGACGGCTTGCCGGCATCCGCAGGTTTCGGATCGCGCGGGTTGAAACGATCGCTTTCGTCGCTAATCACTTGGCCTCCAACTGCGCCAGCAGGCTGACCATTTCCAGAGCGGACAGGGCAGCTTCGGCACCTTTGTTACCGGCCTTGGTGCCGGAACGCTCGATGGCTTGCTCGATGGAATCAACGGTCAGTACGCCAAACGCGACCGGTACGCCGAACTCCATGGAGACCTGGGCCAGGCCTTTGGTGCACTCGCCAGCCACGTATTCGAAGTGCGGAGTACCGCCACGAATGACCGCGCCGAGGGCGATGATGGCTGCGAACTCGCCTTTCTGGGCGACTTTCTGCGCAACCAGCGGGATTTCGAAGGCGCCCGGTGCGCGGATGATGGTGATGTCGCCTTCGCTCACGCCGTGGCGAACCAGGGCATCAACGGCACCGCTGACCAGGCTTTCAACCACGAAGCTGTTGAAACGGCCCACTACCAGAGCGTAGCGGCCTTTAGGGGCGATGAAGGTACCTTCGATGGTCTTCAGGGTCATTCGTCAGTTCTCTTAAAGAGCCGGGACGCGTCTCGTACGCATCCCTCAGTGATATAAGCCGCGATTTCATGGCCGGAAACACCGCATTGCTGCTCGATGATGAACCTGTGGCGAGCAATCTCCCTCGCCACAATCGATCTACGTCAACAATGCCGAATTCACCGGGTCATTATTCGGAGGGCACGTATTCTACAACTTCCAGATCGAAACCGGATATCGCATTGAACTTCATCGGTGCCGACATCAAGCGCATTTTGCGCACGCCGAGGTCACGCAGGATCTGCGAACCGGCACCGACAATGCTGTAGGTGGTCGGTTTTTTCGGCGCTGCCTGCTCACCGGTTTCACGGATATGCGCCAGCAACACGTCGCCATCGAGCGGGTGACCGAGCAACAGCACCACACCGCTGCCGGCCTCGGCGACCGCAGCCATGGCGGCGCGCAGGCTCCAGCGGCCCGGTTGCTTGACCATCAACAGGTCGCGCAGCGGGTCCATGTTGTGCACGCGAACCAGGGTCGGCTCTTCGGCGCAGACAGTGCCCAGCGTCAGGGCCATGTGCACGTCGCCTTCCACCGAATCACGATAGGTCACCAGGTTGAATTGGCCCAGTTCGCTGTCCAGCGGCTGCTCGGCAATCCGCTGAACGGTACGTTCGTGGATCATCCGGTAGTGAATCAGGTCGGCGATGGTGCCGATCTTGATGTTGTGTTCAGCGGCGAATGCTTCAAGTTCAGCGCGACGGGACATGGTGCCGTCGTCGTTCATCACTTCGCAGATCACTCCGCTCGGCTCGAAACCGGCCATGCGCGCCAGGTCGCAAGCGGCTTCAGTGTGGCCGGCGCGCGCGAGGGTGCCGCCGGCCTGGGCCATCAGCGGAAAAATGTGGCCCGGGCTGACGATGTCTTCAGCCTTGGCGTCTTTGGCGGCAGCCGCTTGCACGGTGCGCGCGCGATCCGCAGCGGAAATACCGGTAGTCACGCCCTCGGCGGCTTCGATCGATACGGTGAACTTGGTGCCGAAACCGGAACCGTTGCGCGGCGCCATCAGCGGCAGCTTCAACAATTCGCAACGCTCGCGGCTCATCGGCATGCAGATCAGGCCACGGGCGTGCTTGGCCATGAAGTTGATGTGTTCGGCCTGGCAGCATTCGGCGGCCATGATCAGATCGCCTTCGTTCTCGCGGTCTTCGTCATCCATGAGGATGACCATCTTGCCTTGGCGGATGTCTTCAACCAGTTCTTCGATGCTATTGAGCGCCACAAGGCACCCCCTTCTTTTAAATTATTTGAGGTAGCCGTTTTGGGCCAGAAAGCTTTCGGTGATGGTGCTGCCGGCGGTCTTCTCAGCGGCTTTGTCGCCCAGCAGCAAACGCTCCAGATAACGCGCCAGCAGGTCGACTTCCAGGTTCACCCGGCGGCCCGGCTTGTACGCAGCCATGATGGTTTCGCTCAAGGTGTGCGGAATGATCGTCAGCATGAATTCGGCGCCATCGACTTCGTTCACGGTCAGGCTGGTGCCGTCGACGGTGATCGAGCCTTTATGGGCGATGTACTTGGCCAGTTCCTTCGGCGCGCGGATGCGAAATTCCACGGCGCGGGCATTGTCACTGCGCGAGACCACTTCGCCGACACCATCGACGTGACCGCTGACCAGATGCCCGCCGAGACGAGTGGTCGGGGTCAGGGCTTTTTCAAGATTGACCGGGCTGCCGCTTTTCAGGTCATTCATGGCGGTGCAATCGAGGGTTTCGCGGCTGACGTCGGCGGCAAAGCCGTCACCGGGCAACTCGACGGCGGTCAGGCAAACGCCGTTGACCGCGATGCTGTCGCCCAGTTTGACGTCGCTCAGGTCGAGTTTGCCGGTTGCGACGTGCACCCGCACATCACCACCCTTTGGGGTCAGTGCGCGGATACTGCCGATGGATTCGATGATGCCGGTGAACATGGGGTTCTCCTTGAGAACGGGGGCCAGCGCTAACGCGATGGCCGGGAATTATACGCGGGCTGATGGGACAGGGATTGCAGTGACTCGCCAGTCATCGCCCACCGCGCGAATTTCAGTGATTTTCAGCTCCGGCGCGTCCTTCATCTGCGCCAGCGGCCAGTCGAGCAATGGACGCGCCGTGGAGCCGAGAAACTTGCCGGCGATGAAGATCACGAATTCGTCGACCAGACCGAGTTGCGCAAAGGCGCCGGCCAGACGCGGACCAGCCTCGACCAGCACCTCGTTGGTGCCACGATTGGCCAGTTCGATGAGCAACCGATGCAGATCGACCTGGCCGTCTTCACCCGGCACGATCAGGCATTCCGGGCCGTTGGCGTATTGCTCTTCGACCGCAACACAGGTGGCGACCAGCGCCGGCCCGGCCTTGAAGAACGGCGCATCCAGCGGCACCCGCAGGCGGCCGTCAATGAGCACGCGCAGCGGCGGACGACTCGTGGCCAGCGCAGTTTGTTCGCTGTCGAGACCGAGTTCGTCAGCGCGCACGGTCAGCCGTGCGCCATCGGCCAGCACCGTGTCGGCGCCGGTCAGCACCACCGCCGCTTCTGCACGCAACCGCTGCACCGCAGAACGCGCCGCCGGGCCGGTGATCCACTGGCTCTCGCCGCTTTCCATCGCTGTGCGACCGTCGAGGCTCATGGCCAACTTGACCCGCACGAACGGCAAGCCGTGTTCCATGCGTTTCAGAAAACCTTGATTGAGCTTGCGCGCTTCCGCTTCCAGCACACCACTTTGCGTGGCGATACCGGCCTCGGCCAAGCGCTGCAAACCGCGTCCGGCGACCTGTGGATTGGGATCACGCATCGCCGCCACGACCCGGGCAACGCCGGCGGTCACCAAGGCATCGGCGCACGGCGGCGTGCGCCCGTGGTGGCTGCAGGGTTCGAGAGTCACGTACGCCGTGGCGCCGCGGGACTGCTCGCCGGCGGCGCGCAGGGCGTGGACTTCGGCATGGGGTTCGCCTGCGCGCTCATGCCAGCCTTCGCCGACAATCTGCCCGTCGCGCACCAGCACACAACCGACCCGTGGATTGGGATGAGTGGTGTAGTGGCCCTTGCGCGCCAGTTCCAGCGCGCGCGCCATGAAATGCGCGTCGAGGATCGCCTGCTCGGCGGCGGTGGTCATTCTTTCACCGGTTCGCGGGCGAGGCGGTCGATCTCTTCGCGGAATTCATTGAGGTCCTGAAAGCGCCGGTACACCGAGGCAAAACGGATATACGCGACCTCATCGAGTTTTTGCAGCTCGGCCATCACCAGTTCGCCGACCACGAGGGATTTGACCTCGCGCTCGCCGGTGGCGCGCAATTTGTGCTTGATGTGGACCAGAGAGGATTCGAGGCGCTCGACGCTCACCGGACGTTTCTCCAGCGCGCGCTGCATGCCGGCGCGGAGTTTTTCTTCGTCGAACGGTTGGCGGCTGCCGTCGGTTTTGATCAGGCGCGGCAACACCAGTTCGGCCGTCTCGAACGTCGTGAAACGTTCGCCGCAGGCCAGGCATTCACGCCGGCGGCGCACCTGTTCGCCCTCGGCGACCAGACGCGAGTCGATGACCTTGGTGTCGTTGGCACCGCAGAAGGGACAGTGCATGGTGGCTGGCAACAAAAAATGGGAGGGCCATGGTAGCGCATCCCCGTGGCAAGACAAGCCATAGGCTTTACGGTATACAGAACGGCATGATCGTCTGATCCATGGAATTCATTCTGCCGGAGCCTCCAATGCCGTTACGTCCGCTCGTTTTGCTCAGTCTTTTCAGCCTGCTGGTGGCCTGTGGCAGCGACGCACCCAAGCCGCAACCGCCGACGCCAGGCCCTGCGCCGCAGCAGGCGCAGAAAAAAGCCAAGGAAGCCGCCGAACTCGGCCCGCTGCCGGCGCATCAGCGCGAACTGAGCGGCACCCTGCAAGGCCTGCCGGCCGGCGCCGAAGTCGAACTGGCGCTGCTGGTGATCGACGAAAAGGACCGCCCGCAGCAACTGCTCGCCAGTTCCAGCCTGATCGGCAACAACCAGATCCTGCCGTTTCACCTGCGCTTCAACCCTGAGGCGTTTCCGGCCGGCGCACGGGTTGAACTGCGTGGGCGCGCCAGCCAGTCCGGGCAACTGATTCTGCACCTGCCGTCGCAGACCATCACCCAACCGACCACTCAGGCTTTGGGCCAGCTGCAATTCGTCAAAGCGCCATGAAGGGACCGCTCGACCTGCAACAGGCCTTGGGCGAATTGCTCGGCGACGCCAGACTGAAAGCCTGCGCGTTGCCCGGCACCGATTTGCAGCTGTGGCTGATCGACGGCGATAACATGGCGCGCGAGTTCAGCCAGGAAGAAACCCAGCGCATCCTGCATGAACCGCCCTATTGGAGTTTTTGCTGGGCCAGCGGTCTGGCGGTGGCGCGCTATCTGGCGCGGTTCCCCGACTGGGTGCGGGGCAAACGCGTGCTGGATTTCGGCGCCGGTTCCGGGATTGCCGGGATCGCGGCGGTGAAGGCCGGCGCGCTGGAAGTGGTGGCCTGCGATCTCGATCCGTTGGCGATCGCCGCGTGCCGGGCGAATGCCGAGCTCAATGATGTGCAGATGAACTACTCGACGGATTTCTTTGCCGAGGCCGATCGCTTCGATCTGATTCTGGTCGCCGACGTGTTGTACGACCGGGCCAATCTGCCGCTGCTCGATGCGTTTCTCAGTCGAGGGCGCGAGGCGCTGGTGGCGGATTCGCGGGTGCGCGATTTTCGTCATCCGCTGTATGAGCGGATTGAAATGCTCGAGGCGATGACCTTGCCGGATCTGGCGGAGCCGGAAGAATTCCGACATGTCAGCCTCTACCATGCGCGGCGTGACTGACGCCGCCAAAAGATCGCAGCCTTCGGCAGCTCCTACTCTGGATAGCGTTCCCATGTAGGAGCTGCCGAAGGCTGCGATCTTTTGCGCCACCCCTTATAGTGCGTTCATTGACGCTTAGAGAGATCCCCCATGAGTCAGCAAACGCCGTACATCTTCGACGCCACGACTGCCGATTTCGACCAGTCGGTGATCGAAGCCTCCTTCAACAAGCCGGTGCTGGTGGATTTCTGGGCCGAATGGTGTGCGCCGTGCAAGGCGTTGATGCCGATGCTGCAAGGCATTGCCGAGAGCTATCAGGGCGAGCTGCTGCTGGCCAAGGTCAATTGCGACATCGAGCAGGACATCGTCGCCCGCTTCGGCATTCGCAGCCTGCCGACCGTGGTGCTGTTCAAGGACGGTCAGCCGGTCGATGGCTTTGCCGGCGCTCAACCGGAATCTGCCGTGCGCGCCCTGCTCGAACCGCATGTGCAAATGCCGCCACCGGCTGCTGCCGACCCGTTCGAACAGGCTCAGGCGATGTTCGACGACGGTCGTTTCGCCGAGGCCGAAGCGGCGCTGGTCGCCCTGCTCAATGAAGACAATACCAACGCCAGGGCGCTGATCCTTTACGCACGCTGCCTGACCGAACGCGGTGAGCTGGGCGAAGCGCAAACCGTGCTCGACGCGGTCAAGAGCGATGAGCACAAAGCCGCACTCGCTGGGGCCAAGGCGCAGATCCAGTTTCTCGGCCTCGCCCGGGACCTGCCGGACGCCGCCGACCTGAAGAGCCGCCTGGCGCAAAATCCGCAGGACGATGAAGCGGTGTATCAACTGGCGATCCAGCAACTGGCACGCCAGCAATACGAAGCGGCGCTGGACGCCCTGCTCAAACTGTTCATCCGCAACCGCAACTATGGCGAAGGCTTGCCGCACAAGACCTTGCTGCAGGTGTTCGAGCTGCTGGGCAATGATCACCCGTTGGTGACGGTGTATCGCCGCAAGATGTTTGCTGCGCTTTATTGAGAGCAAAAGATCGCAGCCTGCGGCAGCTCCTACATCGGATCGTGTTCACCGCGGTTTTTGCGGAGGAACGCTGATTCTGTAGGAGCTGCCGAAGGCTGCGATCTTTAGCGGTTCACTCGATCCAGCTGTAGAGCGGCGTATCCCCGCCGCTCGCCACTTTCACATCGGAACTGTGGCGCAAGCGCACGAGCAAACGCTTGCCCGCCGCCGCACTGCCAGTCAGCGCTTCCAGTTGATCGAGCAGATCCGGTCCACTGAGTTGCCCGGCCTTGCGCAGCAAGTCTTTGGCCACTTGCCACAGCGCATCGTCCTGATTCACCGGGTTCGCCGCCGGAGCTGGCGCAACCGCCTCAGACTGCGCAACCGGCGCCTGCCCGCTCAGCGCCGAACCGAGCCTCGCCCAATCGCTGTCATCCAGCTCCACCGTCAAATCCACCGGCACCTCGCCGACCGTTCCGCGTATCCGCAACATCGAGTTCGCTCCTGCATTTTTCTGACCTGCATGCTCCCACGGGACTTGTGCAACGCCAAGCGCACGGGCACACTCTGCGCACTTTCGTTATAAGATCACATAACAAACTTTTCATTTTTCGGAGTCCGCCATGCGTCGTTTGCTGCTCGCTTTGCCGTTTGCCCTGTTGCCGCTGGCCGCTGCCCATGCGGTTGATGAGCACGATCACGACCATGAGCACGGCAGCCTCGGCGCCCATGAGCATGGTGTGGGTCGCCTGAATGCCGCGCTCGACGGTCAGACCCTGGAGCTGGAACTGGAAAGCCCGGCGATGAACCTGGTCGGTTTCGAACATGCGGCCACGTCGGACGCGGACAAGGCCAAAGTCGCTGCCGCCCGGGCGCAGCTGGAAAAACCATTGGCGCTGTTCAGTCTGCCCGCTGCGGCCGGTTGCAAAGTGGTCAGCCAGGAACTGGAAAGCCCGCTGTTCGGCGACAAGCCGGACGCCGACGATCACGACGAAGATGAAGCGGACAAGGACGGTCACGAGCATCACCACGACCACAGCGAAATCCATGCGCATTACCAGTTCAACTGCGCCACACCGGGCGCGCTGAACACGCTGGATCTGGCGAACGTCTTCAAGACCTTCCCGGCGACGCAGAAGATTCAGGTACAACTGATCAGCGCCAGCGGCCAGCAAGGCACGGAAGTGACGGCGAAATCGGCTGCGCTGAAATTCTGAATATTGTAGAGACGCCCTGTAGGAGTGAGCCTGCTCGCGATGAGGCCAGCACATTCAGCATCTATGCTGACTGACCCACCGCCATCGCGAGCAGGCTCGCTCCTACACAGTGGCCACGCAACTACCCGATCGGTTTCAAATGACCCAAGCACTCATCGAACTTTCCGACCTTGGCTTCAACTGGCCCGGTCACCCGACGCTGCTGGACATCCCGGCGTTTCGTCTGGAAGCCGGCGAAACCCTGTTTCTCAAAGGCCCCAGCGGCAGCGGCAAGACCACCCTGCTCGGCCTGCTTGGCGGGGTGCAGAAGCCCAATCGCGGCAGCATTCGCCTGCTCGGCCAGGAGCTGACCGAACTCTCCGCCGGCAAGCGCGATACGTTTCGTGTCGATCACACTGGCTACATTTTCCAGCAATTCAATCTGCTGCCGTTTCTCTCGGTGCGCGAGAACGTCGAGTTGCCCTGTCACTTCTCGAAACTGCGCGCGCAACGAGCGAAACAGCGCCACGGCAGCGTCGATCAAGCCGCCGCCACGTTGCTTGCCCACTTGGGTCTGAAAGACCAAAGCCTGCTCAGTCGCCGCGCCGATTCATTGTCCATCGGCCAGCAACAACGGGTCGCTGCCGCCCGCGCATTGATTGGCCAACCGGAACTGGTGATCGCCGACGAACCGACCTCGGCGCTGGATTACGACGCCCGCGAAAATTTCATTCGCCTGCTGTTCGCCGAATGCCGCGAGGCCGGATCGAGTCTGTTGTTCGTCAGCCACGATCAGAGCCTGGCGCCGCTGTTCGACCGTCACCTGTCCCTGGCCGAGCTTAACCGCGCCGCCACGTCTGCCGAGGTCTGAGATGTATCTGTTTCGTCTGGCCATGGCCAGCCTGGCCAACCGCCGTTTCACTGCCCTGCTCACCGCTTTCGCCATTGCTCTTTCGGTATGCCTGCTGCTCGCCGTCGAGCGCGTACGCACCGAAGCCAAAGCCAGTTTCGCCAGCACCATCAGCGGCACTGACCTGATCGTCGGCGCCCGCTCCGGCTCGGTCAATCTGCTGCTGTATTCGGTGTTCCGCATCGGCAATGCGACCAACAACATTCGCTGGGACAGCTTCGAACATTTCGCCAGCAACCCGAAAGTGAAGTGGGCGATCCCCATGTCCCTCGGTGACTCCCATCGCGGCTATCGCGTGATGGGCACCACCGAAGCCTATTTCGAGCACTACCAGTACGGGCGCCAGCAACATCTGGCGCTGGCAGACGGACGTGCGTTTGCCAATGATCCTTTCGAAGTGGTGCTCGGCGCCGAAGTCGCCGAAGCGCTGCATTACAAGCTCGGCGACAAACTGGTACTGGCCCACGGCGTGGCGGCGATCAGCCTGGTCAAGCACGACGACAAACCGTTCACCGTGGTCGGCATCCTCCAGCGCACCGGCACCCCGGTAGACCGCACGCTGCACATCAGCCTCGGCGGCATGGAGGCGATTCACATCGACTGGCACAACGGCGTGCCGGCGCGCGGCAACGGGCGGATCAGCGCCGATCAGGCACGCAATATGGACCTGACGCCGCAAGCGATCACCGCGTTCATGCTCGGTCTCAACAGCAAGATTTCCACCTTTGCGCTGCAACGCGAGATCAACGAATACCGCGGCGAGCCGATGCTGGCGATCCTGCCGGGCGTGGCCTTGCAGGAATTGTGGAGCCTGATGAGCACCGCTGAAAAAGCCCTGTTCGTGGTTTCGCTGTTTGTTGTGCTGACCGGATTGATCGGCATGCTCACGGCGATTCTCACCAGCCTCAATGAGCGTCGGCGCGAGATGGCGATTCTGCGCTCGGTGGGCGCGCGACCGTGGCACATCGCAAGCCTTTTGGTGCTGGAAGCCTTTGCGTTGGCGCTGACCGGGGTGATCGCCGGGCTGGCGTTGTTGTACATCGGCATCGCCGCTGCGCAAGGTTACGTGCAGGCCAACTACGGCTTGTACCTGCCACTGGCGTGGCCGAGCGAGTATGAATGGACGCTGCTCGGTGGCATTCTGGCGGCCGCGCTGCTGATGGGCAGCGTGCCGGCCTGGCGCGCGTATCGCCAATCCCTGGCCGATGGCCTGTCGATCCGTTTATGAGGATGTTCACCATGCCCCGCGCCCTGCTTGCGCTGCTGATGCTGGTCGCCCTGCCCGTGTGGGCCGCGGCGCCGAAAGACCTGACCTGGTCGGAAATGATCCCTCCGGACGCTGCGCCGGAAGTGCCGAACATGACGCCGTTGCATGACCTGTCGAAGATGGGCGACGCACTCTCCGCCGAATCCGCGCCGGCGGCCAAGCAGGACATGCCGAACGCACCGGTGGTGAAGAGCCTCGACGGGCAGAACATTCGCCTGCCGGGTTACATCGTGCCACTGGAAGTCAGCGAAGAGGGACGCACCACGGACTTCTTGCTGGTGCCGTATTTCGGCGCCTGCATCCACGTACCGCCACCGCCGTCGAACCAGATCGTTCATGTGAAAAGCGAGCTGGGGGTGAAGCTCGATGAGCTGTATCAGCCGTACTGGGTTGAAGGACCGTTACAGGTGAAAGCGTCGAGCAGTGAGCTGGCCGATGCCGGGTATCAGATGGAGGCGGAGAAGATTTATGCGTATGAGCTGCCGGAGTAGACTCCGGTAGATTTCAAGATCAAAAGATCGCAGCCTTCGGCAGCTCCTACATGGGATCGCATTTCAACTGTGGGAGCTGCCGAAGGCTGCGATCTTTTTGGGGGTATCACGGTTTCATTGAGCTGAGTCAAAACACCGTATCAGACGGCTTCGTACCCTTGGACATCGAATATTTTCATGTCTTTCGGAGCCCCCATGAACAAGTCCTTGCTCAGCGCCTCGCTGTTTGCCCTTGCGCTCGCAGCCCCGCTCGCCCACGCCCATGAGGCGGGTGACATTCTCGTGCGCGCCGGCGCGATCACCGTCAACCCGAAGGCCGACAGCTCCAGCGTCAAGGTCGATCAGGGTCCGCTGAGCGGCACCAATCTGGGCGGCAAGGCGACCATGAGCAGCGACACCCAACTGGGTCTGAACTTCGCCTACATGCTCACCAATAACATCGGCATCGAACTGCTGGCAGCCACGCCGTTCGAGCATGACGTCAAGCTCAAGGGCACCGCCCTGCCCGCTGCCAATGGCAAGCTCGGCACCCTGAAACACCTGCCGCCGACCCTTAGCGTCGTCTACTACCCGCTGGATTCGAAATCGGCGTTTCAGCCTTATGTCGGCGGCGGCATCAACTACACCTGGATCTACGACGAACACGTCGGCAGCGAAGCCAGCGCCAACGGCTTCAGCAACTTCAAGGCGAAAAATTCCTGGGGCCTGGCCTGGCAGGTCGGCGCCGACTACATGATCACCGACAACATCATGCTCAACGCCCAGGTGCGCTACATCGATATCGACACCCGCGCGACCGTCGAGAACAACGCCGTCGCACCCGGCACCCGTGCACGGGTGAATGTGGACGTCGATCCGTTCATCTACATGGTCGGTCTGGGCTATAAGTTCTAGGCTGACTTTGACCGAACGTTCACGTGGTGGTGAATGAGGCTTGGTGGCGGGCAGGCACAGACCTGACGACGACCGTACGCAGTCGATCGGGGGATAAGATTCCCTCGCCACAGGGATAGCGATATTCCGGCCGTGAAAAAGGCGCCTGTTGCAGGGCGCCTTTTTCATTTGGTGCTGAGTCGTGTGGTGGGTTCGAGATCGGGGCCCCTGACCCCCAGCCCTCTCCCGAGGGAGAGGGAGCCGATTTGTGTGTTGTTCAAAACCTGAGTTCGGCTCGGTATTTCAGCTCGGCGTATTTCGCCCAGTCACCCTGGTCAGTCCCCTCTCCCTTTGGGAGAGGGTTAGGGTGAGGGCTTTATCAGGCACGCCCGAGCAGCCGCGCCAAGCCCACACTCATCGGCGTCTGCGGCGGCATTTCAAAGCGCTGCAGCAAGCGTCGGTTGTCAGCCCGTGAGTGGCGGATATCACCCGAACGTGCCGGCCCGTAACTCACGGGCGGCAGCTCGCCGACTACCGATTTCAACGCTTCGAGCATCTGCTTGAGGCTCATCGCCTGATTCCAGCCAACGTTGACCGCGCCTTCCTGCACTTCGGGCTTTTCAATCGCCTGCACCAGCAAATCGACCAGATCGCCGACATACAGGAAATCGCGGGTTTGCTCGCCATCGCCAAACACGGTGATCGGCAAACCTTTGGAGGCGCGTTCGCTGAAGATGCTGATCACCCCGGAGTACGGCGAGGACGGATCCTGGCGTGGGCCGAAGATGTTGAAGAAGCGAAAAATCGCCGGCTCCAGGCCATGCTGGCGACGGTAAAAATCGAAGTACTGCTCACCGGCCAGTTTGTCCGACGCATACGGCGTCAGCGGGGCTTTCGGGGTGTCTTCGTCGATCGACTCGCCTTCGCCATTGTTGCCGTACACCGCCGCGCTGGAGGCGTACACCACACGCTTGACCCCGGCCAGACGCATGGCTTCGCAGACATTCAGGGTGCCGATGAAATTGCTCTGGTGGGTTTTCACCGGATCGTCCACCGAGGCCTGCACCGAGGCCACGGCAGCCAGATGCGCAACAGCGCTGCAGCCCTGCATGGCGCGGGCCACCGATGCGGCATCGGCAACGTCACCAACCAGCAATTCGACCTTGGGATTGTCCAGCGGCAGGTTGCTGCGTTTGCCGGTCGACAGGTCGTCGAGCACGCGCACCGAATAGCCCTTGGCGAGCAGGGCATCGGTCAGGTGCGAACCGATGAATCCGGCTCCGCCAGTGATTAAAACCGTTCCTTCAGCCATGTCGGTAGAACCTGTCCAGTAAGCCCGGGAGGGCGGCACGCCAGGCGCGCGGCTTGATCCCGAAAGTGTGGAGAATTTTCTTGCAGGCCAGTACTGCATGTTGTGGCTCTTCGGCAGCATCCGGGCGCGCGGCATGTGCCTGCGCAGTCGGTGCTTCGATGGCCAGCGCGTGCAGGCTGCGTGCTTCGGTCAGAATCGCCTGGCCCAGCGCCAGCGGCGTGGTCGCTTCGTGGCCGGCGTAATGGTAAGTGCCCCACAGCGGCGCGGCGCAGTCGAGTTGCTTGAGTACGGAAATGATCACCCGCGCCGCGTCATCGACCGGCGTGGGGTTGCCGCGACGGTCATCGGCCAGCAGCAATTCTTCCGGTTTTTCCGCACGGGCGAGAAAGCGCCCGAGGGTGCCGTCGGGGCTGTCGTCGAGCAGCCAGCCAAAGCGCAGCAGCACATGTTGCGGGCAGGTCGCGCGCACGCTTTGTTCGATGCGCCACAAAGCCTGACCGCGCAGGCCCAGCGGCACCGGTTCGTCTTTTTCGCTGTAGGCCGTGGCCCGCGAGCCGTCGAACACGCGATAGCTCGACGGCTGCACGAGGACAATGTTGTGGTGCTGGCACAGTTCGGCCAGACGCTCGATGGCGCGTTCCTGGCCGGTCATGCGGCTTTCGCTGACGCTTTCGGCCTGGAACCAGTCGAAATAGTAGGCGAGGTTGATCAACGCATCGGGACGGGTGTCGTCGAGCAATTGTGTGAGGCTCGCGGCATCCCAGCCGTTTTCGGGCGGGCGGGGGGCGAGGAAACCGATGTCTTCTTCCGCACCGAGGCGAATCAGCGCCTGCCCAAGGGCATTTCCGCCGCCCAGTAACATAAGGCGCATTCGCATAGAGTCAGCAGGCCCAGTCTGATTGGAACGATGGTTTTGACGACGGCACGCGTGGCGCCGTGGTCGATCATTGCCGGAATCGTTGCATTTTGCGGGTTTAGTGCGCAACCGTCACCCGTAAAGTGTAGATGCCGGGATTTGTATCGCCCCCACTGGTGCTATCGCGAGCAGGCTCACTCCTACAGGAGACCGCATTCCAAGGTGGGAGCGAGCCTGCTCGCGAAGGGGTCCGAACGGTACTTGCATCTTCCCGCCCCCGCCCGCATAACTTCTGTCATGAATCTGCCCCTCCCCGCCAACAGCGCTCTGGCAGGCTTTCACCCCGCCGTCAGCGCCTGGTTCAGCAAGACTTTCCCGGCGGTCACCGCCGCTCAGGCCCGTGCGTGGCCGTTGATCCAGCAGCGCCGGTCGACGCTGATCGCGGCGCCCACCGGCTCGGGGAAAACCCTGACCGCGTTTCTCGCCGTGCTCGATGAGCTTGTGCACCGCGGCCTCGAACACCCCGACGGCCTGCCCGCCGAAACCCTGGTGGTCTATGTCTCGCCGCTGAAAGCGCTGTCCAACGACATCCAGATCAACCTGCAGAATCCGCTGGCCGGCATTACCGCGCAATTGCGCGAACTGGGCCTGCCCGAGCTGACGATCACCACCGCCGTACGCACCGGCGACACGCCGCAAAAAGATCGCGCCGCCATGCGCAAGAACGCACCGCACATTCTGGTCACCACGCCGGAATCGCTGTACGTGCTGCTCGGCTCGGAATCCGGGCGCAAGATGCTCGGCACCACGCGCACGGTGATCATCGACGAAATCCATGCCATGGCCGCCGGCAAGCGCGGCAGTCATCTGTCGTTGAGCCTGGAGCGTTTGCAAGCACTCTGCGCCGAGCCGCTGACCCGGATCGGCCTGTCCGCCACACAGAAACCGGTGGAGGCGGTGGCGCAGTTTCTGGTCGGTCACGAACGCCCCTGCGAAATCGTCGACATCGGCCACGCCCGCCCACGAGACCTGGGCATCGAGGTGCCACCGGTGCCGTTGTCGGCGGTGATGGCCACCGATGTCTGGGGACTGGTGTATGACCGCCTCGCTGAACTTGCTCGCGAGCACCGCACGACGCTGATTTTCGTCAACACCCGACGCCTCGCCGAACGCCTGAGCCGGCATCTGAGCGAACGCCTCGGCAAGCAGGCGGTGGCGGCGCACCACGGCAGCCTCGCCAAGGAGTTTCGCCTCGACGCCGAACAGCGCCTCAAGCGCGGTGAGTTGCAGGTACTGATCGCCACCGCGTCGCTGGAGCTGGGCATCGATATCGGTGAAGTCGACCTGGTCTGCCAGATCAGCTCGCCGCGTTCGATTGCCGCGTTTCTGCAACGGGTTGGCCGCTCCGGCCACCAGGTCGGCGGTACGCCCAAGGGCCGTCTGTTCGCCACCACCCGCGACGACCTGATCGAGTGCGCCGCTCTGCTCGACTGCGTGCGCCGGGGCGAGCTCGATACGCTGCACATCCCGGAAAAACCGCTCGACGTGCTGGCGCAGCAGATCATTGCCGAAGTCAGTTGCCAGGAATGGTCGGAGGACGCCTTGTTGGCGATGTTCCGTCGCGCCTGGCCTTACCGCGATGTCGACGAAAAGCACTATCAGGCCCTGCTGAGCATGCTCGCCGAAGGGTACAACGGCCGTCAGGGCATCCGTAGCGCGTACCTGCATCGCGACGTCGTCAATCGCACTTTGCGCGGCCGGCGCGGCGCGCAACTGACCGCCGTGACCAGTGGCGGCACCATCCCGGACAACGCCGACTACAGCGTGCTGCTCGAACCGCAGGGCTTGAGCATCGGCAGCGTCAACGAAGATTTCGCCGTGGAAAGTATCGCTGGCGACGTGTTTCAGCTCGGCAATACCTCGTACCGCATCCTGCGGGTGGAGAGCGGCAAGGTCCGCGTCGAGGATGCGCAGGGCATGCCACCGACCATTCCGTTCTGGCTCGGCGAAGCCCCGGGGCGCAGCGATGAACTGTCGGCCGCCGTCGCGCGTCTGCAAGGGCATCTGGATGAGCTGCTCAGCGCCAGCCCCGGTAATCTGCAACCGGCGCTCGACTGGCTGACCACGACACTTGGCCTCAACCTCGCCAGCGCCGAGCAACTGGTCGAATATCTCGCTCGCGCCCGGCAAACCCTCGGCGCCCTGCCCTCGCAGGACACGCTGTTGATGGAGCGGTTTTTCGACGAGTCCGGCGGCACCCAACTGATCATCCATACGCCGTTCGGCAGCCGCATCAACCGCGCCTGGGGCCTGGCCCTGCGCAAGCGTTTCTGCCGCACCTTCAACTTCGAGTTGCAGGCCGCCGCCAGCGAAGACGCGATCGTGCTGTCGCTGTCCACCAGTCACAGCTTCGAGCTCGATGAAGTCTGGCGTTATCTGCACAGTAATAGCGCCGAACACACGCTCATTCAGGCCGTGCTCGATGCGCCGTTATTCGGCGTGCGCTGGCGCTGGAATGCCGGGGTGGCGCTGGCGCTGCCGCGCTTTACCGGCGGACGCAAAGTCGCCCCGCAGCTGCAACGGATGAAAAGCGAAGACCTCATCGCCAGCGTGTTTCCCGACCAGATCGCCTGCCTGGAAAACCTCGCCGGCGAGCGCGAAGTCCCCGAGCATCCGCTGGTGGAACAGACCCTCGACGATTGCCTGCACGAAGCGATGGACAGCGAAGGCTGGCTGACCCTGCTGCGGCGCATGGAGCGTGGCGAGGTGCGGCTGATCAGCCGCGACCTGCCGGCACCGTCGCCGCTGGCGGCGGAAATCCTCAGCGCCCGGCCGTACACGTTTCTTGATGACGCGCCGCTGGAAGAACGGCGCACGCAAGCGGTGATCAACCGGCGCTGGAGCGATCCGCAATCGACCGATGACCTCGGCGCGCTGGACGCCGATGCGATCACGGCGGTGCGCGAAGAAGCCTGGCCGTCGCCCAATTCCATGGATGAAATGCACGAAGCACTGATGAGCCTTGCCTGCATCAGTGACGCCGAAGCGCGAGCCAACACGGCTTGGCTGGATTGGTTGCACGCGCTGATGGCCAGCGGGCGCGCCTGCCTGCTGCGGATCGACGCCGAGCATCAGCTATGGCTGGCCCGCGAACGCTTGAGTTGTCTGCAGGCACTTTATCCACAGGCGACGTTGGCGAGCGCAGCAGTGGCGCTACCCGGATTCGACGAGGCGTGGACATTCGATGAAGCGCTGGTCGAAGTGATCCGCGCCCGCCTCGGTGCCTTTGGGCCGACCCCTTTGCCAGCCATTGCCGAGCCGCTCGCCCTGCCCGCCGCGCAAGTGAGTCAGGCCCTCGCCCGACTGGAGCGTGAAGGTTACGTCTTGCGCGGGCAGTTCACGCCGAAAAGCGCGATTGAAGAATGGTGCGAACGCCATCTGCTCGCGCGCATCCATCGCTACACGGTCAAGCGCCTGCGTCGGGAAATCGAACCGGTGGCGTTGCAGGACTTCACGCGCTTTCTATTCGACTGGCAGCATTTGTCACCGACCACCCAAGGTCAGGGCAGCGCAGTGTTGCCAGCGATTGTCGGCCAGTTCGAAGGTTACCCGGCGGCAGCTTCGGCGTGGGACAGCGACATCCTGCCGGCACGCCTCAAGGACTATTCGCCGAGCTGGCTGGATGAGCTGTGCCGCAACGGCAAACTGGTGTGGACGCGGATCAGCGCGCGACAGAAAGTCAGCGGCTCGGCATTGCGCAGCACGCCGATTGTCCTGCTGCCGCGCAGTCAGGTGGGTTTGTGGAGTGCGCTGGCTGAGCAAACCCCAGTGAGTGAGTTATCGCTGAAAACGCAGAAAGTCTTCGAGGCGCTGAGTCAGCATGGCGCGCTGTTTTTTGATGAGCTGATTCATGAAGCGCGCCTGCTGCGCAGCGAACTGGAAATCGCCCTGCAGGAACTGGTCGCCGCCGGGCTGGTGAATGCCGACAGCTTCGCCGGCCTGCGCGCGCTGATCACCCCGGCAAGCAAGCGTCAGCAGCGCAGCAGTCGACGCGGGCGCGGCGCGTTTATCGGCGGGATGGACGATGCCGGGCGCTGGGCGTTGCTGCGCCGTGGTTCGTCAGCAGACACAGCCGAGACGCTCGAACATGTGGCCATGACCCTGCTGCGCCGCTACGGCGTGGTGTTGTGGCGCTTGCTGGAACGGGAAGCAGACTGGCTGCCGAGCTGGCGCGAATTGCTGCGCACCTTCCATCGACTGGAAGCGCGGGGCGAGATTCGTGGCGGGCGCTTTGTCAGTGGTCTGGCGGGCGAGCAATTCGCGCTGCCGGAGGCGATTCCCCTATTGCGCGAATTGCGCCGGCGCCCGCAGGACGGCAGCCTGGTGGCGGTATGTGGAGTTGATCCGCTGAACCTGGCGGGGACACTGTTGCCCGGGGTGAAAGTGCCGGCGCTGGTGAGTAATCGGCTGGTGTATCGCGATGGCGTGCCCGTGGCGGCGGTGATTGCCGGCAAACAGCAGATCTGGGTGGAACTGGATCAAGTGGCCATGGAGCAGATAGGCCGGAAGTTGATCCGGCATTGAGGGTGTCTGTTCTAGCGCCATCGCGAGCAGGCTCACTCCTACATTCTGGAATGCATTCCCCTGTAGGAGTGAGCCTGCTCGCGATGAGGCCGGGACATTCAACGCAGAGCTCAGATCAGGTCCGCGACTCCTGCGGCACCTCAGCCGCCACCACCGCCCCCTCCTGCTGCCGCTTCGGCAAAAAGACCTGCTGTGGATAAGTCTGCGCAAAATGCACATTTGCAGTGTTATCCACAAGCTTCTTCAAGCGCTGGTTGAACGCCCGGCTCACCGCATATTGCCCACCGGATACCGTGCGAAATTGCGCCGTCAGTACCACGCCGTTGAGATCCATCCTGTCCACCCCGAACACATCCAGCGGCCCTTGCAGGTTGTACTTGAGGAACGGGTCTTCGCGGATCGAATCGCCGGCCTCGCGGATCAGCTCGATGGCCTTGTCGACGTCGGTGTCGTAAGTGAACTGCACCGAGAAAAATGCAAAAGCGAACTGCCGCGATTGGTTGGTCACAGCCTTGATCTGACCGAATGGCACCGAGTGCACAAAACCCTTGCCGTCACGCAGGCGCAGGGTGCGGATGGTCAAGCCTTCGACAGTGCCGGCATGGCCGGAATCCAGCACCACCCAGTCGCCAATCGACAGGGTGTCTTCGATGATGATGAACAGCCCGGTGATCACATCCTGCACCAGTTGCTGCGAACCGAAACCGATGGCCAGACCGACCACACCGGCACCAGCCAGAAGCGGCGCGACGTTGATGCCAAGATTGGCCATGGTAGTGATCGCGCAGATCACCACGAGGATGATTTTGATCGCATTGCGCAACAACGGCAGGATGGTTTTCACCCGCGTGCTCGGCTGGCGTGCCGCGCGTTTGCTGACCGGCGGTTTCAGCGCTTCCTGAATCGCCGTGTCGAGCACGACCCACAGCAACCACGTCACCAGGAAGATCAGGCCGATACTGCTCAAGGCATTGCTGATCGCTCGGCCCACCGTGCTGCTCTGGGCGAAATCGAGCAATGACACGCCCCAGATCCGCCCGAGAATATCGATGAACACAATCGCCATGACGATACGCAGCAACGCGTGCAACAGGCTGAGAAAGCGTTCCTTGTAGGCACTGCTGCGCTGGAGCGCCTCGGCCTTGCGCGACTTGAACAGGTGCTGCAACACGGTGCTGAGAAATACCGTGGCGATCAGCAGCACGGTGGTGAACAAGGCGCAGCGCAGGGCTTTCTGATTGTCCTCGCCGATGCCGATCAGACTGACCGCCGAGACCAGCACCATCAGCACGATCGGCCAATACCACAACCCGGAAAATATCCGCAGCGACTCTTGCAGCGACGGTTGTTTCAAACGCTGGGCCAACGGGCGATTGCGGATCAGATGGGCCACCGGCCGGCGCAAGCGGATCACCAGCAAACCGAAAATCACCGAGGCGATCAGCCCGGTGAACACGGCGATACTGCTGGTGATATTGCCGCCCAGTTGCCGGGCGATCTGCGGGCTGGTCAGGGCATCACTGAGAGCAGCGAGAAAGCCGATCAGGAACAGCGGTCGCGGACAGTATTCACGGATGATTCGCGCGGCGGTGCGTTTGTGGCCGACGTTGAACATCACCACGACGCACAACAACATCGACGTGGAAAAGATACCGCTGCTGGTGGCGTAGGCCAGACACAGCGCCAGCGCGCGCCCCACCGAACCTTGAAGAAAATGGCTGACATACAGCGTCAGCGGCAGGCAGATCAGTGCCGGCACGGTGTACGGCAGCACATAGCCGAGCAGGTCCTGACTGCGCTGGCGAGTGCGCAACCAGCGCCCCTCGCGCAGACGCTTGGCCAGCAGACTGCCAAGCACGGTCAACAGGGCGAAACTGCCCAGCCACACACCCGACAGCGTGAGGAAATCCCCGGCCACGCTCCAGCCCGAACGGTTCGACGGCTGCTTGACCAGCCGATCGACCTCATCCGCCGCGCGGTCGGCACGCAGGCGCCAGGCATCAACCAGATGTTCATTGAGGTCGAGTTTTTCCTGCACGTCGTCAATGCTCGAACTGATCGCCCCGAGCAGACCGCCCTGCACCAGCGGTTCCGGTTCGGCAGGTTTTTCCGCCGTGTCAGCGGGAGCCGGAACGCCCGGCAGCGCGGCGGCCTGCGATGTGTTGACGCCGAAGCACAACAGCGCTCCCAGCAGAATGGCGATCCTGAAATTGCGCAAAACTCCGATCTCCCGTGGCTGAACCTGGTAAGGAACTGATCGGTAATTGCGCGGCAAGTTCAAGAGCCCCCTCACCCCAGCCCTCTCCCCCAGGAGAGGGAGCCGACCGAGTTGCATGACCAAACTCACCAACTGCACGTCTTGAGTCGAACTCAAGTCCTGAAGACCATGAAGATCTGCTCCCTTCACAGTCGTACGCGATTTCAGGAGACATGAAGATCTGCTCCCTTCCCCCTCGCCCCCTTGGGGGAGAGGGCCGGGGTGAGGGGGTAAGCTCTTGATCTTCGCTTCACCCGCGACCGTCCGTAACACCACCGAAACTTTCCCGCCCCCGGCGCAGTCATCACAGAACATCGGCAACACGAGGACTTTCTACGGGAGGATGGGATGGCGACGATTCACATCGGTATTTCAGGCTGGCGCTACGCCCCGTGGCGCGGGGACTTCTACCCGAAGGGACTGGCGCAGAAGCGCGAATTGCAGTTCGCCTCCCGCGCGGTCAACAGCATTGAAATCAATGGATCGTTCTACGCCCTGCAACGACCCGAACGTTACGCCCAGTGGTACGCCGAAACCCCCGATCACTTCGTATTCAGCGTCAAGGCGCCGCGCTTCATCACCCACGTGCGCCGCCTGCGCGACATCGAAAAGCCGCTGGCGAATTTCTTTGCCTCAGGCGTGCTGGAGCTGAAGGAAAAACTCGGGCCGATCCTTTGGCAGTTTCCGCCCAACTTCAAATTCGACGCCGAGCGCTTCGACCAGTTTCTTGCGCAACTGCCCCACGATACCCAAGCCGCAGCCGCCCTCGCCCGCCAGCACGATTCGCATCTGCCCGGCCACGCCAGCGTCAAGGCCTGGCGCAAGAAGCCGCTGCGCCATGCGGTGGAAATCCGTCATGAAAGTTTCATCGACCCGCAATTCGTACGCCTGCTAAAACGCTACAACACCGCACTGGTCATTGCCGACACCGCCGGCAAATGGCCGTACCGCGAAGACCTCACCAGCGACTTCGTCTATCTGCGCCTGCACGGTGCTGAAGAGCTCTACGCCAGCGGCTATTCCGAACAAGCACTCAAGCGCTGGGCCGAGCGCATCGACGCCTGGCATCACGGCAAACAGCCGGAGGACGCACATCTGATAGCCCCACGCCTGAAGCCCCGCGCACGCAAATCCCGTGAAGTGTTCTGCTACTTCGACAACGACATCAAAGTCCGCGCGCCCTACGACGCCCGCAATCTGTTGCAGCGCTTCGACCTCGACAAAGACCTCGCCACAACTCCCGGGCAAGTCGCCGCTGAAGGAGTTCTGTCATGAGCATTCCCGAACCGGTCGGTTTTACCGACGAAGGCTCCGTGGTCTCACCCTCGGTGCGTACCTTCACTGTCCTGACGGTCAACACCCACAAGGGCTTCACCGCGCTGAACCGGCGTTTCATTCTGCCGGAGCTGCGTGAAGCGGTGCGCAGCGTCGCCGCCGACGTGGTGTTTCTGCAGGAAGTCCACGGCACCCACGAGCAGCATCCGAAACGCTACGACAACTGGCCGACGATGCCGCAATACGAATTCCTCGCCGACAGCCTCTGGCCGCAGTTCGCCTACGGGCGCAACGCGGTGTACCCGGCGGGCGACCACGGCAATGCACTGCTGTCGAAATTCCAGATCATCCGCCACGACAATCTCGACGTGTCGATCAGCGGCCATGAGAACCGTGGCCTGCTGCATTGCGTGCTGCGCCTGCCCGGAGACGGCACCGAGGTGCATGCGATCTGCGTGCATCTGGGCCTGCGCGAAAGCCATCGCAATGCACAACTGGATCTGCTGCTGCAACGTCTCGCCGAATTGCCCGCCGATGCGCCAGTGATTGTCGCCGGCGACTTCAATGACTGGCGCCAGCGCGCCGATGCGCAGCTCAAGCCCTGTGGCCTGCGCGAAGTATTCGCCGAACACCACGGCAAACCGGCGCGCAGCTTTCCCGCGCGACTGCCAGCGCTGCGGCTCGACCGCATCTACGTGCGCAACCTCAAGGCCAGCCGGCCGAAAGTCTTGACCAACCGGCCCTGGTCACACCTTTCCGACCACGCACCGTTATCGGTGGAGATTGAACTATGAACAGTGCGCCACTGGAAAAATCCGCCGTCGAACCGGTCACGCTGAACCCGCCGGTGCGCGAGCCCGGCCACGTTGACGTCGAGTATCAATGGCACAGCAATAACCGCGTAGAACTGCTGGAGAACGGCGAGGAATATTTCCCCCGCGTGTTCGAAGCGATGCGCGCGGCCAAGAGCGAAATTCTGCTGGAGACCTTCATCGTCTTCGAAGACAAGGTCGGCGCCGAGTTGCAGCAGATCCTCATCGAAGCCGCCCAGCGTGGCGTGCGCACCACGGTCAGCCTCGACGGCTTCGGCTGCGGCGAGCTGAGCACCGGCTATCTGTCGGCATTGAGCGATGCCGGCGTGCATCTGCAGATCTTCGATCCAGCGCCCAAGCACCTGGGCATCCGCACCAACTGGTTTCGCCGCTTGCACCGCAAGATCGTGGTGGTCGACGGTTTGATCGCGTTCATTGGCGGGATCAATTTTTCCGGCGATCATTTGGCCGATTTCGGCCCTGAAGCCAAGCAGGATTATTCGGTGGAGATCCAGGGTCCCGTGGTCGCCGACATCCATCACTTCGCCCTGCTGCAAAGCGGTCGTCCGGGACGCGCGCGGTTCTGGTGGCAGCGTCGGCGCCAGCGTCTGGCGGAAATGGCTTTCACCGATCACGACGGCCAGGTACGCCTGGTGTTCCGCGATAACGATCAACACAACACTGATATCGAAGACGTCTATCTGCAGGTGCTGCGCAAGGCCAAGCGCCGGGTGATCATCGCCAATGCCTACTTCTTCCCCGGTTACCGTTTGCTGCGCGAAATCCGCAACGCCGCCCGCCGAGGCGTCGATGTGCGGCTGATCCTGCAGGGCCAGCCAGACATGCTCGTCGCGAAACTGGCAGCGCGCATGACCTACGATTATCTGCTGCGCGCCGGCGTGCAGATTCATGAATATTGCCAACGCCCGCTGCACGGCAAAGTCGCGCTGGTCGACGATGACTGGAGCACCGTGGGCTCGAGCAATCTCGACCCGCTGAGCCTGTCGCTGAATCTGGAAGCCAACGTGCTGATCCGCGACCGCGCCTTCAATCAGCACCTGTACGAACGCCTCGAAGACCTCAGCCAGAACCACTGCAAGGCGATGGACGCCAAGCTGTTGCCGCGTGGACGGATCTGGCACATGACTGTGGGTTTTCTGGTGTTCCACTTCCTGCGGCACTTCCCGGCCATGGCCGGTTGGCTGCCGGCGCATAAACCGCGTCTGAAGCCTTTCCGAGGTGCGCGTCCATGAGTCATTCCGAAGTCCATTCCGATAGCCATTCGGCACCCGCGGCGCCGTCGAAATGGAGCCGCTGGAAACGTCCGCTGACCCTCCTGTTTTTCCTCGCGCTGATCGTCCTGCTGACAATGTTCGCCACGCGCATCGAATGGGCCGAGGTGCTGGAAACCCTCGCCGATTTCAAGGTGCGCACGCTGATCATCGCTGCCAGCCTGACCCTGCTGAGCTTTCTGGTGTACGCCAGTTTCGACCTGATCGGCCGCACCTACATTCGTCAGGACCTGACGTGGAAGCAGATCCTGCCGGTGGGCATCATCAGCTACGCCTTCAACCTCAACCTCAGCGCCTGGGTCGGCGGCATCGCCATGCGTTATCGGCTGTATTCGCGGCTCGGCGTAAGCAAGGGCAACATCGCCAAGATCCTCGGCCTGAGCCTGGCGACCAACTGGTTCGGCTACATGACCATCGCCGGTGTGGTCTTCAGCAGCGGTCTGGTGCGCATGCCGCCAGGCTGGAAACTCAGCAGTGACGCGCTGCAACTGGTGGGTGTGTTGTTGCTGTTGGTCAGTGCCGGGTACCTGGCGGCGTGTCAGTTTTCCAAGCGCCGCGAGTGGTCGATACGCGGCGTGGAAATCAACCTGCCGTCGCTGCGCATGGCGGTCCTGCAATTGCTGTTGGGCGCCTTGAACTGGTCGCTGATGGCGGCGGTGATCTTCACTTTGCTGCCAAGCAAACTGGATTATCCGCTGGTGCTGGGCGTGCTGTTGATCAGCGCGATCGCCGGGGTCATCACGCACATTCCAGCAGGGCTGGGTGTCCTTGAAGCGGTGTTTGTCGCGCTGCTGCAGCACGAAGCGTCCCGCGGCAGTCTGGTGGCGGGACTGCTGGCGTATCGGGCGATTTATTTTCTGTTGCCGCTGTTGATTACGGTGGTGATGTATCTGGTGGTGGAGGCCAAGGCCAAGGCGCTGCGGATTGAGAAGAAACCGTCCTGAGAGAGTTGTTGAATGGGAAATTGCAATCGCGAGCAGGCTCACTCCTACAGGGGGAACGCATTCCAAATGTAGGAGTGAGCCTGCTCGCGATAGCGTCCGCAAGACCACCGAAAATCATCTGGATTGGATAATGCTCAACCGCTCCCCCACCACCATCTCGGTAATCCAGTCCACCAGGATCGACGTGTAGGCCTGCTGCGACACCGGATCACTCAATGCGTGATCGGCGCCATCGATAATCCGGTGCGTCAACGAGTGAGTCTGCTGACACGCTGCGCGGTAACTCATGATCGTCGCGTGAGGTACGAAGTCGTCGGTTTCCGATTCCACCAGCAGCACGTCGCCGGTGAATTGCGAACAGGCGTGCAAGGCGCGATTGCTGTCGGCACGCACCAGCGTATTGCGATAATCGCGCAGATCGGCCTTGTCCAGATCGCGCTTGGGCGTGTGCCACTGTTCATCGCGGTACAGCGCCGGCACGCGCAGCGCCAGCCAGCGCACCGGGCGCAGTGAGGTCAGGATCGAAGCCAGATAACCGCCATAACTGGTGCCGACCACGGCGATCGCCGAGGTGTCGAGGGCCGGGTGCGCCAGCAGGCGATCATAGGCTGCCAGCAAGTCACGCAGATTATCCTCACGGGTCACCCGGGACAGGGGAATCCCGGTGCCGCCGGTATGCCCGCGCAGGTCGAAGGTCAGGCACACACAACCCAGGCCGGCAATGCCTTTGGCCCGTTCCAGATCGCGCTCCTGACTGCCGCCCCAACCGTGAACAAACAACACCCCCGGGACTTTCGATTTGGGACTGAGAAAAGTCCCGCTCATCTGTTCGTCATCGATGTCGATTTGAATGCTTTCGCTTCTAGCCGTCATAGGATTGGACCGTCACATATTTGAGAAGAAACGCGCTGTTTTCCGCCGGGCCGCGATAGACCTCGATGGCGTCCGCCGGCAGCGCCTGATCGATATAGGTTTCCACCGACGACACGCGGATGGCGCGCATCTGTGGATCGTTGACGAAGCTTTGCAGCGCGGCCACTTCAGCACTGCTGGCGCCGCCCATGCGCCAGGATTGTTCGAGCACGCCGCTGCGCTGGTTGCCGTCGGCGTCCAGGCCCTGGGCGATATCGTAATTGCGCCGCGAAGCGAAGAAGCGTGGGTAGGCTTCGTCAGCTGCGCTGTCGAACACCTGAGCCTGTTCGATGGCCAGGCGCACATCATCGGGCAGATCCAGCGCGAGCAATTGGTCATAGCCGCCCTGCACCACCAGCAGGTTCGAACCGCCGTAGACCTCTTCGCCATGACCGTCCTCGGTCAAGTATTGATCGCCGCAATAACTCAAGACCTTGCCGCCGATAAACGACTGGCCGACGCTATGGGTGACCACGTTGCGCAAGTCCTGCTCCAGCACTACGCCGTCACTGAACAAGCTTTGTGCTTCGGGGCGCGCGAGGATTTCATCGAACGCGTCGAGGCTCTTGATCACTTCCTGGCCGCGACCGGCGCACGCGTGAATCGGCTTCAAGCGAATCGGCCCGGCGTACAGCAGATGCTCGGCGGCGGGCCGCGCATCTTCCAGGGCGAATACGCTGAGACCGTCGAGCACAACGTTGCGCACCCGCTCCGAGAACAGCGGCGACCAGCCCTGCGGCGCCTGCGCCAGATGGCTGCGCAGGCCGTGGCTGATGGCTTTGGTGCAGATGAAATCGTATTCGACGTAGCCGCCCCACAAATCATCAGGGCCTTTGATGCCCAGCGCTTGAGCATGGGCGGCGCCGACGATGGTTTGCGTCGGCAGCAGGTACAGTTCACGGCCTGAATGTTTCGCCGGATCGTAACTGCCGCCGAATTTGCAGCCGAGAATCTGCGCCAGCCAGCGCGCCAGGGCCTTGTTGGTCTCGACTTCATGTTGCGGCGCCTCGGCACGCACCGAATGGGCCACGACGATTTTCTTGCTGGGTGTCGGGGTCATGCGTTCCCCTTGCATCAGTCGATGGGTTCACTCACGGAAATTGCAGAGATCAGGCCAATCATCGATCTCAACAAACCGCCCGGTTATCGGGTGTTTGCCGCCGAGGTGCTGGCATCGCGCCTGTTTCAAACTGCACGACGGCGGGTAAAATTCCGGCAAATTGCACGATCCCGCGCCTCAGCCCATTCCCCTGTAGGAGTGAGCCTGCTCGCGATAGCGGTATCTCATCCAACACGAATGGTGACTGACCCACCGCTATCGCGAGCAGGCTCACTCCTACAGTAGTTCATCGTGCCTGGGCTATCGCGTCAGGCCGAACCTTGTGCGGTAATCACTTGGCCCCAGCCCGGTGATCTTCTTGAAGATCGCGCGAAACGCGCCTGGATCCTGATAGCCCACCGTCCAGGCTATGTGATCGATCGTGCCATTGGTGAATTCAAGCATTTCCCGCGCCTTGCCCACCCGCAGGTGCTGGCAATACTCGGTCGGTTTCAAGCCTGTCGCGGCGCGGAATCGGCGTAGAAACGTGCGCTCTTCCAGTCCCGCGCGCTCGGCCATCGCCGCCAGCGAAACCTCCGTCGCCCCGGTGCTTTGCAGCCAGTGCTGGACCTTGAGAATGGCCGCGTCGCCATGACTGAGGATCGGTGCGAAATTGCTTCCGCATTCACTGGCGCTGTCGCTGTGTTCCATCACCAGAAAACGCGCGGTCGCGGTGGCGATGCTCGGGCCGAGCAAGCGATCGACCAGGCGCAATCCCAGTTCCGACCAGGCCATCAGCCCGGCCGTGGTGATCAGGTCGCCGTCATCGACAATCGGCGTGTCGGCCTTCAGTTTGATGTGCGGATAACGCTCGGCGAACGCCTGGGCCGAGGTCCAGTGGGTGGTGGCGCTGCGCCCGTCGAGCAAGCCGCTTTCGGCCAGCATCAACGAGCCTACGCAGACGCCACCGAGGGTTGCGCCGCGTGCATGCTGATCGCGCAGCCATTGCGTCAGGCTCGCGGTCATCTGCGCTGCATCGAACCCGCCGAGGGACGGCGGAATCAGCACGGCGAGCAAAGCGTTCTCGGTACCCGGATGACTGTCATAGACCCGCGCCAGCGACTGATCGCCCGCAACCTGCCAGTGACTGACCCGCAGCACGGGCAACCGCGCGGCCTGATGCTCGGCGGCGATACGGTTGGCCACCGCGAACAGATCGGTCAGACCGTGCACCGCCGCCAGTTGCGCGCCGGGGTAAATCAGCACGCCCAGCTCAGCGGTGACGGCTTTTTGTGCAGCCATTGTCAGTTTTCCCCCGTCTATTGTCGGTGCGGCCAATCCTCGAATCCTCGGCCAGCGTCAATACTGAGGCCACACCCAATCACCGTCTCGAGGACAATCCCATGGCCAAGCAAGCGCTCATCGTAGTCGATATCCAGAACGACTACTTCCCCCAAGGCAAGTGGCCGCTGGTCGGCGCCGACGCCTCTGCCGACAACGCCGCGCGGCTGATCGCAGCCTTTCGCGAAGCGGGCGATTCCGTGGTGCACATTCGTCACGAATTCACCTCCGACGATGCACCGTTTTTCACTCCCGGCTCCGAGGGCGCCGAACTGCATCCGAAGGTGCGCAACCGCGCCAACGAGCCGGTGGTACTCAAGCACTTCGTCAACTCGTTCCGCGAAACCGAACTGAAATCGGTGCTCGACGAACAAGGCATCACCGACCTGGTGGTGATCGGCAGCATGAGCCATATGTGCATCGATGGCATCACCCGCGCGGCGGCGGACATGGGTTACGGCGTCACGGTGATACACGATGCCTGCGCCAGCCGTGATCTCGAATTCAATGGCCTGACGGTGCCGGCTGCCCAAGTGCACGCAGCCTTCATGTCGGCGCTGAGTTTCGCCTACGCCACCGTGGTTTCGACTGACCAATTCCTGCACAGCAACGCCTAGCAACAACTGCACAACCCAGAGGCCCGCCGCGTTGCGGGCCTTTTTGCGTCTGTCATGAAAATCTCACGCGTGAGTCATTGATGGCACTTTGCATTGGTTGTAGTGTGGCCCACGCGTGAGATGCTCATAACCGGATTCCAGCCATGACAAGCCGCACTCCGACGCCTGCCGCAGCCAGCCCCAGGGGCGAGCGTGCCAGGACGTCAGCGAAAAAACCCTCGAGCTTCTACATGAAGCAGATGCGCGCAGGCCTGGCCGCCGCCGGTTATGTGAAACACGAGACTTGGGTGCTTCCGGAAAACCGAAGCTTGCTCAAGCAAATGGAGCAACAGCTACGCCAACCGATCCTGGCTGGCTCTTTCATGTCGGAGAAATACATGAGCGCAGGCAACAACTGGACCATCGATAGCCTCTTCAATGCCCTCAAGGCGCTGGACGAGGTGGCTTCGCAAGAGATCACGCTGTCGCTGATCCAGAGCTCCGAGCCGAGCATCAAGCTGGAAATGAACGAATTCGGCGGCCTGCCGATTCACATCGCCCTGGCCGGCCAGCAGATCATCGTCGACACCGTGCTGGTGGACATCGACTCGATCAGCAACGTCCAGGCGTTCAACGATGCCGTGCTGCGCAGCCGCGAGATGTTCCCGCTGTCGTCGATCGGTATCGAGTCGATGCCCAACGGGCAGACCGTCTACAACATGTTCGGCGCCCTCAGCGCTGATTCGAGCCTGACCAACGTGGTCACCGAGGTGAAAACCCTGGTCGACAACGTGCAGCGCGCCAGCGAAGCCTTCGAACACTTCTTCAAGTAATCAACAGGGAATATCCAATGACTCAGTCCATCTGGAGCAAGTTGTTCACCGCGCTGCGCGGCGGCGCCAACGAAGTCGGCGAAGCCATCGCCGATCAGCAGGCGCTGCGCATCCTCGATCAGGAAATCCGCGACGCCGACAGCGCGCTGTCGAACGCCCGCCGCGAACTGGTGACGATCATGGCCAAACACAAACTGGCCGCCGACCGCGTCAGCGAGTACGACGCCAAGATCAAGGACCTTGAAGCCAAGGCCGTTGCCGCACTGAATGCCGGCCGTGAAGACCTGGCACTGGAAGTGGCCGAAGCGATTTCGACCCTGACCAACGACCTCGCTGCCGAGAAGAAGCTCAGCGATGAATTCGGCGCCTACGCCGACAACATGCGCAAAGACATCAGCAAAGCCGAATCGCGGATCAAGAGCCTGCGCCAGCAAGTCGACATGGCCAAGGCTCGCGACAGCGTGCAAAAGGCCCAGGTCAGCGCATCCATTGCCAGCGGCGGCGCCAACGGCAAACTCGAGACCGCCGTCGGCACCCTGAATCGCCTGCAAGCCAAGCAACAGCAACGCGCTGCCGAACTGAGCGCAGCGGACGAACTGGCCGACGCCTCCAGCGGCAACGACCTTGAACGCAAACTGCGCGACGCCGGCATCACGCCGAACGAAGGCAGCGCCAACGCGATTCTTGAGCGGCTGAAGCAGAAGTCCGCGCAGTAAGCTGTTGCGCAACCCTTTGTAGGAGTGAGTCTGCTCGCGATGGGGCCAAAACATTCAACTTCAGTGTTGACTGACCCGCCGCCATCGCGAGCAGGCTCACTCCTACATTGTTTGCGCTGAGCTATTGCCCCTGCTCGTACACCCCTGCGCCCGGTACACTACCGCCACTTTTTCAACCCCGAACACCTCCACCCGCTTCAAGGAACGTACCCATGGGATGGTTTAAAGACTTGCTCGGCACCAGCACCTGGCAGACCGCTGCGCCAACCACCACCGGCGCCAGCGGCCCTCTCGGCATGGCGCAAGGCAAAGGCGTGCGCTTTGACACGACCCTGGCGCTGCTGCTGGAAGGCTCGACGTCGGTGCGGGTGCCGTTCGATCAAGCGGTGTGGAGCGCCGGCTGGGTCGATCTCGGCCAGTCCAACAAATTGCACCGCTATTACATGAACGACGAGGATTTCTGGGTACAGATCCACGTCACCGGTGAAGACCAGATCGAGTCGGTCACCCTGTTCAATTACCTCAGCTATGTGACGGTCAACAGCGACGCCGAACTGCAGCGTCTCGCCGGCCCCAACAGTCTGATCGGCCTGCCGACCTACACCCGTGACGGTGTCGAATACACGCGCGAATGGGGCACCGAGCTGCAGCAGACCGAACTGGTGCCAATGACCGAACACGTGGTCAACCCGGACGAGTCCTACACCATCAAGCACCACGCGATGCTGTATGCCCGCGACACCGGCCTGACCGATCGCCGCGAACTGCTGTTGTTCTCCGTCGAACAGGATGAAGAAGGCACCGTCAGCCTGAGCACCTCGCTGGGCATCTCGCTGTACACGACTGATTTGAGCGCCATCTAAAAAGGAAGTTTTTCATGCTGGAAGTGTTGGCCGTTTCCCTGAACAAAACCGCGCTGGTCGGTTTTGTCGTCTACCTGATCGGCGCCGTGTTGCTGTTCATGCTGTTTCAATTCGTCTACACGCGCATCACCGCGCACAAGGAATTCGAGCTGATCCGCGCCGGCAATACTGCTGCGGCTATCGCCCTTTCCGGCGCGATAATCGGCTTCGCCATTCCCGCGAGCAATGTGATTGCCTACTCGGTCAACGTGCTCGACTTCGTGCTCTGGGCGGTTATCGCTGCCGTTGTGCAATTGTTGGCGTTCGTGGCTACCGGGCTGGTGCTCAAGGGCACGTCCCAGCGCATCGCCAACGGCGAAGTGGCGGCCGGCATTTATGTGGCTGCCGTGGCGATCAGCGTCGGCATGCTCAATGCCGCGTGCATGACCCCGTCCCACTGACCGGCAGGAAGCCTCTCGATGAAACGCAGCAAATACGTGCAGTTGTCCCTCGCCGCGTCAGTGGCGATGGCCATTTCCGGTGAAGCGGCAGCAGTGGATCAGCCGCGCAGTTTTCAGAGCGTTGAACAGTGCGTTGACGCCGAAGTGGCCCCCGACGTCTGCTCCAGCGCCTACGTCGCCGCCCTTGGCGAACACCGACGCATCGCCCCGGCCTACGACGACAAGACCCAATGCGACGCAGACTTTGCCGCTGGCTGGTGTCAGAAAAATTCCGATGGCCGCTTCGTCCCCAGACTCGGCGGTTTCAAGGTGCCGCAGAAGGGTGAAGAGCCGCAAAATCTGGATGCCATTGCCGATGCGCAAATGCCGGCGGGCGACACCACCAGCAGCAGCGCAAGTCACGGCGGCTCGCACTCTTCCGGCGGTTCAGGTGGCGGCGGCAATGGCTGGCTGAGCGGTTGGCTGATCGGCAACGCAATGAGCAACAACTCCGATCGCAGCGTTTACCGCGATCGTGAAACGCGCCAGCCGTACAACACCTCAACGCAGTACCGCAAAGCTGAAACGACCACGCGCAGCCAGCCGGATTACGAAAGCAGCAAGAGCAAACCGGTGAACGTTGCTGCCTCGACCTCGCGCGGCGGCTTCGGTAGCCAGTCCAGCGCCCGCAGCGGCTGGGGTGGCTGGGGCAGCAGTTCCGGACGCTCGAGCAGCTGACATGAAAAAGATCCACTGCGCCGAGCGCCCCGACTGGAAGCACACCGCCGAAAGCCTCGGTTTCCTGTTCCACACCATCGACGACGAACCGTACTGGGACGAAAGCGCCTACTACCAGTTCAGCCTCGCGCAGATCGAGAACGATCTCGAAGACCCGACCACCGAACTGCATGAGATGTGCATGGATCTGGTTGAGCGCGTGGTAAACAGCGAGGCGTTGCTCGATCGCTTGAGCATTCCGGCGGCGTACTACGACATGATCCGCACCTCCTGGCGCGAAGGTCATCCGCATCTGTACGGTCGCATGGACTTTTCCTACAGCGGCAGCGGCCCGGCGAAACTGCTGGAGCTCAACTACGACACGCCGACCAGCCTTTACGAAGCGGCGGCATTTCAGTGGGGCTGGCTGGAACAGTGCATCGAGCGCGGCACGCTGCCACCGCATGCCGACCAGTTCAACAGCATCGACACCAGGCTGCACCAGGTTTTCGCCGAACTGCAGTTGAAGCGGCCGTTCTACTTCGCTTCGATGAAGGATTCGGTCGAGGACAAAGGCACCACTGACTACCTGCGGTTGATCGCGGAAAAGGTCGGCATCGAATCACGCCACATCGATATCGAAGACATCGGCCTGACGGCTGAAGGCCGGTTCGTCGATCTGCAGGATCGCTGGATCCCGCACCTGTTCAAGCTGCACGCCTGGGAATTCATCTTCCACGAACCGTTCGGCACAGCGATCGCCGAGTGCGACACGCAGTTTTTCGAACCGGCGTGGAAGGCGATTCTGTCGAACAAAGGTGTGCTGCCGTTGCTGTGGGAACTGCACAAGGGTCATCCGAATCTGCTCGCCGCGCACCTCGATCCGAATCCGCAGAGCGCCGTGCCGAAAGGCTGGGTGCGCAAGCCGTACTTTTCCCGTGAAGGCGCCAACATCGAGCTGCAAACGGCCCAGGGTCTGATCGTCAAAGAGGATGGGCCGTACACCGATGCGCCGTTCATCCTGCAGGAGTTCGCGCCGCTGCCGAAGTTTGGCGACAGCTACACGCTGATCGGTTCGTGGGTGATTGGTGATGAGGCGGCGGGAATTGGTGTGCGCGAGGACAACAGTCTGATCACCAAGGACTCCAGCCGCTTCCTGCCGCACCTGATCCTCGACTGAAACGATTCCCCATGTAGGAGCTGACGAGTGCAACGAGGCTGCGATCTTTTGACGTTGCTTTTAAAGATCAAAAGATCGCAGCCTCGTTGCACTCGTCAGCTCCTACAGGTGATAGGGGTCGCGCTGAAATAGCCTCACAAAAAAGGCCCGTCGTTTAAGCGACGGGCCTTTTCATTGGAAGCGTTTACAGCGGCAAATCAGAACGGAATATCGTCATCGAAGCTGTCGAAATCCGGAGCCGGTTGCGGTGCGGCCTGCTGCGGCGCTGGTGGAGCCGAACGCTGCTGCGGAGCCGACTGCTGCGGGCGTGGGGCCTGCTGACGTGGCGCCTGCTGCTGGTAATTGTTGCCGCCGCCTTGCTGGTCGCCCTGTTGTGGACGGCCGCCGAGCAGTTGCATGGTGCCTTGCATGTCGACCACGATTTCAGTGGTGTAACGCTTGATGCCGTCCTTTTCCCACTCGCGGGTCTGCAGCTTGCCTTCGATGTAGACCTGCGAACCCTTGCGCAGGTATTCGCCAGCGATCTCGGCAACCTTGCCGAACATCGACACACGGTGCCACTCGGTCTTTTCGACCTTCTGACCGGTCTGCTTGTCGGTCCATTGTTCGCTGGTGGCCAGACTCAGGTTGGTCACGGCGTTACCGTTAGGCAGGTAGCGAACTTCGGGATCCTGGCCGCAAGTGCCGACCAATATGACTTTGTTAACCCCACGGGCCATAACGTTCTCCTAAGCGTCGCACGCAGCCCCGGCCGGGTTGTTGACCAGGCGTTCGAGGGTGGTGCGATCCACTAATTCTTTGTCCAGTTTGATGTAAACAGCCGCCTCTTCGGCGACTATCACTGCATCTGTTACCCCTACCAGGGCCTTGAGGCGCTCGACCAGACCCGCTTCGCGGATCGCTTCGGGCGACAACGGCAAGCGCAGGCTCGTCACGTAGGGAGGTTCGCGCATGGTAACAGCAAAGGCCAGCCAAAGTGCAGCCAGCGCGGCGCATCCGAGGAACACAACCGACAGACCGCCATGCTGGAACAACCAGCCGCCGAGTATCCCGCCGAGTGCCGAACCGAGGAACTGGCTGGTGGAGTACACGCCCATGGCCGTGCCCTTGCCGCCTGCCGGTGAAACCTTGCTGATCAGCGACGGCAACGATGCCTCGAGCAGGTTGAACGCGGTGAAGAACACCACCGTGCCGATCACCAGGGCGCGCAGGCTATCGCCGAACTGCCAGAAGAATAGTTCAGTCAGCATCAGTGTCATGACGGCGCCGAGCAAAACTCGTTTCATTTTGCGTCGCTTCTCGCCGTAGATGATGAACGGGATCATGGCGAAGAACGAAATCAGCAATGCGGTGAGGTAGACCCACCAGTGCTGCTCCTTGGGCAAACCGGCTTTTTCCACCAGCGCCAGCGGCAGAGCAACGAAGCTCGACATCAACATGGCATGTAACACAAAGATGCCCAGATCGAGGCGCAGCAGGTCCGGGTGCCTGAGCGTCGGCATCAGTGCCTGCCGCGCCACGCCGGATTCACGATGCTGCAGTGGCCCGGTGGACTGCGGCACCATGAACATGATGATCAGGATGCCGACCAGCGCCATCGCGCCGGTGGCAAGGAACAGTCCCGACAACCCGAAAGCGCTGGTCAGCAACGGCCCCACGACCATGGCTACGGCGAACGACAGGCCGATGGTCATGCCGATCATCGCCATGGCTTTGGTGCGATGCTGTTCGCGGGTCAGGTCGGAAAGCAGCGCCATGACCGCCGCGGAAATCGCCCCGGCGCCCTGCAGGATCCGCCCGGCAATCACGCCCCAGATCGAATCGGCCTGGGACGCGAGAACACTGCCAAGAGCGAAGACAATCAGACCGAGGTAGATCACCGGTCGACGACCGATGCGATCCGAAATGATCCCGAACGGGATCTGGAAAATCGCCTGGGTCAGACCGTAAGCGCCAATCGCCAGCCCGATCAGGGCCGGGGTCGCTCCCGCCAGATCCATGCCATAGGTCGCCAGCACCGGCAACACCATGAACATGCCAAGCATACGGAAGGCGAACACCAGGGCCAGACCGCTCGCCGCGCGGGTCTCGCTGCCACTCATGCGTTCGCTGTGGGGATCGTGCATGGAAAAACCTCGTGTGAACCGGCGGCGATTCTACCAGTCCCATCGGAAGACGGGGTATATCGCGACGCTATGACGCGTATAGATGAAACTCTCTTCATGAACGGCAGAACGCCCTTCGTTGGATAGTGTGCATCCATCCAGTATTTGCCCGTATACTCCTACGTTTTCGACGCCCGCCGAGCGAGGCCACTTTGGACAAGATCCTGATACGTGGGGCCCGTACCCACAACCTGAAGAACATCGACCTGACCCTGCCACGGGACAAACTGATCGTCATCACCGGCCTGTCCGGATCCGGCAAGTCATCCCTGGCGTTCGACACGCTGTATGCCGAAGGTCAGCGCCGCTATGTCGAATCGCTGTCGGCCTACGCCAGGCAGTTCCTGTCGATGATGGAAAAACCCGACGTCGACACCATCGAAGGCCTGTCGCCGGCGATCTCCATCGAACAGAAGTCGACCTCGCACAACCCGCGCTCCACGGTCGGCACCATCACCGAAATCTACGACTACCTGCGTCTGCTCTATGCCCGCGTGGGTACGCCGCGTTGCCCGGATCACGACATTCCGCTGGAAGCGCAGACCGTCAGCCAGATGGTCGATCTGGTGCTGGCGCAGCCGGAAGGCAGCAAACTCATGCTGCTGGCACCGGTGATCCGCGAGCGCAAGGGCGAACACCTGTCAGTCTTCGAAGAATTGCGTGCGCAAGGTTTCGTCCGCGCCCGGGTCAACGGGCGCATTTGCGAACTCGACGAGCTGCCGAAGCTGGATAAACAGAAGAAGCACTCGATTGACGTGATCGTCGATCGCTTCAAGGTTCGCGCCGATCTGCAGCAACGTCTGGCCGAGTCCTTCGAGACCGCGCTGAAACTGGCTGATGGCATTGCCCTGGTGGCGCCGATGGACGACGAGCCGGGCGAAGAAATGATCTTCTCCGCACGCTTCGCCTGCCCGATCTGCGGCCACGCGATCAGCGAGCTGGAACCCAAGCTGTTTTCCTTCAACAACCCGGCCGGCGCCTGCCCGACCTGCGATGGCCTGGGCGTGAAGCAGTTCTTCGACATCAAGCGTCTGGTCAACGGCGAGCTGACCCTGGCCGAGGGCGCGATACGCGGCTGGGACCGGCGCAACGTCTATTACTTCCAGATGCTTGGCTCACTCGCCTCGCATTACAAGTTCAGCCTGGACAAGCCTTTCAACGACCTGAGCGCCGAGCAGCAGAAGTTCATCCTGCACGGCAGCGGCTCGCAGAACGTCGACTTCAAGTACCTGAACGACCGTGGCGACATCGTCAAACGCTCGCACCCGTTCGAAGGCATCGTGCCCAATCTGGAGCGCCGTTACCGCGAAACCGAATCGGCGAGCGTGCGCGAGGAGCTGGCCAAGTTCCTCAGCCATCAGGCCTGCCCGGATTGCCGTGGCACGCGTCTGCGCCGCGAAGCCCGGCACGTCTGGGTCGGTGAGAAAACCCTGCCGGCAGTGACCAATCTGCCGATCGGCGATGCCTGCGAATACTTCGGTGCGCTGAAGATGACCGGTCGGCGTGGCGAGATCGCTGACAAGATTCTCAAGGAAATTCGCGAGCGTCTGCAGTTCCTGGTCAACGTCGGCCTCGACTATCTGTCGCTGGATCGCAGCGCGGACACACTCTCCGGTGGCGAGGCGCAGCGGATCCGTCTCGCCAGCCAGATCGGCGCCGGACTGGTTGGCGTTCTATACATCCTCGATGAGCCGTCGATTGGTCTGCATCAGCGCGATAACGACCGACTGCTCGGCACGCTCAAGCATTTGCGCGATATCGGCAACACGGTGATTGTGGTCGAGCACGACGAAGACGCGATTCGCCTGGCTGACTATGTTGTCGATATCGGCCCTGGCGCAGGTGTGCACGGCGGGCAGATTGTTGCCGAAGGCACGCCGGACGAAGTCATGGCGCACCCGGATTCGCTGACCGGCAAATACCTGTCCGGCCGGGTGAAGATCGAAGTGCCGGCCAAACGCACGCCGCGCAACAAGAAGCTCAACCTGTCGCTCAAAGGTGCGCGTGGCAACAACTTGCGCAATGTCGATCTGGATATCCCGATCGGCCTGCTGACCTGCGTGACCGGCGTATCCGGCTCGGGCAAATCGACGCTGATCAACAACACGCTGTTCCCGCTGAGCGCCACGGCACTCAATGGCGCGACCACGCTTGAAGCGGCGGCACACGACAGCATCAAAGGTCTGGAGCATCTCGACAAAGTCGTCGATATCGACCAGAGCCCGATCGGCCGTACACCGCGTTCCAACCCGGCGACGTATACCGGGCTGTTCACGCCGATCCGCGAACTGTTTGCCGGCGTGCCCGAGTCACGCTCTCGTGGTTATGGCCCTGGGCGTTTCTCGTTCAACGTCAAGGGCGGGCGTTGCGAGGCGTGTCAGGGCGATGGCCTGATCAAGGTGGAGATGCACTTCCTGCCGGACATCTACGTGCCCTGCGATGTGTGCAAGAGCAAGCGCTACAACCGCGAAACCCTTGAGATCAAATACAAGGGCAAGAGCATCCACGAGACCCTCGAAATGACCATCGAGGAAGCTCGGGAGTTCTTCGACGCGGTGCCAGCACTGGCGCGCAAGCTGCAGACGCTGATGGATGTCGGCCTGTCGTACATCAAACTCGGGCAGTCGGCGACGACCCTGTCCGGAGGTGAAGCACAGCGGGTCAAGTTGTCGCGCGAGCTGTCCAAGCGCGATACCGGCAAAACCCTGTACATCCTTGATGAGCCGACCACCGGTCTGCACTTTGCGGATATCCAGCAGTTGCTCGACGTTCTGCATCGCCTGCGCGATCACGGCAACACCGTGGTGGTCATCGAGCACAACCTCGATGTGATCAAGACCGCTGACTGGCTGGTGGACCTCGGTCCTGAAGGCGGTTCCAAAGGGGGTCAGATCATTGCCACCGGCACGCCGGAGGAAGTCGCCGAGATGAAGCAGTCTCACACCGGCCATTACCTCAAGCCGTTGCTGATCCGCGATCGGGCTTAACTGCAAGGCATGAAAAAGCCCCTGTCACCGTTGAAGTGACAGGGGCTTTTTTTTGTAGCCGTTGCAATCAGGACGCGTGGGATTGCAGGTAGTTCTCGAGACCGATCAGCTTGATCAGACCCAACTGCTTTTCCAGCCAGTAGGTGTGATCTTCTTCAGTGTCGTTGAGCTGAACCCGCAGAATCTCGCGGCTGACGTAGTCCTGGTGCTGCTCGCAAAGCTCGATGCCTTTGCAAAGCGCAGCGCGGACTTTGTATTCGAGGCGCAGATCAGCTTCGAGCATCTCCGGCACCGTAGTGCCGACATCCAGATCATCCGGACGCATGCGCGGCGTGCCTTCGAGCATCAGGATCCGCCGCATCAATGCATCGGCGTGGCCTGCTTCTTCTTCCATCTCGTGGTTGATGCGCTCGTAGAGCTTGGTGAACCCCCAGTCCTCATACATCCGTGAATGAACGAAATATTGGTCACGCGCGGCCAGTTCGCCGGTCAGCAACGTATTGAGGTAATCGATTACATCTGGGTGGCCTTGCATCGCCCTACATCTCCCTTCCTGAAAGTCTGTAGTTTGAACCAACCTGACCGGAAGGTCACCCGCTTCGCGCAATAAAAGCGAAGATATTCCGAGAAAAGCAGGCCAAATAACGCAAAAACCGCCCAAATGAGGGCGGTTCTGCTTCTCGTTTAGACTTCGTTAAGCTGTACATTGAGCAGGTTTGCGATTGCTTCTCCATACGCCCGATCGGCTTTGTAGAAATGCTGCAACTGACGATCGACGACGTCGCTGGAAACACCTGCCATCGCACCCGCGATGTTGCTGACCAGCAGCGCTTTCTGCTCCTCGCTCATCAAGCGGAACAGGGCACCGGCCTGGCTGTAGTAATCGGTATCTTCGCGGTGATCATAGCGATCTGCGGCACCGCTCAAGGCCAGTGCTGGCTCTGCGTAATGTGGTGCTTGTTTCGGCGACTCGATGTAGCTGTTCGGTTCATAGTTCGGCGCCGCACCACCATTGCTGCCGAACGCCATGGAGCCGTCACGCTGATAAGTGTTCACCGGACTGCGTGGAGCATTCACCGGCAATTGCTGGTGGTTGGTGCCAACGCGGTAGCGGTGCGCGTCAGCGTAGGCAAATACGCGGCCTTGCAGCATGCGGTCCGGGGACAAACCCACGCCTGGCACCATGTTGCTCGGGCCGAATGCAGCCTGTTCAACTTCGGCGAAGTAGTTCAGCGGGTTGCGGTTCAACTCCAGCTCACCGACTTCGATCAGCGGAAACTCTTTCTGTGACCAGGTTTTGGTGACGTCGAACGGGTTTTCGTAATGAGCGGCCGCTTGCGCTTCAGTCATGATCTGAATGCACACGCGCCATTTCGGGAAATCACCGCGCTCGATGGCCTCGAACAGGTCACGCTGCGCGTAGTCCGGGTCGGTTCCCGCCAAACGGGCGGCGTCGGCGGGCGCCAGGTTCTTGATGCCTTGCTGCGTCTTGTAATGCCACTTGACCCAATGACGCTCGCCTTTGGCATTGATCAGGCTGTACGTATGGCTACCGAATCCGTGCATGTGACGGTAGCCGTCCGGAATGCCGCGATCAGAAAACAGAATGGTGACCTGGTGCAGCGCTTCAGGCGAATGCGACCAGAAATCCCACATCATCTGCGCACTTTTCAGGTTGCTTTGCGGCAGACGCTTTTGCGTGTGGATAAAGTCCGGAAACTTCAGTGGATCACGGATGAAAAACACCGGCGTATTGTTGCCGACGATGTCCCAGTTGCCTTCTTCGGTATAGAACTTCAAGGCGAAACCGCGCGGATCGCGCTCGGTGTCGGCCGAACCACGCTCGCCACCTACGGTGGAAAAGCGCAGGAAGGTTGGCGTTTGTTTACCTACCGATTCGAACAGTTTTGCGCTGGTATATTCGGTGATGTCGCGAGTGACGGTGAACGTACCGTAAGCGCCCGAGCCTTTGGCGTGCACGCGGCGTTCAGGAATGTTTTCACGGTTGAAGTGCGCGAGCTTTTCGAGCAGATGGAAATCGTCGAGCAGCAGCGGACCGCGTGGGCCGGCGGAGCGGGAATTCTGGTTGTCAGCGACTGGCGCGCCACTCGCGGTTGTAAGCGTTTTGGTCTGGCTCATGCGGTCTTCTTCCTCTGTCAGTCTTTGAACTGCCGGCTAATGGGCTTGGCGGGAAGTATTGATCATCGACGTTATCGCTACAAATTCATTAACTTGCAGACATCGATAGATAATTACTAATTATGTTTTCCCGGCACATAGTGGCAGTTCGACGATGTCAGAAACTTGTACGGACGACGCATTTCTTACAGGCACAAAAAACCGGGCACTAGGCCCGGTTCTTTGTTTCAGACTGACGTCTTACTCGGCGGATACAGCTTCGCCAGCAGTAGCACGATCAACCAACTCGACGTACGCCATAGGCGCGTTGTCGCCAGCGCGGAAACCGCACTTGAGGATGCGCAGGTAGCCACCCTCACGGGTAGCGTAACGCTTGCCCAGGTCGTTGAAGAGCTTACCAACGATAGCTTTCGAACGAGTACGGTCGAAAGCCAGACGGCGGTTAGCCAGGCTGTCTGTCTTGGCCAGAGTGATCAGCGGCTCGGCAACGCGGCGCAGTTCTTTGGCTTTTGGCAGAGTAGTTTTGATCAGCTCGTGCTCGAACAGCGACACCGCCATGTTTTGGAACATGGCCTTGCGGTGCGAGCTGGTGCGGCTCAGGTGACGACCACTTTTACGATGACGCATGGTTCATTCCTTACCAAACACTACGTTCGGTGATTACGACGATCAGGCAGTCGCCTTGTCGTCCTTCTTAAGACTTGCAGGCGGCCAGTTGTCGAGGCGCATGCCGAGGGACAGACCGCGGGAGGCCAGAACGTCCTTGATTTCAGTCAAGGATTTCTTGCCCAGGTTCGGAGTCTTCAACAGCTCTACTTCGGTACGCTGAATCAGGTCGCCGATGTAGTAGATGTTTTCCGCCTTAAGGCAGTTAGCCGAACGTACAGTCAGTTCCAGATCGTCAACCGGGCGAAGCAGGATCGGATCGATCTCGTCTTCCTGCTCGACAACCAGCGGCTCACTTTCACCTTTGAGGTCGACGAACGCAGCCAGCTGCTGTTGCAGGATGGTTGCAGCGCGACGGATAGCCTCTTCAGGATCCAGAGTACCGTTGGTTTCCAGATCAATAACCAGCTTGTCCAGGTTGGTACGCTGCTCGACACGGGCGTTTTCCACCACGTAAGCGATACGGCGAACCGGGCTGAACGAAGAATCGAGCTGCAAGCGACCGATGCTGCGGCTTTCGTCTTCATCGCTCTGACGCGAGTCGGCTGGTTCATAACCACGACCACGAGCTACGGTGAGCTTCATGTTCAGGGCGCCGTTAGACGCCAGGTTAGCGATTACGTGATCGGGATTAACGATCTCGACATCATGATCCAGCTGAATATCGGCAGCGGTAACCACCCCCGAACCCTTCTTCGACAAGGTCAGCGTAACTTCGTCACGACCGTGCAGCTTGATGGCCAGACCTTTAAGGTTCAACAGGATTTCAATTACGTCTTCCTGTACACCTTCGATGGCGCTGTACTCGTGGAGCACACCGTCAATCTCGGCCTCGACTACTGCGCAGCCGGGCATTGAGGACAACAGGATGCGGCGCAGCGCGTTGCCCAGGGTGTGGCCAAAACCACGCTCGAGAGGCTCGAGAGTGATCTTGGCGCGGGTTGGACTGACAACCTGCACATCAATGTGGCGGGGTGTCAGGAACTCATTTACCGAAATCTGCATGGATGCACCTATTTTCTAGCCCTTACTTGGAGTAGAGCTCGACAATCAGGCTTTCGTTGATGTCGGCGGACAGATCACTGCGAGCAGGAACGTTCTTGAAAACGCCCGACTTCTTCTCAGTGTCTACTTCTACCCATTCTACGCGGCCACGTTGGGCACACAGATCGAGAGCTTGGACAATGCGAAGTTGGTTTTTTGCTTTCTCGCGAACTGCAACCACGTCACCAGCACGAACCTGATACGACGGGACGTTTACGGTCTGACCGTTGACGCTGATCGACTTGTGCGATACCAGCTGACGGGATTCGGCACGAGTCGAACCAAAGCCCATACGGTATACAACGTTGTCCAGACGGCATTCGAGAAGTTGCAGCAGGTTTTCACCGGTTGCACCTTTCTTGCCAGCAGCTTCTTTGTAGTAGCCGCTGAACTGACGCTCGAGAACGCCGTAGATACGACGGACCTTCTGCTTTTCACGCAGTTGGGTGCCGTAGTCGGACTGGCGGCCGCGGCGTTGGCCGTGGATACCAGGTGCTGCTTCAATGTTGCACTTCGATTCGATCGCGCGCACGCCGCTCTTCAGGAAGAGATCGGTGCCTTCGCGACGAGCGAGTTTGCATTTTGGACCAATGTAACGAGCCATTCTTTACAATCTCCTGGATTACACGCGGCGCTTCTTCGGCGGACGGCACCCGTTGTGCGGGATTGGCGTCACGTCGGTGATGCTGGCGATCTTGTAGCCACAGCCGTTCAAAGCGCGGACTGCGGATTCACGACCTGGACCTGGACCCTTGACGTTGACGTCGAGGTTTTTCAGGCCGTATTCCAGCGCAGCTTGACCAGCACGCTCAGCAGCTACTTGAGCAGCGAACGGGGTGGACTTGCGGGAACCGCGGAAACCCGAACCACCGGAGGTAGCCCAGGAAAGAGCGTTACCTTGACGGTCGGTAATGGTCACGATGGTGTTGTTAAAAGATGCATGGATGTGGGCGATGCCATCAACCACTGTCTTTTTAACTTTTTTACGAGGACGAGCAGCAGGTTTTGCCATGATTAAATTCCTGTCGATTCGCTGGGGCGATTACTTGCGGATCGGCTTACGCGGACCTTTACGGGTACGCGCGTTGGTCTTGGTACGCTGACCGCGTACTGGCAGACCACGACGATGACGCAGACCGCGATAGCAACCGAGGTCCATCAAGCGCTTGATTTTCATGTTGATTTCGCGACGCAGGTCACCTTCAGTGGTGAACTTCGCCACTTCGCCACGCAGCTGTTCAATTTGCTCGTCGCTCAGATCTTTGATCTTTGCTGCTGGGTTTACCCCAGTCACTGCACAGATCTTCTGCGCAGTAGTGCGACCAACACCATAGATGTAGGTCAGCGAGATAACAGTATGCTTGTTATCTGGAATGTTAACGCCTGCAATACGGGCCATTCAGTGGGACTCCAATTGACAGCTACCTACGCCCCGGAAGCCAAGAAATAGGGCGCGAGATAATATCGCTGTAATAACAAATAATCAACCCGGTAGCGCACTAGCTACCGGGCTTGAAGCACAATCACACTCAGCCTTGGCGCTGTTTGTGACGCGGTTCCGCGCTGCAAATTACTCGAACAACACCTTCGCGGCGAATAATCTTGCAGTTACGGCACAGCTTTTTCACCGATGCACGAACTTTCATCACCAACTCCTCGAACCTTATGGGTACTCAGCGCAACATGCCGCTGCCGTAACCCTTCAGGTTGGCTTTCTTCATCAGGGATTCGTACTGGTGCGAAACGAGGTGCGATTGTACTTGGGACATGAAGTCCATCACAACCACGACCACGATCAGCAACGAGGTCCCGCCAAGGTAGAACGGAACGTTTGCTGCAACCACCAGGAACTGGGGCAACAGGCACACGGCCGTCATGTAAAGAGCACCGAACATGGTCAAGCGGGTCAGAACGCCATCGATATAGCGCGCAGACTGCTCACCTGGACGGATGCCCGGAATAAAGGCACCGGACTTCTTCAGGTTTTCCGCTACGTCTTTCGGATTGAACATCAACGCCGTATAGAAGAAGCAGAAGAAAATAATCCCTGCACTAAACAGCAGAATATTCAACGGCTGACCAGGAGCGATCGACTGCGAGATGTCCTGCAACCAGCCCATACCTTCAGACTGACCGAACCAGGCACCCAACGAAGCCGGGAACAGCAAAATGCTGCTCGCGAAAATAGCCGGAATAACACCGGCCATGTTCACCTTCAGCGGCAAGTGGCTTGTCTGCGCAGCAAAAACCTTGCGGCCCTGCTGACGCTTGGCGTAGTGAACAGCGATACGACGCTGGCCACGCTCAATGAACACCACGAAACCGATAATCGCTACTGCCAGCAAACCGATGGCAACCAGGGCGAAGATGTTGATATCACCCTGACGCGCAGACTCGAAAGACTGCCCGATTGCTCTCGGAAGACCGGCGACGATACCCGAAAAAATCAACATCGAGATACCGTTGCCTACACCACGCTCAGTAATCTGCTCACCCAGCCACATCATGAACATCGCACCAGCCACAAAAGTGGTTACCGCGACGAAATGGAAGCCAAAGTCACCAGTGAACGCAACGCCCTGCCCCGCCAGGCCAATGGACATGCCAATAGCCTGAACGAGAGCGAGGACGACGGTGCCGTAGCGGGTGTACTGGCTGATCTTGCGACGGCCAGCTTCACCTTCCTTCTTCAACTGCTCCAGCTGCGGGCTGACGGCGGTCATCAGTTGCATGATGATCGATGCCGAAATGTACGGCATGATCCCCAGTGCAAAGATGCTCATCCGTTCCAGCGCGCCGCCGGAGAACATGTTGAACAAGCTAAGAATGGTCCCCTCATTCTGTCGAAACAGGTCTGCGAGTCGGTCCGGGTTGATACCTGGAACCGGGATGTGTGCGCCTATTCGGTAGACGATAATCGCCAGGAACAGAAAACGCAGACGAGCCCAGAGTTCAGACATACCGCCTTTGCCGAGCGCAGAGAGAGCACCTTGCTTAGCCATTTATTCCTCGAACTTGCCGCCAGCTGCTTCGATAGCCGCACGCGCACCTTTGGTGGCGCCGATTCCCTTGCCGATAGTGACAGCGCGAGTCACTTCACCGGACAGCATGATTTTCACACGCTGTACGTTGACGTTGATCACGTTGGCATCTTTCAGGGACTGCACAGTAACGATGTCGCCTTCCACTTTGGCCAGCTCGGACAGACGCACTTCTGCGCGGTCCATGGCTTTCAGGGAAACGAAACCGAACTTGGGCAGGCGACGATGCAGCGGCTGTTGACCGCCTTCAAAGCCTGGAGCAATGGTGCCACCGGAGCGGGAGGTCTGACCTTTGTGACCACGGCCACCAGTCTTGCCCAAACCACTACCGATACCACGGCCCGGACGATGCTTTTCGCGACGGGAACCCGGCGCTGGACTCAGATCATTGAGTTTCATCGATTAACCCTCGACACGCAGCATGTAGTAAGCCTTGTTGATCATCCCGCGATTCTCGGGAGTATCCTGGACTTCTACAGTGTGACCGATGCGACGCAGACCCAGACCCTTAACGCACAGTTTGTGGTTAGGGATGCGGCCGGTCATGCTTTTGATCAGCGTTACTTTAACGGTAGCCATGATTACTTGATCTCCTCAACACGCAGGCCACGCTTGGCAGCGATGGACTCAGGAGACTGCATAGCCTTCAGACCCTTGAAAGTGGCGTGAACCACGTTTACCGGGTTAGTCGAGCCGTAGCACTTGGCCAGAACGTTCTGAACGCCAGCAACTTCGAGGACAGCACGCATAGCGCCGCCAGCGATGATACCGGTACCTTCAGAAGCAGGCTGCATGTACACCTTCGAAGCGCCGTGAGCGGACTTCATTGCGTACTGCAGAGTGGTGCCGTTCAGGTCAACTTGAATCATGTTGCGGCGAGCAGCTTCCATTGCCTTCTGGATCGCAGCAGGCACTTCACGTGACTTGCCACGGCCGAAGCCAACACGCCCTTTACCATCACCAACCACGGTCAACGCGGTGAAAGTGAAGATACGGCCGCCTTTAACGGTTTTGGCTACGCGGTTAACTTGAACCAGCTTCTCGATGTAGCCTTCGTCGCGCTTTTGGTCGTTATTTGACATAACTTAGAACTCCAGCCCAGCTTCACGAGCAGCATCAGCCAGCGCTTTAACGCGGCCGTGATACTTGAAGCCAGAGCGGTCGAAAGCCACTTGCGAGACGCCAGCGGCCTTAGCACGCGTAGCGACCAGCTGGCCAACCTTTGTGGCCGCGTCGATGTTGCCAGTGGCACCATCACGCAGTTCTTTATCCAAAGTCGAGGCACTTGCCAGGACTTTGTTGCCGTCGGCCGAGATGACCTGGGCGTAGATGTGCTGCGACGAGCGGAACACGCAGAGACGCACGACTTCGAGTTCGTGCATTTTCAGGCGTGCTTTGCGAGCGCGACGCAGTCGAGTAACTTTTTTGTCGGTCATTTGCTATGCCCTACTTCTTCTTGGCTTCTTTACGACGGACGACTTCGTCCGCGTAGCGCACACCTTTGCCTTTGTACGGCTCTGGTGGACGGAAGTCGCGGATCTCGGCGGCCACTTGACCTACCAGCTGCTTGTCGATGCCCTTGATCAGGATATCGGTCTGGCTAGGAGTCTCAGCGGTGATGCCTTCCGGCAGTTCGTAATCCACTGGGTGCGAGAAGCCAAGAGCCAGGTTCAGAACCTGACCTTTTGCTTGCGCTTTGTAACCAACACCGACCAGCTGGAGCTTGCGCTCGAAGCCTTGGCTTACGCCCTGGACCATGTTGTTTACCAACGCACGCGTGGTACCGGCCATTGCGCGAGTTTGTTGATCGCCATTGCGAGCAGCGAAACGCAGCTCACCAGCTTCTTCAACGATCTCAACGGACGAATGGATGTTCAGTTCAAGAGTACCCTTGGCACCCTTCACCGAAAGCTGTTGGCCTGCGAATTTGACTTCGACACCGGCTGGCAGCTTAACGGGGTTCTTAGCGACGCGAGACATGCTTATCCCCCCTTAGAACACAGTGCAAAGAACTTCGCCGCCGACACCGGCAGCGCGCGCAGCACGATCCGTCATCACACCTTTGTTGGTGGAGACGATAGACACGCCAAGACCGCCACGAACTTTCGGCAGATCTTCAACGGACTTGTACTGACGCAGGCCTGGACGACTAACGCGCTTCACTTCTTCGATAACCGGACGGCCTTCGAAGTACTTCAGCGAGATGGACAGCGACGGCTTGGCGTCGGTGGTGATCTGAAAATCCGCGATGTAACCTTCGTCCTTCAGGACTTTTGCTACAGCAGCCTTCAACGTGGAAGACGGCATGCTTACGACAGACTTTTCAGCCATCTGGGCATTACGGATTCGAGTTAGCATGTCCGCTAACGGGTCCTGCATACTCATGGGCTAGACGCTCCTAATACAAAAAAATTAGCCTTGCGGCTACTACTTGTCGCCGAGAACTTCCGGGCAGAAAAACACGGGCTCAGGCGAGCCGGTCATTCTAGACACACCCCAGAAATGAATCAAGCCCCAAAAGGGGCTTGATTCAGATTCAAGGCCACCGATGGTCAGGTTCTTGCGAACCCGAACATCGAGACTTTGACAACTGTTACCAGCTGGCTTTAACCAGACCTGGTACGTCACCGCGCATTGCAGCTTGACGCAGCATGTTACGGCCGAGGCCGAACTTGCGGTACACGCCGTGCGGACGACCAGTCAGGCGGCAACGGTTACGCATGCGCGAAGCGCTTGCGTCACGTGGTTGCTTCTGCAGAGCTACGGTAGCTTCCCAACGCGCTTCTGGACTTGCGTTCAGATCGACGATGATAGCTTTCAGCGCTGCACGCTTGGTGGCGTACTTGGCAACGGTGAGCTGACGCTTCAGCTCACGGTTTTTCATGCTCTTCTTGGCCATTTTCCTACTCCAATCAGTTGCGGAACGGGAATTTGAAAGCACGCAGCAGAGCGCGGCCTTCATCATCGTTCTTGGCAGTGGTGGTCAGGGTAATGTCCAGACCGCGGAGAGCATCGATCTTGTCGTAGTCGATTTCCGGGAAGATGATCTGCTCTTTCACGCCCATGCTGTAGTTGCCACGACCATCGAAGGACTTGGCATTCAGGCCGCGGAAGTCGCGAACCCGAGGCAGGGAGATCGACAGCAGACGATCCAGGAACTCGTACATACGCTCACGGCGCAGGGTCACTTTGACGCCGATCGGCCATCCTTCGCGGACTTTGAAGCCAGCGATGGATTTACGAGCGTAGGTCACAACGACTTTCTGGCCGGTGATCTTTTCCAGGTCAGCAACAGCGTGCTCGATGACTTTTTTGTCGCCGATCGCTTCGCCCAGACCCATGTTCAGGGTGATTTTGGTAACGCGCGGAACTTCCATCACGTTCGAAAGCTTAAGTTCTTCCTTAAGTTTCGGAGCGATTTCCTTCCGGTAAATCTCTTTTAGTCGTGCCATGGTCTTCTACCTAGCAGTGTTCAAGCATCAACCGCTTTTTGGGTCGACTTGAAGACACGAATTTTCTTACCGTCTTCTACTTTGAAACCAACGCGGTCAGCCTTGTTGGTTTCGCCGTTGAAGATGGCGACGTTGGAAGCGTGCAGTGGCGCTTCTTTCTCGACGATACCGCCCTGTACGCCCGACATCGGGTTAGGCTTGGTATGACGCTTGACCAGGTTCAGACCGCCAACAACCAGACGGTTGTCAGCAAGAACCTTCAGCACCTTACCGCGCTTACCTTTGTCTTTGCCGGCGATCACGATGATCTCGTCGTCACGACGAATCTTTTGCATGTCGGATCTCCTTACAGCACTTCTGGGGCGAGCGAGACGATCTTCATGAACTTCTCAGTACGAAGTTCACGGGTCACTGGCCCAAAGATACGGGTGCCGATCGGCTCTTGCTTGTTGTTCAGAAGAACAGCAGCGTTGCCATCAAAGCGGATAATGGAGCCATCAGCACGACGTACGCCGTGACGAGTGCGGACTACAACAGCAGTCATCACTTGGCCTTTTTTCACCTTACCGCGCGGAATTGCTTCCTTGACGGTAACTTTGATGATGTCACCGATACCAGCGTAACGACGATGGGAGCCACCCAGCACCTTGATGCACATAACGCGGCGAGCGCCGCTGTTATCGGCCACATCGAGCATGGATTGAGTCTGAATCATATAATTTCTCCGACCCCTAGCCCTTAGACTTCCACAGCGCGTTCGAGAACATCAACCAGCGCCCAAGATTTGGTCTTGGCCATCGGACGAGTTTCACGAATAGTGACTTTGTCGCCGATGTGGCACTGATTGGTTTCGTCGTGCGCGTGCAGCTTAGTCGAACGCTTAACGTATTTACCGTAGATCGGGTGCTTAACGCGACGCTCGATCAGAACGGTGATGGTTTTGTCCATCTTGTCGCTGACAACACGGCCAGTCAGCGTACGGACAGTTTTTTCGGCTTCAGCCATGATCACTTACCTGCCTGCTGGTTGAGCACAGTCTTCACGCGAGCGATGTCACGCTTAACTTGCGAGAGCAGATGAGACTGCCCCAACTGGCCAGTTGCTTTCTGCATGCGCAGATTGAACTGGTCGCGCAGCAGGCCGAGCAGTTGCTCGTTCAGCTGCTGTGCGGATTTTTCACGAAGTTCATTCGCTTTCATCACATCACCGTCCGTTTAACAAAGGAGGTGGCGAGCGGCAGCTTTGCAGCAGCCAGGGCGAAAGCCTCACGCGCCAGCTCTTCAGAAACACCCTCGATTTCATACAGGACTTTGCCTGGCTGAATCTGGGCAACCCAGTACTCCACGTTACCCTTACCTTTACCCATACGAACCTCGAGAGGTTTCTTGGAGATCGGCTTGTCCGGGAATACACGGATCCAGATCTTGCCGCCACGTTTTACGTGACGGGTCAGAGCACGACGCGCTGACTCGATCTGACGAGCGGTGAGACGACCACGAGCAACAGACTTCAGCGCGAACTCGCCGAAGCTGACTTTGCTACCGCGCAGTGCCAGACCACGGTTGTGGCCGGTCATCTGCTTGCGGAACTTCGTACGCTTTGGTTGCAACATTTGGCGTACCCCTTACTTAGCAGCTTTTTTACGAGGCGCTGGTGCTTGTGGTTTCAGTTCTTCTTGGCGACCACCAATAACTTCGCCTTTGAAGATCCAAACCTTTACACCGATCACACCATAAGTGGTGTGAGCTTCGTAGTTGGCATAGTCGATGTCGGCACGCAGGGTGTGCAGTGGCACACGACCTTCGCGATACCATTCAGTACGTGCGATTTCAGCACCGCCGAGACGACCGCTCACTTGGATTTTGATGCCTTTGGCACCAATGCGCATGGCGTTCTGTACAGCGCGCTTCATAGCGCGACGGAACATTACACGACGCTCCAGCTGCTGAGCTACGCTCTGCGCAACCAGCATACCGTCGAGCTCCGGCTTGCGGATCTCTTCGATATTGATGTGCACAGGCACACCCATTTGCTTGGTCAGGTCCTGACGCAGTTTCTCAACATCTTCACCTTTCTTCCCGATAACGATACCTGGACGAGCGGTGTGGATGGTGATGCGTGCAGTTTGGGCCGGACGATGGATATCGATACGGCTTACGGACGCGCTTTTTAGTTTGTCTTGGAGATACTCACGCACTTTCAGATCTGCGAACAAGTAGTCCGCATAAGTCCGACCGTCTGCGTACCAGACGGAGGTGTGCTCCTTGACGATTCCCAGGCGAATGCCAATGGGATGTACTTTCTGACCCATCTCTTCGACTCCGTTACTTGTCAGCAACCTTGACAGTGATATGGCAAGACCGCTTGACGATGCGATCAGCACGGCCTTTGGCACGTGGCATGATGCGCTTCAGCGAACGCCCTTCGTTGACGAAAACGGTGCTGACTTTCAGGTCATCAACGTCTGCGCCTTCGTTATGCTCGGCGTTGGCTACGGCCGACTCCAGCACTTTCTTCATGATCTCGGCGGCTTTCTTACTGCTGAAAGCCAACAGGTTGAGCGCTTCGCCCACCTTCTTCCCGCGGATCTGGTCGGCGACCAAGCGGGCTTTCTGGGCGGAGATTCGAGCGCCCGACAACTTAGCGGCTACTTCCATTTCCTTACCCCTTAACGCTTGGCTTTCTTGTCAGCCACGTGCCCGCGATAGTTGCGGGTACCGGCGAACTCGCCCAGTTTGTGGCCGACCATGTCTTCGTTAACGAGAACTGGGACGTGCTGACGACCGTTGTGTACTGCGATGGTCAGACCGACCATTTGTGGCAGGATCATCGAACGACGCGACCAGGTTTTAATTGGTTTGCGATCGTTCTTTTCCGCCGCCACTTCGATCTTCTTCAGTAGGTGAAGATCAATAAAAGGACCTTTTTTCAGAGAACGTGGCACTGTCGTATCCCTCTATTTACTTGCGACGACGGACGATCATTTTGTCGGTACGCTTATTACCACGAGTCTTCGCGCCCTTAGTCGGGAAGCCCCATGGCGATACCGGATGACGACCACCAGAGGTACGACCTTCACCACCACCATGTGGGTGGTCAACCGGGTTCATGGCAACACCACGAACGGTTGGGCGAACGCCACGCCAGCGTTTGGCACCAGCTTTACCCAGCGAACGCAGGCTGTGCTCGGAGTTCGAGACTTCACCCAGGGTCGCACGGCATTCAGCCAGGACTTTACGCATTTCACCGGAACGCAGACGCAGGGTCACGTAGACACCTTCACGAGCGATCAGCTGAGCCGAAGCACCAGCGGAACGAGCGATCTGTGCACCTTTACCTGGCTTCAATTCGATGCCGTGTACGGTAGAACCGACTGGAATGTTGCGCAGTTGCAGAGCGTTGCCTGGCTTGATTGGAGCCAGAGCGCCTGCGATCAGCTGGTCGCCAGCACTCACGCCTTTAGGGGCGATGATGTAGCGGCGCTCGCCGTCTGCGTAGCAGAGCAGTGCGATGTGAGCAGTACGGTTTGGATCGTATTCGATACGCTCGACAGTGGCGACGATGCCATCTTTGTCGTTGCGACGGAAATCGACCATACGGTAATGCTGCTTATGACCACCACCGATGTGACGAGTGGTAATACGGCCATTGTTGTTACGACCACCAGACTTCGATTTTTTCTCGAGCAGCGGTGCGTGAGGAGCGCCTTTATGCAGCTCCTGGTTGACCACCTTGACCACAAAACGGCGGCCAGGGGAAGTCGGTTTGCATTTAACGATTGCCATGATGCACCCCTTCCTTACTCAGCACTGCTGCTGAAATCGAGATCTTGGCCTGGCTGAAGGGAGATAACTGCCTTCTTCCAGTCATTACGCTTGCCCAGACCGCGAGCAGTGCGCTTGCTCTTACCCAGAACATTCAGGGTAGTGACGCGCTCTACTTTCACGCTGAACAGGCTTTCGACGGCCTTCTTGATTTCCAGCTTGGTTGCATCGGTAGCAACCTTGAAAACGAACTGGCCTTTCTTGTCTGCCAGAACCGTAGCCTTCTCGGAAACGTGCGGGCCAAGCAGAACTTTAAATACGCGTTCCTGGTTCATCCCAGCAGCTCCTCGAATTTCTTCACGGCCGACACGGTGATCAACACCTTGTCGTATGCGATCAGACTAACTGGATCGGAACCTTGCACGTCACGTACATCTACGTGCGGCAGGTTGCGAGCAGCCAGGTACAGGTTCTGATCAACAGCGTCCGACACGATCAGAACGTCGGTCAGGCTCATGTTGTTCAGTTTGCCCAGCAGATCTTTGGTTTTCGGAGTTTCAACAGCGAAATCCTGAACCACGACCAGACGATCAGTACGCACCAGCTCAGCAAGGATGGAACGCATTGCTGCGCGATACATCTTCTTGTTCAGCTTCTGGGAGTGATCCTGTGGACGAGCTGCGAAAGTGGTACCGCCGCCACGCCAGATTGGGCTACGGATAGTACCGGCACGAGCACGGCCAGTACCTTTCTGACGCCATGGGCGCTTGCCGCCACCACGAACGTCGGAACGGGTCTTCTGCTGCTTGCTACCTTGACGGCCGCCGGCCATGTAGGCCACGACTGCTTGGTGAACCAGCGTCTCGTTGAATTCGCCGCCAAATGTCAGTTCGGAAACTTCGATCGCTTGAGCGTCATTTACATTTAATTGCATGTCAGCTTCCCCTTAACCGCGAGCCTTGGCTGCTGGACGTACAACCAGGTTGCCGCCAGTAGCGCCAGGAACAGCACCCTTGACCAACAACAGATTGCGTTCAGCGTCCACGCGCACTACTTCCAGGGACTGCACGGTCACGCGCTCAGCGCCCATATGACCGGACATTTTTTTGCCCTTGAATACACGACCAGGAGTCTGGCACTGGCCGATAGAGCCTGGGACGCGGTGGGATACGGAGTTACCGTGGGTGTTATCTTGCCCGCGGAAATTCCAACGCTTGATCGTACCCTGGAAGCCTTTACCCTTGGACTGACCGGTTACATCAACCAGTTGACCAGCGGCGAAGATTTCAGCGTTGATCAGATCGCCAGCCTGGTACTCGCCTTCTTCAAGACGGAATTCCATGGTGGTGCGACCAGCGGCTACGTTCGCTTTAGCGAAGTGGCCAGCCTGAGCTGCTGTTACACGCGAAGCGCGACGCTCGCCGACAGTGACTTGCACTGCACGATAGCCATCGGTCTCTTCAGTTTTGAACTGGGTGACGCGATTCGGCTCGATCTCAATGACCGTGACCGGAATGGAGACACCTTCTTCGGTGAAAATACGGGTCATACCGCATTTACGACCGACTACACCAATAGTCATGTTGTAAACCTCATGAGTGTACGGGGCTTTCACCCGCTATGGCCGCCCATTTCAGAGCGTTACACGACCAAGACCGAGTCTTAGCCGAGGCTGATCTGCACTTCCACACCGGCCGCAAGATCAAGCTTCATCAGCGCATCAACGGTTTTATCCGTTGGCTGGACGATGTCCAGAACACGCTTATGAGTGCGGATCTCGTACTGGTCACGCGCGTCTTTGTTGACGTGCGGGGAAACCAGAACGGTGAACCGCTCTTTACGGGTAGGCAGTGGAATTGGACCACGCACTTGAGCACCAGTACGTTTCGCGGTTTCCACGATTTCCTGGGTTGATTGGTCGATCAGGCGATGGTCAAAAGCCTTCAACCTGATACGGATTTGCTGATTTTGCATTGGATTTCAGACTCCGGCTGCTATTCCCACCGGGCGCAATACGCCCGTTAAAAGGAGGCGCAATTCTATAGACGCCCCCGATAGGTGTCAACCCAATAAAAAAGCCCCCGCTGAGCGGGGGCTTTTTCAATCCATCAAGCTGACTTTAAAAGTCTTACTCGATGATTTTGGCTACGACGCCAGCGCCGACGGTACGACCGCCTTCACGGATAGCGAAACGCAGACCGTCTTCCATCGCGATGGTTTTGATCAGGGTAACAGTCATCTGAATGTTGTCACCTGGCATTACCATTTCAACGCCTTCTGGCAGCTCGCAGTTACCAGTCACGTCAGTAGTACGGAAGTAGAACTGTGGACGGTAGCCTTTGAAGAACGGAGTGTGACGACCGCCTTCTTCCTTGCTCAGAACGTAAACTTCTGCAGTGAACTTGGTGTGCGGCTTGACCGAACCTGGCTTGACCAGAACCTGGCCACGCTCAACGTCATCACGCTTGGTACCACGCAGCAGAACGCCGCAGTTCTCGCCAGCACGACCTTCGTCGAGCAGCTTGCGGAACATCTCAACACCGGTGCAGGTGGTGGTGGTGGTGTCACGCAGACCAACGATTTCCAGAGCGTCCTGAACGCGAACGATACCGCGCTCGATACGACCAGTCACAACAGTACCGCGACCGGAGATCGAGAATACGTCTTCGATTGGCATCAGGAACGGCTTGTCGATCATACGAACTGGTTCTGGGATGTAGGTATCCAGAGTTTCAACCAGTTTACGAACGGCAGTGGTGCCCATTTCGTTGTCGTCTTTGCCTTCCAGCGCCATACGAGCCGAACCGATGATGATCGGAGTGTCGTCGCCCGGGAAGTCGTAGGTCGACAGCAGGTCACGAACTTCCATCTCAACCAGTTCCAGCAGCTCAGCGTCGTCTACCAGGTCAGCCTTGTTCAGGAAAACCACGATGTACGGAACACCTACCTGACGGGACAGCAGGATGTGCTCACGGGTTTGTGGCATCGGACCATCAGCGGCCGAGCAAACCAGGATCGCGCCGTCCATCTGGGCAGCACCAGTGATCATGTTCTTCACGTAGTCAGCGTGACCTGGGCAGTCAACGTGAGCGTAGTGACGAATAGTCGAGTTGTACTCAACGTGAGCGGTGTTGATGGTGATACCGCGAGCTTTTTCTTCTGGTGCGCTGTCGATCTTGTCGAATTCAACGACGGCCGAACCGAAAACTTCGGAGCAGACGCGAGTCAGAGCAGCAGTCAGAGTGGTTTTACCGTGGTCAACGTGACCAATGGTGCCAACGTTGACGTGCGGTAGGGAACGATCAAATTTTTCTTTAGCCACGACAATTAACTCCTAGCCTAAAGGGGCTGAATCAGCCTTGTTTTTTGGTTACGGATTCGACGATGTGCGACGGAGCCGTATCGTATTTTTTGAATTCCATAGAGTAGCTTGCGCGACCCTGGGACATGGAACGAACGTCGGTCGCATAACCGAACATCTCACCCAGTGGAACCTCGGCACGGATAACCTTGCCGGACACTGTGTCTTCCATACCCTGGATCATGCCGCGACGACGGTTAAGGTCGCCCATCACGTCACCCATATAGTCTTCAGGCGTAACAACCTCTACCGCCATGATCGGCTCGAGCAACTCACCACCGCCCTTCTGGGCCAGTTGCTTGGTCGCCATGGAAGCAGCCACCTTGAACGCCATCTCGTTGGAGTCGACGTCGTGGTAAGAACCATCGAACACGGTAGCCTTCAGGCCGATCAGCGGATAGCCGGCAACTACGCCGTTCTTCATCTGCTCTTCGATACCCTTCTGGATAGCCGGGATGTATTCCTTAGGAACCACACCACCTACAACTTCGTTCACGAATTGCAGACCTTCCTGACCTTCGTCAGCAGGAGCAAAACGGATCCAGCAGTGACCGAACTGGCCGCGACCACCGGACTGACGAACGAACTTGCCTTCGATTTCACAGTTCTTCGTGATGCGCTCACGATACGAAACCTGAGGCTTGCCGATGTTGGCTTCGACGTTGAACTCACGGCGCATCCGGTCAACCAGGATGTCCAGGTGCAGCTCGCCCATGCCGGAGATGATCGTCTGACCAGTCTCTTCATCAGTTTTAACGCGGAAAGACGGGTCTTCCTGAGCGAGCTTGCCCAGAGCGATACCCATTTTCTCCTGGTCATCCTTGGTCTTAGGCTCTACGGCAACCGAAATAACCGGCTCCGGGAAGTCCATGCGAACCAGGATGATTGGCTTGTCAGCGTTGCAGAGGGTTTCACCAGTGGTGACGTCCTTCATGCCGATCAGGGCCGCGATGTCGCCAGCGCGCACTTCCTTGATCTCTTCACGGGCGTTTGCGTGCATTTGCACCATACGACCCACGCGCTCTTTCTTGCCTTTGACCGAGTTGATCACGCCGTCGCCGGAGTTCAACACGCCCGAGTAAACGCGGACGAAGGTCAGAGTACCCACGAATGGGTCGGTAGCGATCTTGAACGCCAGAGCCGCGAAAGGCTCGTTGTCGTCTGCATGACGCTCCATCTCTTCTTCCTCGTTATCAGGGTTGGAACCCTTGATAGCAGGAATGTCGGTCGGAGCAGGCAGGTAGTCGATAACGGCGTCGAGAACCAGGGGAACACCCTTGTTCTTGAACGAAGAACCGCAAACAGCCAGAACGATTTCGCCGGCGATAGTACGCTGACGCAAAGCAGCCTTGATCTCTTCGATCGACAGCTCTTCGCCTTCCAGGTACTTGTTCATCAGCTCTTCGTTGGCTTCGGCAGCAGCCTCAACCATGTTGTTGCGCCACTCTTCAGCCAGCTCTTGCAGCTCGGCAGGAATGTCCTTGCGAACAGGGACCATACCTTTGTCGGAGTCGTTCCAGTAGACAGCTTGCATATTGATCAGATCGATCTGACCCTGGAAGTTGTCTTCGGAACCGATGGCCAACTGGATCGGCACCGGAGTGTGACCCAAACGCTGCTTGATCTGACCGATCACGCGCAGGAAGTTGGCGCCGGCACGGTCCATCTTGTTTACGTAAACAAGACGTGGAACGCCGTATTTGTTGGCTTGACGCCATACGGTTTCCGACTGAGGCTCAACACCCGAAGTACCGCAGAACACAACGACAGCGCCGTCGAGTACGCGCAGGGAACGCTCAACTTCAATGGTGAAGTCAACGTGGCCCGGGGTATCGATTACGTTGAAACGGTGCTCGTGAGAGTACTGCTTCTCGGAACCTTTCCAGAAGGCGGTAATGGCAGCAGAAGTAATGGTAATACCACGCTCCTGCTCCTGAACCATCCAGTCTGTGGTCGCGGCGCCATCATGCACCTCGCCCATTTTGTGACTTTTGCCGGTGTAAAACAGTACGCGCTCGGTGGTGGTGGTTTTACCAGCATCCACGTGAGCAACGATACCGATGTTACGGTAGCGGCTAATCGGAGTAGTACGAGCCATAAAGCCCTCGCAAAATTAGTGAAGCTAAAATTAGAAGCGGTAGTGCGAGAAAGCTTTGTTAGCTTCGGCCATACGGTGCACGTCTTCACGCTTCTTAACAGCAGCACCTTTACCTTCAGCAGCATCCAGCAGTTCGCCAGCCAAACGCAGAGCCATAGACTTCTCGCCGCGCTTACGGGCGAAGTCTACCAACCAGCGCATTGCCAGAGCGTTACGACGGGAAGGACGAACCTCGACCGGAACCTGGTAAGTAGCACCACCAACGCGGCGCGACTTCACTTCGACCAGCGGAGCGATGGCGTCGAGTGCTTTTTCGAAGAGTTCCAGGGGATCGGTGCCAGCCTTACGGGCCGCAACGGTTTCCAGGGCACCATAAACGATACGCTCGGCAACGGCTTTCTTGCCGCTTTCCATAACGTGGTTCATGAATTTGGCGAGGATCTGGCTTCCGTATTTCGGATCGTCCAGAATCTCACGCTTTGCTGCTACGCGACGTCTTGGCATGATAAGCCCTCAAGCGGTCTTCAGGTTAGCTCGGGACAGATCCAGAGGATGCGTGCCCGACCTTACTCTTATCGACTCAATAAAATAAAAATCTGCAAAACGGCCGATTACTTCGGACGCTTGGTACCGTACTTCGAACGACCCTGGTTACGGCCTTTAACGCCGGAAGTATCCAAGGAGCCGCGAACGGTGTGGTAACGAACACCTGGCAAGTCTTTTACACGACCGCCGCGGATCAGTACCACGCTGTGCTCTTGCAGGTTGTGGCCTTCACCGCCGATGTACGAGGAAACCTCGAAACCGTTGGTCAGACGCACACGGCATACTTTACGCAGTGCCGAGTTAGGTTTTTTCGGCGTGGTGGTGTACACACGGGTGCACACGCCACGACGTTGCGGGCAGTTCTGCAGCGCAGGTACGTCGGATTTCTCGACGATACGCTTACGCGGCTGACGTACCAGCTGGTTGATAGTTGCCATCTACTAGCTCCACTGTTGTCTTGCGACGCTATTGTCTTGCAAGAAAAGCAAAATGGCAGGAACGAATTCCCGCCAAATTTAGGGGATCAAGAGTCTAAAGAGGATCTTGATTCCAGTCAAGGCAAGGCCCCGACCTCCCCGCCCGTCGAACCTCGACTAAATGTCTCGATTCGACGAACGGAGCGATCAGGGCCTCACGCTCGTTTATCGCAGAACTCAGTTACCGCTCGAGTTCAGCGCTTCGGTCAGTGCAGCTTCCACTTCACTGGCGCTTACGCGCAACGGCTTGTCGGCATCACGGCGACGCTTGCGCTCGCTGTGATAGGCAAGACCGGTACCGGCCGGGATCAGACGACCCACGACTACGTTTTCTTTCAGGCCGCGCAGGTAATCGCGCTTGCCGGTGACTGCCGCTTCGGTCAGTACGCGGGTGGTTTCCTGGAAGGAAGCCGCCGAGATGAACGATTCGGTGGACAACGACGCCTTGGTGATACCCAGCAGAACGCGAGTGAACTTGGAGACAAACTTGTCTTCCGTGCTCAGACGCTCGTTCTCTACCAGAACGTGAGTCAGTTCCATCTGGTCGCCCTTGATGAAGCTGGAATCGCCGGACTCGGAAATCTCAACTTTACGCAGCATCTGACGCAGGATGGTCTCGATGTGCTTGTCGTTGATCTTCACGCCTTGCAGACGGTAAACGTCCTGGATCTCGTTGACGATGTACTTGGCCAGCGCGCTCACACCCAGCAGACGCAGGATGTCGTGCGGATCGCTTGGGCCGTCGGAGATGACTTCGCCGCGGTTTACCTGCTCGCCTTCGAAGACGTTCAGGTGACGCCACTTCGGAATCAGCTCTTCGTACGGATCGCTACCGTCGTTCGGGGTAATGACCAGACGGCGCTTGCCTTTGGTCTCTTTACCGAACGCGATGGTGCCGCTGACTTCAGCAAGAATCGACGCTTCTTTCGGACGACGGGCTTCGAACAGGTCGGCAACACGCGGCAGACCACCAGTGATGTCACGGGTCTTCGAAGTTTCCTGCGGGATACGAGCGATAACGTCACCGATCGCAATCTTCGCACCGTCAGCCACACCGACCAGGGCGTTGGCTGGCAGGAAGTACTGAGCGATAACGTCAGTGCCTGGCAGCAACAGATCCTTGCCGTTGTCGTCGACCATCTTCACTGCTGGACGGATTTCCTTACCGGCAGCTGGACGATCTTTCGCGTCGAGAACTTCAATGTTGGTCATACCGGTCAATTCGTCAGTCTGACGCTTGATCGTGATGCCTTCTTCCATGCCCACGTAGGTCACGGTACCTTTCATTTCGGTAACGATCGGGTGAGTGTGCGGATCCCACTTGGCCACGATGGCGCCAGCGTCGACCTTGTCACCTTCCTTGACCGAAATCACGGCACCGTACGGCAGCTTGTAACGCTCGCGCTCACGACCGAAGTCATCCGCGATTGCCAGCTCACCGGAACGGGACACAGCAACCAGGTGGCCATCCACTCGCTCAACGTGCTTCAGGTTGTGCAGACGGACAGTACCGCCATTCTTCACCTGAACGCTGTCAGCTGCGGAAGTACGGCTTGCCGCACCACCAATGTGGAACGTACGCATGGTCAGCTGGGTACCCGGCTCACCGATGGACTGGGCAGCGATAACGCCGACCGCTTCACCGATGTTCACCTGGTGACCACGAGCCAGATCACGGCCGTAGCACTTGGCGCAAATGCCATAGCGGGTTTCGCAGCTGATCGGCGAACGCACGATCACTTCGTCGATGCTGTTCAGCTCGATGAACTCGACCCACTTCTCGTCAACCAGAGTGCCGGCAGGAACGATAACGTCCTCGGTACCTGGCTTGAACACGTCACGGGCAATCACACGACCCAATACGCGCTCACCCAACGGCTCTACAACGTCACCGCCTTCAATGTGCGGAGTCATCAGCAGACCGTGTTCGGTGCCGCAATCGATCTCGGTCACTACCAGATCCTGCGCCACGTCTACCAGACGACGAGTCAGGTAACCGGAGTTCGCAGTTTTCAACGCGGTATCCGCCAGACCTTTACGAGCACCGTGAGTCGAGATGAAGTACTGAAGTACGCTCAGACCTTCACGGAAGTTCGCAGTAATCGGCGTTTCAATGATGGAGCCGTCCGGCTTGGCCATCAGACCACGCATACCGGCCAGCTGACGAATCTGTGCTGCGGAACCCCGCGCACCCGAGTCGGCCATCATGTACATCGAGTTGAACGACTCTTGGTCGACTTCGTCGCCGTGACGGTCGATGACTTTCTCTTTCGAGAGGTTGGCCATCATCGCCTTGGAAACTTCATCGTTCGCTTTCGACCAGAGGTCGATCACTTTGTTGTACTTCTCGCCCTGGGTTACCAGGCCGGAGGCGTACTGGCTCTCGATCTCTTTCACTTCGTCGGTGGCTGCACCGATGATGCGGGCTTTTTCGTCCGGGATAACGAAGTCGTTAACACCGATGGAAACGCCGGAGATGGTCGAGTAAGCGAAACCGGTGTACATCAACTGGTCAGCGAAGATCACGGTCTCTTTCAGACCAACCACGCGGTAGCACTGGTTGATCAGCTTGGAGATCGCCTTCTTCTTCATCGGCAGGTTGACGACGTCGAACGACAGACCTTTTGGCACAACCTGGAACAGCAGCGCACGGCCGACGGTGGTGTCGACGATACGGGTACCGCTCACGCTGTTGCCGTCACGATCGTTGACGGTTTCGTTGATACGAACCTTGACCTTGGCATGCAGCGCGGCTTCGCCGGCACGGAATACACGGTCGACTTCCTGCAGATCCGCGAACACACGACCTTCGCCCTTGGCGTTGATCGCTTCACGAGTCATGTAGTACAGACCCAATACAACGTCCTGCGACGGAACGATGATTGGCTCACCGTTGGCTGGCGACAGGATGTTGTTGGTCGACATCATCAACGCACGCGCTTCCAACTGGGCTTCCAGTGTCAGCGGTACGTGCACGGCCATTTGGTCACCGTCGAAGTCGGCGTTGTACGCAGCACAGACCAGAGGGTGCAGCTGGATAGCCTTACCTTCGATCAGTACCGGTTCAAACGCCTGGATACCCAGACGGTGAAGGGTCGGTGCACGGTTGAGAAGAACCGGGTGTTCGCGAATCACTTCAGCGAGAACGTCCCAAACCTCTGGCAGCTCGCGCTCGACCATTTTCTTGGCCGCTTTGATGGTGGTTGCGAGACCACGCATTTCCAGCTTGCCGAAAATGAACGGTTTGAACAGCTCGAGAGCCATCTTCTTCGGCAGACCGCACTGATGCAGACGCAGAGTCGGGCCTACGGTAATAACCGAACGACCGGAGTAGTCAACACGCTTACCGAGCAAGTTCTGACGGAAACGACCTTGCTTACCCTTGATCATGTCAGCCAGGGATTTCAGAGGACGCTTGTTGGAACCTGTGATAGCGCGGCCACGACGACCGTTGTCGAGCAGCGCATCGACCGCTTCCTGCAACATACGCTTTTCGTTGCGCACGATGATGTCCGGCGCGGACAGATCCAGCAGGCGCTTCAAACGGTTGTTACGGTTGATCACTCGACGATACAGATCGTTGAGGTCGGAAGTGGCGAAACGACCGCCATCCAGCGGGACCAGTGGACGCAGATCTGGCGGCAGAACCGGCAGAACGGTCAGCACCATCCACTCTGGCAGGTTGCCGGAACCCTGGAAGGCTTCCATCAACTTCAGACGCTTGGACAGCTTCTTGATCTTGGTTTCCGAGTTGGTTTGCGGAATCTCTTCGCGCAGACGGCCAATCTCGTGTTCCAGGTCGATAGCGTGCAGCAGTTCACGGACGGCTTCGGCACCCATGCGGGCGTCGAAATCGTCACCGAACTCTTCCAGCGCTTCGAAATACTGCTCGTCGTTCAGCAGCTGACCTTTTTCAAGGGTGGTCATGCCTGGATCGATAACGACATAGCTCTCGAAGTAGAGAACGCGTTCGATATCACGCAGGGTCATGTCCATCAGCAAGCCGATACGGGACGGCAGCGATTTCAGGAACCAGATGTGGGCAACCGGCGAAGCCAGTTCGATGTGCGCCATGCGCTCACGACGAACCTTGGCCAGTGCAACTTCAACGCCGCACTTCTCGCAGATCACACCACGGTGCTTCAAGCGCTTGTACTTACCGCACAGGCACTCGTAATCCTTTACCGGGCCAAAGATCTTGGCGCAGAACAGACCATCACGCTCAGGTTTGAACGTACGGTAGTTGATGGTTTCCGGCTTTTTAACTTCACCGAACGACCACGAACGGATCATCTCCGGCGAGGCCAATCCGATACGGATGGCGTCGAACTCTTCGACTTGACCCTGGTTTTTCAGCAAATTCAGTAGGTCTTTCAAGGCCTTTCCTCCTGGCGGAGCAGAGAGCGGGCAATCCTGCCCCGCTCTCGATTCGCGTCACGTGTTATTCGGTTTCCAGATCGATATCGATGCCGAGGGAACGAATTTCCTTGATCAACACGTTGAAGGACTCGGGCATGCCCGGCTCCATACGGTGATCGCCATCCACGATGTTCTTGTACATCTTGGTACGGCCGTTCACATCGTCCGACTTCACTGTGAGCATTTCTTGCAGAGTGTAAGCAGCACCGTATGCTTCCAGTGCCCAGACCTCCATCTCCCCGAAACGCTGACCACCGAACTGCGCCTTACCACCCAGCGGCTGCTGGGTAACCAGGCTGTAAGAACCGGTAGAACGCGCGTGCATCTTGTCGTCTACCAAGTGGTTCAGCTTCAGCATGTACATGTAGCCAACGGTAACTGGACGCTCGAACTTGTTGCCGGTACGGCCGTCGGTCAGCTGCATCTGGCCGCTTTCCGGCAGGTCTGCCAGTTTCAGCATGGCCTTGATTTCGCTTTCCTTGGCGCCGTCGAACACTGGAGTGGCCATTGGAACGCCGCCACGCAGGTTGTTCGCCAGATCGAGGATTTCCTGATCGGAGAAGCTGTCCAGGTCTTCGTTACGACCGCCGATCTGGTTGTAGATCTCGTCCAGGAAGGTGCGCAGCTCAGCCACTTTACGCTGCTCTTCGACCATCCGGTTGATCTTCTCGCCCAGACCTTTGGCCGCGAGGCCCAGGTGGGTTTCGAGAATCTGACCAACGTTCATACGCGAAGGTACGCCCAGCGGGTTGAGGACCACGTCGACCGGAGTGCCATTGGCATCGTGCGGCATGTCTTCAACCGGCATGATCACGGAGACCACACCCTTGTTACCGTGACGACCGGCCATCTTGTCGCCCGGCTGGATGCGGCGACGGATTGCCAGGTAAACCTTGACGATTTTCAGCACGCCTGGAGCCAGGTCATCGCCCTGCTGCAGTTTGCGCTTCTTGTCTTCGAACTTGTCGTCCAGCAGACGGCGACGATCAACGATGTAGGCCTGAGCCTTCTCGAGCTGCTCGTTCAGAGCATCTTCAGCCATGCGCAGTTTGAACCACTGGCCGTGCTCAAGACCGTCGAGAACTTCGTCGGTGATGTCCTGACCTTTCTTCAGGCCGGCGCCGCCTTCGGCCTTGTGGCCTACCAGAGCGGAACGCAGACGCTCGAAAGTCGCGCCTTCAACGATGCGGAACTCTTCGTTCAGATCCTTGCGGATCTCGTCCAGCTGGGACTTCTCGATCGACAGTGCACGAGCATCACGCTCAACGCCGTCACGGGTGAAGACCTGTACGTCAATGACGGTACCTTTGGTGCCGGTTGGCACGCGCAGGGAGGTGTCTTTAACGTCGCTGGCTTTTTCACCGAAGATTGCACGCAGCAGTTTTTCTTCCGGAGTCAGCTGGGTCTCGCCTTTCGGAGTGACCTTGCCGACCAGGATGTCGCCTGCGCCTACTTCAGCACCTACGTAAACGATACCGGCTTCGTCCAGCTTGTTCAGTGCAGCTTCACCCACGTTCGGGATGTCCGCAGTGATTTCCTCTGGGCCAAGCTTGGTGTCACGAGCCACACAGGTCAGTTCCTGAATGTGGATCGTGGTGAAGCGGTCTTCCTGAACCACACGCTCGGACAGGCAGATGGAGTCTTCGAAGTTGAAGCCGTTCCATGCCATGAACGCGATGCGCATGTTCTGACCCAGCGCCAGTTCACCCATGTCGGTGGACGGACCGTCGGCCATGATGTCGCTACGCTGAACGCGATCACCTTTACGCACCAGCGGACGCTGGTTGATGCAAGTGTTCTGGTTCGAGCGGGTGTATTTGGTCAGGTTGTAGATGTCGACACCGGCTTCACCGGTTTCAACTTCGTCATCGGCAACACGAACCACGATACGGCTGGCGTCGACGGAATCGATCACGCCACCACGACGAGCCACGACGCAAACGCCGGAGTCACGGGCTACGTTACGCTCCATGCCGGTACCTACCAGCGGCTTGTCAGCGCGCAGGGTCGGTACAGCTTGACGCTGCATGTTCGAACCCATCAACGCACGGTTGGCGTCGTCGTGCTCGAGGAACGGGATCAGCGACGCTGCAACCGACACAACCTGCTTCGGCGAAACGTCCATCAAGGTGACGTCTTCCGGCGCCTTGACGGTGAATTCGTTCAGGTGACGTACGGCTACCAGTTCGTCGATCAGGACTTTCTGCTCGTTCATGGTCGCCGAAGCCTGCGCGATCACGTGATCGGCTTCTTCGATAGCGGACAGGAACACGATCTCGTCGGTCACCACGCCCTCTTTCACCACGCGGTACGGGCTTTCCAGGAAGCCGTACTGGTTGGTGCGAGCGTACGCAGCCAGCGAGTTGATCAGACCGATGTTCGGACCTTCCGGCGTTTCAATCGGGCAGACACGACCGTAGTGAGTCGGGTGTACGTCACGGACTTCGAAGCCTGCGCGCTCACGAGTCAGACCACCAGGGCCGAGTGCGGAGACACGACGCTTGTGGGTGATCTCGGACAGCGGGTTGTTCTGGTCCATGAACTGCGAGAGCTGGCTGGAACCGAAGAACTCTTTCACCGCCGCAGCCACTGGCTTGGCGTTGATCAGGTCTTGCGGCATCAGGCCTTCGCTTTCAGCCATCGACAGACGCTCTTTGACCGCACGCTCAACACGTACCAGGCCAACGCGGAACTGGTTCTCGGCCATTTCGCCTACGCAGCGAACACGACGGTTACCCAGGTGGTCGATGTCATCGACGATGCCTTTACCGTTACGGATGTCGACCAGAGTCTTCAGTACCGCGACGATGTCTTCCTTGCACAGCACGCCCGAACCTTCGATCTCGGTACGACCGATACGACGGTTGAACTTCATCCGGCCGACCGCAGACAGGTCATAGCGCTCAGGGCTGAAGAACAGGTTGTTGAACAGGGTCTCGGCAGCGTCTTTGGTTGGCGGCTCGCCTGGACGCATCATGCGATAGATCTCGACCAGCGCTTCCAATTGGTTGCTGGTGGAGTCGATCTTCAGCGTGTCGGAGACGAACGGACCGCAGTCGATGTCGTTGGTGTACAGGGTCTCGATGCGAACGACCTGAGCCTTGGCGATTTTTGCCAGGACTTCAGTGTTCAGCTCGGTGTTGCATTCAGCCAGGATTTCGCCAGTGGCCGGGTGCACGATAGCCTTGGCAGTGGTGCGGCCGAGGACGTAATCCAGTGGCACATCCAGCGTCTTGATACCGGCTTTTTCGATCTGGTTGATGTGGCGCGCGGTAATACGGCGGCCCTGCTCAACGATGACCTTGCCCTTCTCGTCCTGGATGTCCAGAACCGCAACTTCACCACGCAGACGCGATGGCACCAGTTCCAGGCTGAGGGTTTCGCCGCTCAGGTGGAATACGTTGGTGGTGTAGAACGCGTCCAGCACTTCTTCAGTGGTGTAACCGAGTGCGCGCAGCAGTACCGAAGCCGGCAGCTTGCGACGACGGTCGATACGCACGAAGACGCAGTCTTTCGGGTCGAACTCGAAGTCCAGCCACGAACCGCGGTAAGGAATGATGCGAGCCGAGTACAGCAGTTTGCCGGAGCTGTGCGTCTTGCCGCGGTCGTGGTCGAAGAACACGCCCGGGGAACGGTGCAGCTGGGAAACGATAACACGCTCGGTACCGTTGATTACGAAGGTACCGTTCTCAGTCATCAGGGGGATTTCACCCATGTAGACTTCTTGCTCTTTGATGTCCTTGATCGCTTTGTTCGACGATTCTTTGTCGAAAATGATCAGGCGCACTTTTACCCGCAAAGGTACGGCGAAAGTTACACCGCGCAATACGCATTCTTTGACATCAAATGCCGGTTCGCCCAGGCGATAACCGACGTACTCCAGCGCAGCATTGCCGGAGTAGCTGATGATCGGGAAAACGGATTTGAAGGCCGCATGCAGGCCCACGTCGCGGAACTGATCTTTAGTCGCTCCCGCTTGCAAGAATTCACGATACGAATCCAGCTGGATGGCCAGGAGGTAAGGCACATCCATGACGTCCGGCAACTTGCTAAAGTCCTTGCGGATACGTTTTTTCTCAGTATATGAGTAAGCCATCAGCGTTCCCCAGCTTGGTCACCTGCTTGTTTGGCCCCTCCCGACGGGAGCAGCCAGAAAATCGTGCAAACCCCATGGTTTGCGCCACCGCATCGGGTGGTTACAGCGCCTTTATCGGCACCGACCCAGTCGGCTGCCAATAACGGAAAAAGGCCGGTGGCAAGAGCCACCAGCCATCAGCCTGTCGCTTGACGCTCGGGCTGGAGGAGCAAAGTCGATGCTTACTTCAGCTCGACTTTAGCGCCTGCTTCTTCCAGCTTCTTCTTGGCGTCTTCAGCCGCTTCTTTCGAAACGCCTTCAGCTACAACCTGAGGAGCGCCGTCTACTTTCTCTTTGGCTTCTTTCAGGCCCAGACCGGTCAGTTCGCGAACTGCCTTGATCACGTTAACCTTCTTCTCGCCAGCTTCCAGCAGAACAACGTTGAACTCGGTTTGCTCTTCAACAACAGCGGCAGCAGCAGCTGGACCAGCCGAAGCAGCAGCAGCGGTAACACCGAAGGTTTCTTCCATCGCTTTGATCAGCTCAACGATTTCCACTACGGATTTCTGGCCGATTGCTTCGATGATTTGTTCGTTAGTCAGAGACATGACTCAATTCCTGAATTGGGGGACGGCCTACGCGACCATCGAAATAAACAAAAAACGCGAGAAGTGACGAGCCTTAGGCTGCGGCAGCTTCTTTCTGGTCGCGAATTGCCGCCAGAGTACGAGCCAATTTGCTGGTAGCGCCTTGAATCACGCTCATCAGCTGAGAAATTGCTTCGTCACGGGTCGGCAGAGTTGCCAGTACGTCGATCTGATTAGCTGCGAGGAACTTGCCCTCGAACGCAGCTGCCTTGATCTCGAACTTGTCCTGACCCTTGGCAAACTCTTTGAAGATACGGGCAGCAGCGCCCGGATGTTCGTTCGAGAATGCAATCAGGGTCGGGCCGGTGAACACGTCGTTGAGGACACTGTATTGAGTGTCAGCAACAGCGCGCTTGAGCAGGGTGTTACGTACAACACGTACGTAAACGCCAGCTTCACGAGCCTCTTTACGGAGTCCGGTCATTGCGCCTACTGTTACGCCACGTGCATCAACCACGACAGCGGACAGAGCGACTTTGGCAGCCTCGTTGACTTCAGCGACGATGGCCTTCTTGTCTTCGAGATTAATTGCCACGGGTTTAACTCCTGCTTGTTACCGTTTCATTCGATCGGAACCGAATGTCGTTTTGGTGTCTGATTCGGTAAGGAACCGGGAGCACCATCTGCGTAGGCTTGAGGTTTAAGGCTTACGCCGCCTACGGTCTTGGATAGCCCCCGCCAGGCAGGGACCCCAATCTTTCAATTGGCGCGGTAATCCGCGCCAACCTTTGTCTTACGCGTCGAGCGAGCTCTGGTCGATAACCAGACCTGGGCCCATGGTGGTGCTCAGGGTAACGCGCTTGACGTAAATGCCTTTCGAAGAAGCTGGCTTGATACGCTTCAGATCAGCGATCAGGGCTTCAACGTTTTCCTTCAGCTTGACGGCGTCGAAGCCGATCTTGCCAACGGAAGTGTGGATGATGCCGTTTTTGTCGGTGCGATAACGAACCTGACCAGCCTTGGCGTTTTTAACCGCGTTGGCTACGTCTGGAGTTACGGTGCCGACTTTCGGGTTAGGCATCAGGCCGCGTGGACCGAGAATCTGACCCAACTGACCTACAACGCGCATGGCATCCGGGGATGCGATCACTACGTCATAGTTCAGGTCGCCGCCTTTCATTTCGGCAGCCAGGTCGTCCATACCTACACGGTCAGCGCCGGCAGCCAGAGCGGCCTCAGCAGCTGGACCCTGGGTGAACACAGCAACGCGAACGGTCTTGCCAGTGCCGTGCGGCAGCACAGTAGCGCTACGAACAACCTGGTCGGATTTACGTGGGTCTACGCCCAGGTTTACAGCAACGTCGAACGACTCGCTGAACTTGACAGTCGACAGCTCGGCCAGCAGAGCAGCGGCGTCTACAATGTTGTAGGCCTTGCCTGCTTCGATTTTGCCGGCGATAGCCTTTTGACGCTTGGTCAGCTTAGCCATTACACACCCTCCACGTTAAGGCCCATGCTACGAGCAGAACCGGCGATAGTACGCACGGCTGCATCCATATCAGCTGCAGTCAGATCCGCGTTTTTGGTTTTCGCGATTTCTTCCAGCTGAGCACGGGTAACGGTGCCAACCTTAACGGTGTTCGGACGAGCGGAACCGCTGGTCAGACCGGCCGCCTTCTTCAGCAGAACCGAAGCAGGGGTGGATTTGGTTTCGAAAGTGAAGCTACGGTCGCTATAGACAGTGATGATCACTGGAGTCGGCAGACCTGGCTCAAGACCCTGGGTACGGGCGTTGAAAGCCTTGCAGAATTCCATGATGTTCACGCCGTGCTGACCCAGAGCAGGACCAACAGGTGGACTTGGGTTAGCCTGAGCGGCCTTCACTTGCAGCTTGATGTAAGCGGTAATCTTCTTGGCCATGAGGCACTCCAATTACGGGTTCGAACGCCTCGGAAGGCTCCCCGGTTACTTGCGCGTTTATCCCAGTGACGACAAAACCCCACAGCCTAAGGCTGCGGGGTTGGGATTGCTTGTCCAGCTAGACCTTCTCGACCTGACTGAACTCGAGCTCCACCGGAGTAGAGCGACCGAAAATGAGCACCGCCACTTGGATCCGGCTCTTTTCGTAGTTAACTTCTTCCACAACACCATTGAAATCGGCGAATGGACCGTCGTTGACACGTACCGTCTCACCTGGCTCGAACAACGTCTTCGGCTTAGGCTTGTCACTACCATCAGCAACGCGACGCAGAATCGCTTCTGCCTCTTTATCGGTAATTGGTGCAGGCTTGTCGGCAGTACCGCCGATGAAACCCATCACCCGAGGAGTATCCTTGACCAAGTGCCAAGTACCCTCGTTCATATCCATCTGGACCAGCACATAGCCTGGGAAGAACTTCCGCTCGCTTTTGCGCTTCTGGCCGTTACGCATCTCAACCACTTCTTCAGTGGGAACCAGAATCTCGCCGAAGCCATCTTCCATGCCAGCCAGCTTTACGCGCTCGATCAGCGAGCGCATCACATGCTTCTCGTAACCCGAGTAAGCATGCACAACATACCAACGCTTAGCCACGGGACACCCTTAGCCGACAATCAAGGAAACAAGCCAGCCGAGCAGGGAATCAAGCCCCCACAACAGCAACGCCATAACCAGAACAACAGCCACGACAATCAGCGTGGTCTGCGTGGTTTCTTGGCGAGTTGGCCACACGACTTTACGAATCTCGGTGCGAGCTTCCTTAACCAGTACAAAGAAAGACTTGCCCTTCGCGGTCTGCAGGCCTACAAAGGCAGCTACAGCAGCAATGGCAAGCAAAGCAAGTACGCGGTACAGGATCGGCGAAGCAGCGTAATACTGATTGCCAACAACGCCAACAACCACCAAAGCGACTACTACAAGCCACTTGAGCAGATCGAAGCGAGAGCCTTGAGCTTCAGCTTTAGGAGTCATCTATGAAGATCCTGTGAAAAGAAAGCCAGACACACCGAGTGAATCTGGCAGGTCAGGAGGGAATCGAACCCCCAACCTACGGTTTTGGAGACCGTCGCTCTGCCAATTGAGCTACTGACCTAAAACAAAATCAGGCCGACCATTATGCCGGCCCGAAAAATACATTACAACCGCTTATTCGATGATTTTGGCTACGACGCCTGCGCCGACGGTACGACCGCCTTCACGGATAGCGAAACGCAGACCGTCTTCCATCGCGATGGTTTTGATCAGGGTAACAGTCATCTGAATGTTGTCACCTGGCATTACCATTTCAACGCCTTCTGGCAGCTCGCAGTTACCAGTCACGTCAGTAGTACGGAAGTAGAACTGTGGACGGTAGCCTTTGAAGAACGGAGTGTGACGACCGCCTTCTTCCTTGCTCAGAACGTAAACTTCTGCAGTGAACTTGGTGTGCGGCTTGACCGAACCTGGCTTGACCAGAACCTGGCCACGCTCAACGTCATCACGCTTGGTACCACGCAGCAGAACGCCGCAGTTCTCGCCAGCACGACCTTCGTCGAGCAGCTTGCGGAACATCTCAACACCGGTGCAGGTGGTGGTGGTGGTGTCACGCAGACCAACGATTTCCAGAGCGTCCTGAACGCGAACGATACCGCGCTCGATACGACCAGTCACAACAGTACCGCGACCGGAGATCGAGAATACGTCTTCGATTGGCATCAGGAACGGCTTGTCGATCATACGAACTGGTTCTGGGATGTAGGTATCCAGAGTTTCAACCAGTTTACGAACGGCAGTGGTGCCCATTTCGTTGTCGTCTTTGCCTTCCAGCGCCATACGAGCCGAACCGATGATGATCGGAGTGTCGTCGCCCGGGAAGTCGTAGGTCGACAGCAGGTCACGAACTTCCATCTCAACCAGTTCCAGCAGCTCAGCGTCGTCTACCAGGTCAGCCTTGTTCAGGAAAACCACGATGTACGGAACACCTACCTGACGGGACAGCAGGATGTGCTCACGGGTTTGTGGCATCGGACCATCAGCGGCCGAGCAAACCAGGATCGCGCCGTCCATCTGGGCAGCACCAGTGATCATGTTCTTCACGTAGTCAGCGTGACCTGGGCAGTCAACGTGAGCGTAGTGACGAATAGTCGAGTTGTACTCAACGTGAGCGGTGTTGATGGTGATACCGCGAGCTTTTTCTTCTGGTGCGCTGTCGATCTTGTCGAATTCAACGACGGCCGAACCGAAAACTTCGGAGCAGACGCGAGTCAGAGCAGCAGTCAGAGTGGTTTTACCGTGGTCAACGTGACCAATGGTCCCAACGTTGACGTGGGGCAGGGAACGATCAAATTTTTCCTTAGCCATCGATATCACCCTCTACAGAAGAAATTAGACAAACAATATCTACCATTAAAACAAAGGCAGATATTTTCATATCTGCCTTGTTATATGGAGCTCTTGAGCGGATTTGAACCGCTGACCTCACCCTTACCAAGGGTGTGCTCTACCAACTGAGCTACAAGAGCAAAACCCTTTGCACAACCTGCAAACTTGGAGCGGGTAGCGGGAATCGAACCCGCATCATCAGCTTGGAAGGCTGAGGTTCTACCACTAAACTATACCCGCGGAGCCTGCAGCTCACGCTTAAATCTGGTGGAGGGAGAAGGATTCGAACCTTCGAAGTCGTAGACGTCAGATTTACAGTCTGATCCCTTTGGCCGCTCGGGAACCCCTCCTAATCAGGCCGGCATTCTATATCATGCCAAACCCCTGTCAAGCATTTTCTCATTTAAAAACCTGAGGTTAGCTGCGTTGACACACTTCACACTGAATGCCGATTAAGGTGTTCGCTGTGGAGCGGGCGCCATTCTATGCAAACTATTGAACAGGTGCAACCCCTTCGCACAGCATTATTTTATGTTTTAACTCATTGAATTCCTTGGAAAGGTTTTGCAACTGTTGATCGCCCAACAATCGCTGGCCATCTGGTGGAACTGCCAGCCAGTAACCGCTTCCGGCAGCATCTTTCGGCACGGATTGCACATTGACTCTCATCGCCACCAGGCGCTGCTGCAGCTGGGCAACTGAATCCTCATCAGAAAATCCGCCAAGGAACAGACATTGTTGACGCGCAGCACCTTCCGCCCTGCGCCCTTCGCCGGCTGTTTCGCTCAGCAGACGAATATCTTGCTGCGAACCGCGATACAAATTCAGAGGCGTCACGTCCTTGGCTCGCAAGGGCGCTTCCTGCTGATGCCAGACGTAGTAAAAACCATTGAGAACAACAAGCAGCAGAAACAACCAACGCATATAAACCTCAGGACAAGGGACACGCCATGGCCAAGCCGACAAAAACCAGGTCGGGCACCACCTTGGCCTCAGGCACGACGCCATCCACCAACTCAGCGTCTCCTCCCGTAACGAAGACCATGAAGTTTTCGCCCCAATATGCTCGAGCCAGCTCTAATTGAGTGAGCACGAAGCCCCTCAGCATCAGAGAACAACCGCGCTCTACCGCCTCTACGGTGGTCCGTCCCGGCACATGACTGGAAAGGGCCCGCTCAGCCGCCTCATCACCATAACGAATTTTGCGCGTATGGGTGCGCAGCTGGTTTCGCATCAATGGCATACCAGGACAGATGAACCCACCGAGATGCTCCCCGTCCGCCGCAACAAAATCAGCAGTGACAGCCGTACCGAAGTCGAGAATCAGGCAAGCATTGCCGGCAGCCAAGTGAAAGCCCCCAAGCATCGCCAGCCAGCGATCAAGCCCCAAGCGCTCATAATTTTCATAGCCGTTACGAACGCCAGACATCTCGCGCGCGGATTTCGCACATACGACAGGGATACCGAATTCCCGCTCTATAAGCTCAATTAACGCGCTGGTTTCCTCATCAGTCCTGACACTTACCAAACGACAGTTGCGCAGTGAGAGCGACTTTATGATCCGCAGGCTCTCAATTAAAGCTTGATTGGAATCTACAACCCCTTCCGAGACCACTCCGCTCGCCCCGGCATTCAGGACGCGCCATTTTATAAAGCTGTTGCCGCAGTCAAGCTCAAGAATCATCACGCAACCTCAGGCTGAGCTCTCCACCACTGAAGACTTTTTCAACACCGTCTACGTTCAAGCGCAACCCGCCCTGGCTATCAATGCCGAGTACAACCCCGTCGACCTGACTGTTACCAGCAATCAACGAAACGGCGCGCCCCTGCCAAAGATGGTTTTCCGCCCATTCTGCGTGCAGACCAGCGAAGCCATTGGCTTGGTGCTTATCAATGTAAGCGCTCAATTGATTACTTAACTGAGTCACTAAAGCATTGCGATCACAGGCTCGCCCAGACTCAAGCCTTATGGAGGTCCATTGCTGGTCGACCTCGTCAGCAACCTGCATATTCACATTGATTCCTATGCCCAGCACCACATGACAGACATCCGCCGGATCTCCGACGAGCTCAAGTAGAATCCCGGCGATCTTCTTATTACCCACCAAAACATCATTGGGCCACTTCAAACCGGCATTCGGTACACCCGCATTTCGCAAGGTCTGCATAACGGCCAAGCCAACAACAAGGCTCAACCCTTCAAGCTGACGCATGCCCCCATCGATACGGAGGACGAGGCTGTAGTAAAGGTTTTCTGCAAATGGGCTCACCCACCTACGACCACGACGACCACGCCCTGCCAATTGTCGCTCCGCCAGCACCAAAAATGGCGCAGGAGTGCCTTCACCAACGGAGCGCAGAGCTTCGGCATTTGTCGAATCGACAGAATCAAACACAGTCACAGGCCACTGAGGCGCCCTTCTGGCTATTTCCACAGGATCAAGCAGCATTAAAGGCGCCGACAATTGATATCCGCGACCGCGGACTTTATGGATCGACAGGCCCAGCTCAGCTTCAAGCTGCTGCAACTGCTTCCATACAGCACTTCGGCTAATTCCCAGGGCAGTCCCCAAGTCCTGTCCGGAATGGAATCGCCCATCCTTCAGAAGATCCAACAACGTCAACATGCAGGTTTCGCCTCACAATGAGGCCCGAATGATAGCCATGCCCCGGGCCGTTGCATAGAAATCAAGCAGACACATTTCTTGCAGGCAAAACAAAACCCCAACTGCTTTCGCAATTGGGGTTTCGGAATTTAATCT
>NZ_JARVSP010000041.1:0-3746 GCF_030209115.1 Pseudomonas sp. FR229a | reverse complement strand
CAGCGGCCAATGACGTCTACAACAATGGCAGCACTGTCAGCACCACGATCACTGGTGCAACCGGTGGCAACTTCGAGAATCTGGTGCCAAGCAACACGCCAGCGGTCACCACCATCACCGACTCGGTCGATGACACTGGCCTGAGCCTCAGCGCCACCGGCACTGTGGCCGAGGGCGGCCAGATCACCTACACTGCCACGCTGACGAATCCGGCTGGCACTCCGGTAACCGTGACCCTGAGCAACGGCTCGGTGATCACCATCGATGCCGGCAAAACCACCGGCACCGTCACCGTTCCAGCACCTGCCGATGACGTCTACAAAGACGCCGGCCAGGTCGAAGTCAGCATCAAGGACGCCACCGGCGGCAACTTCGAGAATCTGGTGCCGAACACCACCCCGGCGGTGACCGAAATCACCGACACCGTCGATACCTCGACGGTGAAACTGACCGCTGACACCTCGGTTGCCGAAGGCGGAACCGTCACTTACACCGCCAGCGTCGGCGCACCCGTCACCGGTTCGCCTGTCGTCGTGACGTTGGCGAACGGCCAGAACATCACCATCGCCGTCGGCCAGACCACTGGTTCCATCACCTACACCGCACCGAACGATGCCTTGACCGGCAACGCTCCGCTGACCAACTCGATCACTGGCGTCACCGGCGGTAACTTCGAAAATCTGGTTGCAGATAACACCCCAGTCTCGACCACCGTTACGGATGTTGCCGATACCACCAACCTGTCGCTGAGTGCGACAAACTCGGTGGCCGAGGGTGGCCAGATCACTTACACCGCGACCTTGACCAATGCTGCTGGCTCGCCAGTGACCGTGACCTTGTCCAACGGTGCCGTGATCACCATCAAGGCTGGCGAAACCAGCGGCACTGCGACCGTTCCTGCACCGTCCGATGACGTCTACAAAGACGCCGGTTCCGTCCAGGCGACGATCACCAGCGCCACTGGTGGCAATTTCGAGAACCTTGTTCCGAGCACTGCTCCAGCCGTGACGACAGTCACCGACACCATCGACACTTCGACCGTCAAACTGACGGCTGATACTTCGGTGGCCGAAGGCGGAATCGTCACTTACACCGCGACCGTCGGCGCGCCAGTCACTGGCTCGCCTGTCGTCGTGACATTGGCCAACGGCCAGATCATCACCATCGCCGTCGGCCAGACCACCGGCAGCGTTACCGCCCCCGTATCGAATGACGTCCAGATCGGTCACGCACCGCTGACCAACTCGATCACCAATGTCAGCGGTGGTAACTACGAGAATCTGGTGGCCGACAAGACCCCGGTCAGCACCACCGTGACGGATACCGTCGACACCACCAGCGTCGCGCTGACTGCCACCGGTAACGTCAACGAAGGCGGGCAGATCATCTACACCGCAACCTTGAGCAACCCGGCCGGCACGCCTGTGACCGTGAATCTGAGCAACGGCTCGGTCATCACCATTGAAGCGGGCAAGACCACCGGCACCGTGACCGTTCCGGCACCTGCCGATGACGTCTACAAAGACGCCGGTAAAGTCGAAGTGACCATCAAGGACGCCACCGGTGGCAACTTCGAAAGCCTGGTGCCCAATCCGACGCCAGCGGTGACCAACGTTGCCGACACCGTCAACACCACGCACCTGACCCTCAGTGCCGAGAGCTATGTGCTCGAAGGCGCTTCGATCACTTACACCGCAACGCTGACCAACGCCGCGCAGACCCCGGTCACCGTCAACCTGAGCAATGGCCAGACCATCACCATTGAAGCAGGCAAGACCAGCGGTTCGGTGACGATTGCCGCACCGAGCGATGACGTCTACAAGGACGTCAGCAAGCTCACCGTGACCATGACCGATGCCAGCGGCGGCAACTTCGAAAAGCTCGACGTCAGCAAGACTCCTGTCAGCACCACAGTCAACGATACCGTCGACACAACCGCGCTGACTCTGACTGCCAGCGATACCGTCAGCGAAGGTGGCCAGATCACCTATACCGCGACCCTGAGCAACCCGGCCGGCACCGCCATGACCGTGACCCTGGCCAACGGCGCAGTGATCAATATCGCAGCCGGCGCCACCAGCGGTTCGGTGAATTTCCCGGCACCCGCCAACACCCCATACATCGATGGCAGCAACGTGCGGACGGCAATCGCCAGCCACAGCGGCGGCAATTTCGAGCGCGTCGAGGCCGATCGTTCGGCAGTGGTGACCAAAGTCACCGACGCCGTCGACAACACTGATATCAGCCTGAGCGCTACCGGCAGCGTCGCCGAGGGCGGCTCGATCGTCTACACCGCTACCCTGAGCAATCCGGCGGGCTCCGCCATGACCGTGACCCTGAGCAACGGCGCGGTGATCAGCATCGCCAAAGGCGCAAGCACCGGCAGCGCAACCGTCGCCGCGCCCGCCGATGATGTGTACAAGGACGCCGGCAAGATCGATGCGAGCATCACCAAGACCAGCGGTGGCAACTTTGAAAACCTGGTGGTCGACAAGACCCCGGCAGTCACCAACGTTACTGACACCATCGACAACAGCACGGTTTCGCTGACCGCCAGCGCCAGCGCGGTCGAAGGCGGCGTGGTCGTCTACACCGCTTCGGTGACCGCACCGGTCACCGGTTCGCCGGTAGTCGTCACCCTGTCCAACGGCCAGACCATCACCATTCCGGTCGGCGCCAGCAGCGCCAGCGTCAACTTCACCGCGCCGAACGATGCACAGGCCGGCGGCAACACCTTGAGCGTGAAAATCGACGGCGCCAGCGGTGGCAATTACGAAAATCTCGTGGCCGACCAGACCCCGGCGGTAACCTCGGTGACTGACGTCGCCGACACCACCAGCCTGGCGTTGTCCGCGACCGGCTCTGTGGCCGAGGGCGGTTCGATTGTCTACACCGCGACCCTGAGCAACCCGGCCGGCACGCCGGTTACCGTGAGTCTGAGCAACGGCGCGGTGATCACCATCGAGGCTGGGAAAACCACTGGCACCGTCACCGTTCCGGCACCTGCCGATGACGTCTATAAAGATGCCGGCAAAGTCGAAGTGACCATCGAGGGTGCTACGGGCGGCAACTTCGAAAACCTGGTGCCGAGCTCGGTTCCAGCCGTGACCAATGTCACCGATACCATCGACACTTCGACCGTCAAACTGACCGCTGATACCTCGGTTGCTGAAGGCGGCACTGTGACTTACACCGCGACAGTTGGCGCTCCGGTCACTGGTTCGCCTGTGGTCGTGACTCTGGCGAACGGTCAGAACATCACTATCGCTGTGGGCCAGACTTCCGGCACTGCGACCTTCACCGCACCGAACGATGCGCTGACAGGCAACGCTCCGCTGATCAACTCGATCACTGGCGTAACCGGCGGCAACTTCGAAAATCTGGTGGCGGACAAAACCCCGGTTTCGACTTCCGTCACAGACGTTGCCGACACTACAAATCTGTCGCTGAGCGCGACAGGTTCTGTGGCTGAGGGCGGTCAGATTACGTACACCGCGACACTGACCAACGCTGCAGGCTCGCCTGTTACCGTGACCTTGTCGAACGGCGCCGTGATCACTATTAAGGCTGGCGAGACCACCGGCACTGCAACCGTTCCGGCACCGTCCGATGACGTCTACAAAGACGCCGGTTCTGTGCAGGCAACGATCACCAGCGCCACTGGTGGCAACTTCGAAAGCCTGGTTCCAAGCACCACGCCAGCCGTCACTCAAGTCACCGACACCATCGACACTTCGACGGTCAAA
>NZ_JARVSP010000033.1:0-5172 GCF_030209115.1 Pseudomonas sp. FR229a | reverse complement strand
CTCGATCTCTCAGGTCGATGGATAGCGCCAGACACCTCGATCGGCTCCCTCTCCCTCCGGGAGAGGGCTGGGGTGAGGGTAAGCTGTTGATCTGGGCTGGATCAGATCAACCCGCCCTCATCCTCATCGATCAACTGGCTCAACCCGCCCAGCGCTTCACGCGCCTGGGTGCGGTCCATCAGTTTGGCCTGGGCCGCCGCCGGCAGGTCGGTGACGCGGATCACGCCTTTCTGGGTCAGCACCTGAATCAGGTCGTCGAGCACCCGAATCATTTCAAAGTCGCTCTGCTTGAGCTGTCTGAGGCTGTTTTCCACGGCTTCGTTGGCGTACCACGCCTGAATCTCATGGTTGTCGGCGGGCAGCGTTTCCGTGGCCTCGGCGTACGCCGCAGCTTCCACGCGAATCAACTGGCCTTGCGCATCGCGTTGCACGTAGAACATTGAGCATCCCTCACAAATGAACAGCGTCATGCTGTCAGCAGCATAGCCAACTGCGCGCCAGTATGCGGGGCGACGATGCAATCGTCACCGCTGCATTGCCTGAAAACGCGACGGCCGCCTCAGCGGAGGCGGCCGTTTTTGTTTCAGCCTCAGCTGTTGTTGTGATCGACCTTGATGGTCGGGTCGCTGCCGGCAATCAGGTTGTGCAGGTTGGCGCTCGCCCAATTGTTGCCTTCCAGTTTGATCGTCACGTCCGGCGTCGCCGCAGAGGCATCGCCCGAGTTGAATTTACCCGCCGAGCTGACTTGCAGCGACGACGTGCCATCGACCGTGGTGATTTTCAGGAAGTTGTCGATCGTGCTGCCGGTCTCGCCCTGCAACAGGTCGCGCAGGTCGATGCGGTCGCCTTCACTGGCTTTGAAATCCTTGATCACATCGTTACCGGTGTCGCCCGATTTCCAGACGAAGGTGTCACCACCGGAACCGCCGATGAGGATGTCGTTGCCCTGACCGCCGATCAGCGTGTCTTTGCCGCTGCCACCGAGCAGGATGTCATTGCCTTTGCCGCCGTCGAGCAGGTCGTTGCCGCCCGAGCCGAACAGGATGTCATTGCCTGCGCCACCGAGCAGCGTGTCGTTGCCGTCATGTGCGCCGGACACATCGAACGCCTGGTAGTGTTCGGTAATGTACTGGTGCACGTTGCTGGTGCTGACTTTGCTGACCTCGACGCCGGTTTCCTTGGCGACGAACGCCTGCATCGCCTGGTAACCCTCGCCGGCAATGCCGTTGAAGCTGACCAGATCGCCGAACAGGATGTCATTGCCTTCGCCGCCGTTGACAGTGTCGTTACCCGGCATCGTGGCTTCGGTATGACCGATGATCGAGTTGGCCAGGTCTTTCGGATCAATGTTGGTCTGCGGCGTTTTATCCGAATCGTACGGTTTCAGGTCATCCAGGGTGACGCCGCTGTTCAGACCGATCGCTTCGACGTTCGACAGCCCGCTGAGCAAGGCGAAGCCGCTGGCCGAGTTGCTGGTCGTCGACGAGTTGGTGCTGTTGCCGGTACCGGCCAGGTTCGACAGCTCGTAAGTGCCGTCGCCCTGAGCGTGGATGGTGCCCAGGTTGCTGCTGCTCCAGCCCCACCATGAGCTGTAGGTCTGCAGAGTCACGGTGCCGGCACTGTTGATCGTCAACGCATGGGTGTTGTCGATGTAGGTGCTGAAGGTGTCGCCCGGCTTGTAGTTGCTGGTTTTCACCACGTCATCGAGCTTCACGTTGCCGTACAGCGTCGGATTGGCTTGCTCGCCGGTCTGGTAATAGGTCGGTTGGCCGTCGGTAATGAAGTATGTGAGGTTCTTCGCCCCGGTGTTGGCTACGGCATCGGCACTCTGGAACCAGTTGGCCGTGGTCTTGAACACGTCCTCGTAGTTGGTGCCGCCGCCGGAGCCCATCGAGTCCAGCACGGCTTTGAGTTGCGCCAGCGCATTCGGGTCGTTGAGGTTCACCGACACCGACTTGTTGACCTGGGTATCGAAGTCCACCAGGAAGATGTTCACCGTGCCGGAGTTGCTGCCGCCCAGGCTCTGCTTGAGGCTGTTGAACACCGAAGTCAGCGAGTCTTTCGCAGCGTTCAGCGACGACGTGCTCATGCTGCCCGAGCTGTCGACCATGAACGCGATGTTGTAGTTGGTGCCCGGGACCACGGTCAGGCCGCCGATGTCAGCGACGATGATGTCGTTGGCGTCGGTGCCGGTGACGGTGTCGTCACCCGAGGTGGCGGTGACTGCGTTGTACACCGCAGGCACTACCGTGACCGGAATGGTCGCGGTGCTGCTCGCCGAGCCGCCGACCTGTTCGGTGGAGGTCGAGGTCACGGTCAGGTTGAACTGACCGTTGTAGTAGGTCGGCGGAGTCACGGTCAGAGAGCCGAGGTTCCAGCCGGTGACGTTGGCTTCGCCATTGCTCGCGGTAACGGTGAAGGTATGCCCTGCGCCATCGCTGAGCACCGAACCGACCGGTGCACCGCTGATCTTCACGCTCAGGGTTTCCGAGCCGTCGGTGTCGGTCAGCGCGGTGCTGATCGCCGACAGCTTCACCGTGGTGCCCTCGGCGCCGGTGTTGAGCTTGTAGCCGTCGTAGTAACCTTCGCCGTTGGTACCGTGCAGATCGGACACCGTCACGCCCGAGTTGATCAGGTCCTGCACACCGGTGTAGATCGGCACGCCAGCGTTGCTCAGGTCGATCGGTGTGCTGCCGTTGACCGACAGGTTGACGTCGTAGCTGCCCGGGCCGCTCTGGTTGTGGTGGTAGATGTCGAGGGTGTAGTAGCCGCTGGTGGTCGGGGTGAACGAACCATTGATCGCACCGCCCGCGCCCCAGGTACCCGAAGCCACGTTCTTGCCGCCGATGGTGATCAGCAGGCTGTCATCGGCGACGCCGCTGAAGCTGTAGGTCTTGCCGGCTTCCAGGTAGATCAGGCCAGAGGTCTTCGACGCCGTACCGGCGGCGACGCTGCCGTCGGACTGCACGTTGGTGACGTTGCCGCTGGAGTTCGGTTTGCCGGCCGCGTCGATCACGCTTTTCAGGGTGGTCGAGTTCGCGCCGCTGCCGTCAGTGCCCAGACCCGAGAGGCCGGTCCAGACTTCTTTGATCAGGCCAGTGGATTTCACGCTGTTGTCGGCCACGGCCACGGTCGGCGCATCCGCCACTGGCGTGATGTCGATCTTCACCGTGCCGGTATTGCCCAGCAGTTGACCGTCGGTAGGCTGGAACTTGATCTGTGCGTAGTCCGCCTGATTGTTGCCCAGACCGGTGCCGCCGTAACCGTTGGTGCCCGACTCGTTGGCATCCGGCAGGAAGCGCAACTTGCCAGCGTCGATGTCGGCCTTGCTGAAGGTCTGATTGTTGGCAACGTCTTTCCAGGTCGAGCCTTCCAGATACTGCAGTTTGCCCTCGCCCGGCAGCTGAGTGATCTTGATCCCGAGGCTGGTTGCAGGGCTGTCGACATCGCTGACGCCAAAGGTCGACCAGCCGAGGACCAGCGGCGTGTCTTCGCTGCCGGTGACATTGCTCGGCGCAGCGACCGGTGCATCGTTGACCGCCACCACGTTGACCGTGGTGGTCGCGGTGTTCGAGTAGTTGCCGCCATCGGTCACCGTCACGGTGATGATCCGAGGCACGGTGCTCGGATTTTCGCTGCTGTTGGTGAAGCTGATGTTCTTGATGACCTGCATGTAGTCGGCCAGCGTCGCGTTACCCGACAGCGTGAGGGTCACCGTGCCGTTGGTGCTGTTGGCATTGATGGTGATGCCGTTGACGCTGTTGCCCAGATTCAGTGCATCGCCGTCCTGACGGTTGGTCAGCACCACGGTGGCGCCGGTGAGCATCGTGCTGTCCGGGTCGGTGATGCTGATGTCGGTATCAGCGATCGACACGCCGGCGCCCGGGGTGTTCTCGGTGAACGTCACTTTGTAATCGGCACCGGTCGCGCCGCTGGAGTTGTTGGCGTCCAGATCGAGCACCGGTGGCGCATCGTTGTCGATGATCGAAGTACTGACGCTGCCATTGGTGCTGCTGACCGCGAGGTTCTCGAAGTTGCCGCCGGTAGCCGAATCGATCTTGACCACGAAGTTCTCGGTGCCTTCGGTGATCTTGTCATCAAGGGTGGCGACGTTGAACTGCGCGCTGCTGGCGCCCGCCGGGATCTTCACGGTGTACACACCGGTGAAGTCCGAACCGTCGGCAGCGGTGCCGCTGTAGACGATTTTCAGGGTCACTTCGGTCTGCGCCGGGTGATTGAGGCTGACGGTGTAGCTGGCGGTCTGGCCCTCGGTCACCGAGCTGCTGCCACTGATGCTGACGGTAGTGGTGTCGACAGTGTCAGTGACGCTGGTCACTGCTGGCGTGGTGCTCGGTACCAGGTTTTCGAAGCTGCCACCGGTTGCGGTTTTGATCGTGGCCTGCACCGAGCCGGCGTCTTTGTAAACGTCGTCGGACGGAGCTGGAACGTTCACGGTGCCGGTGGTTTCGCCTGCTTTGATGGTGATGACAGCGCCGTTGCTCAGGGTCACGGTGACTGGCGAGCCCGCCGGGTTGGTGAGCGTGGCGGTGTAAGTGATCTGGCCACCTTCGGCTACCGAGCCGGTCGCCGACAGCGACAGGTTGGTGGTGTCGACGGTGTCGGTCACGGTGGTGCTGACCGGAGTCTTGTCCGCGACCAGGTTTTCGAAGTTGCCGCCGCTGACGTTGGTGATCGAATTGGTGATCGGCGCGTGGCCGGTCAGCGCATCGTTTGGAGCCACAGCGGTCACGGTGCCGGTGGTCTGGCCGACCGCGATGGTGATGTTCTGACCGTTGGCCAACGTCACGACGACAGGCGAACCGGTGACAGGTGCGCCGACGGTTGCGGTGTAGACGACGTTGCCGCCTTCGGCCGTTGCAGCGGTTGCGCTCAGTTTTACGGTGGTGGTGTCGATCGTGTCAGTGACGCTGGTCACTGCTGGCGTGGTGCTCGGTACCAGGTTTTCGAAGCTGCCACCGGTTGCGGTTTTGATCGTGGCCTGCACCGAGCCGGCGTCTTTGTAAACGTCGTCGGACGGAGCTGGAACGTTCACGGTGCCGGTGGTTTCGCCTGCTTTGATGGTGATGACAGCGCCGTTCGAAAGAGTCACGGTCACTGGCGAGCCTGCGGCGTTGGTCAGTGTCGCGGTGTAAGTGATCTGACCACCTTCTG
>NZ_JARVSP010000043.1:0-11011 GCF_030209115.1 Pseudomonas sp. FR229a | reverse complement strand
CCCTGTTACCGCCGTGAAAGGGCGGTGTCCTAGGCCACTAGACGAAGGGGACACACTACAACATTCACTCCCTGCCGCGTTTCGCTGTGTGCTTTACGCTGCAAGTGGCGCGCATTCTATGGATGGATTGAGAGGTCGTCAACCCCTTGATATAAATTTATTTAAATCAATGACTTCGACCTGGATTAAGGGCTGCGCAGGGCTTTTCCGTCATCCGCAACCTGACGCCTATATTCCGCCACTCGCCAAGACGTTATAGTCCACCGCACAGTGATGGCAATCTGCACATCAAGCGCCAGCATTCATCTATACAGCCGGCGGCCGATACAGATTGCAGCAGCCGATCAAACCCGTCGAGCGGCGCTAGGCGCCTAAATGCCCAGCCACTACACTCGCATGCGAACCCTATAAAGAGGTCTTACCGGTGACACCACTCATGATCACCCTGCTAGTCGTAGCCGGGATCGCAATTCTGATCGCCATTGGCTACATGAACCATGTGGTGGAAAACAATAAACTGGAGAAGGCCCGCACCAAAGTCGAACTCAACGACCGCCTGCGCCGCTGCGGTGAACTGACCGAAACCTTCCCCGGCCAGTTCATGACCCCGGCGCTCAAGCTGCTGCTGACCCGCCTGGAACTAAACGTCTGCCAGCGCCTGCTCAATCTGGAAAAAACCAGCGCGACCACCAAGGCCCGGATCACCGAACTCAGTGCCCTGGTGGCCCAGGGCGAATCGATCCCGGTCAACAACCCGCCGGCGCCGATCCTGACCGAAGCCAAGGCCAAAGACGTGCGCTTCCTCCTCGAAGCCCTGCACGGCCAGATCACCCGCGCCGCGCACGACGGCTTCCTGCCACCGAACGAAGCCAAACAATGGATTCGCGAAGTGCGCCACATCCTTGTTCTGCTGCACATCGAATTCTTCAACAACCTGGGCCAACAGTCCCTGCAACAAAACCAACCCGGCCAGGCCCGCCTCGCCTTCGAACGTGGCGTGCAATATCTGCGCAAACAACAGGATCCGCAGATGTACGCCGAGCAACTGCAATACCTGGAAAAACTCCTCGCGCGCGCCAATGCCCAGGTCATGGACAAGATTGCCCCGGTTGAAGGTGAAGAAAACCAATTGACCGCTGGTTTGAAGGATGTCGAAGCGGATGCGGACTGGAAGAAGAAAGTGATTTACGACTGAGGCGCGAATGCCGGGAAAGAAGCCACCGTAATCGGTGGCTTTTTTGTGGGGGGGTTAAAGAGGGTGTGATTTGAAGATCGCCATCGCGAGCAGGCTCGCTCCCACAGAAAAGCAAAGTCAAAAGCAAAAGATCGCAGCCTTCGGCAGCTCCTACAGTTGGATTGGGTAACACTCAAGAACAGGTCGGCTGTCAGACCGCCTTCGCGAGCAGGCTCGCTCCCACAGAAAAGCAAAATCAAAAGATCGCAGCCTTCGGCAGCTCCTACAGTTGGATCACCTAGCACTCAAGAACAGGTTGGCTGTCAGGCCGCCTTCGCGAGCAGGCTCGCTCCCACAACAGCAACAGCAACAGCAACAGCAACAACAACAACAACAACAACAACAACAACAACAACAACAACAAAAGATCGCAGCCTTCGGCAGCTCCTACACACGATGAGCGTTAGCTCGAGTCCCGCTTTTGATCTTGATCTGGGAGCCCGTCGGCAGGCTGAGCGGAGGGATTGATCCGGGCGTGGGAGCGCAGCGACCGTTTGGCGCAGCCAAACACAGCGAGTGTAGGTGCAGCGAAGCAAACCGGAGCCGCTGCGCCAGGATCGATCTCGTAGCGAAGGAACCCCGAGCCCCAGCGAGGGGCCGAACGTCAGGGCACAGACCTTTGGTTACTTTGGGGCGTTTGCCAAAGTGACCCGCCGTAAGGGCGGAACCGCCAGAAGCAACACCCGCAGCAACGGATATTCACCAAAACCACCCTCAGCCTGGTCGGCCCAGAGGCCGCCAAGGCTCAAAGCCGAAAATGCCCAACCATCGAGCGCAACTCCCCCCCCAACTGCGCCAGCTCAACACTCGAAGCCGCATTCCCGCGCATCGCCAGCGAAGAGTGATCCGCGCTCGCGCGAATCTGCGTGACACTGCGATTGATTTCCTCCGCCACCGAACTCTGCTCCTCCGCCGCCGCCGCAATCTGCTGATTCATCTGCTGAATCAACGACACCGCCGCCGCAATACTCCCCAGCGCACTCTCGGTCTGCAACGCATCACTGACCGCCAGCTTCACCAGCTCGCCGCTGCTGCGAATCTGCTGCACCGACGACTGCGCCGCCGCCCGCAAGGCACTGACCAGACGCTCGATCTCCTCGGTCGATTGCTGCGTGCGCCGTGCCAGTGCGCGCACCTCATCGGCCACCACCGCAAATCCCCTGCCCTGCTCACCGGCCCGCGCCGCTTCGATGGCCGCGTTCAGCGCCAACAGATTGGTCTGCTCGGCCACGCTCTTGATCACCTCCAGCACCGTGCCGATATTCTGAATCTCGGCGCTGAGGCTCTCGATACTCGAACTGGCGGAAGTCGCCGAATCGGCCAACTGCTCGATCCGCGCCATGCTCTGGCGCACAACCTGCTGGCCGCTCTCGACCTTGTCATCCGCTGTCTGCGCTGCCAGCGCCGCTTCTTCGGCATTGCGCGCGACGTCATGCACAGTGGCGGTCATCTGATTCATGGCCGTGGCCACCTGCTCGGTTTCTTCTTTCTGGCTGTTGACCTCCAGGTTGGTTTGCTCCGTCACCGCTGACAGCGATTGCGCGGAACCGGCCAGGCGTTCGATCCCGGCCTGCAAGCCACTGACAATCGTGCCAAGGCCTGCAGCCATCTGCTGCATCGCCAGCATCAACTGACCCATTTCATCGCGGCGCGTCACCTCGACCTTCGCCGTCAGATCACCCGCAGCAATCTGCTGAGCCACGCGAATCACACTGCGCAGCGGCGCCACGATCAGCCGTGTGATCACCCAGGCGGCGAGCAATCCGACCAACAAGGCCAGCGCCGAGGAGCCGATGATCAGCATCGAGTTCTTCTTCAGCTCGGCCTGCATCGAAGCGTCTTCGGCGACATAGGCCTGATTCACTCGATCCATCACCTGCGCGGCACGCTGATGCAGTTGGTCGTAGACAGTTTTTTCCTGCGCCAGCAGGCCAGTGTATTCAGCGAGTTTTTCGTTGAACCCGGCGATGTGCCCCGACACTTCATTGAGCACGGTCAGATAGCCCTCGTCCTTGACCGTGGTTTTCAGCGCCTCGGCCTGCTCTTGTGCTTGCGCCGCCTGTTCAATATTGCCTTGACCCGCATTGTCGGGATCGCCCTTGCGACTCTGATCCAGGCGCACGCGCGCTTCGTTCATTGCCTGCAACATCAGCCGCGAGACCTGACTGACCTGACTGGCCTGTTCGATGAACTGGGCGCCGTCCTTGCCCTCGGTGTCTTTCAGCGTGTAGGCGCCATCATCGGCGAGCCCGGCCTGCAACACGTCGAGATTATTGGCCACGCTGGACACCGACCAACTGGCCATTTCCAGCGCGAGGTCCTTGGCCTGGCTCAGCGAAACGAATTCATCGAACGCCTTGCGATACGCGCCCAGCGCTTGCTCGACATCGCTCATCACCGGCACATTGGCCGGCGTATGCGCCTTGAGCTCACCGGCAAGGACGATCAGCCCATCGACACCTTCGCGCAGGGCATCGGCGGTTTTCGGATTGCCACGCAGGGCGTACTCCTGCTCGAGCAGACGCACCTTGAGCAGGCCGCTGTTGAGCGCAGACATCTGCTTCAAGCCGTCGAAACGCAGACTGATGGCTTGCAGGGACCAGACCCCGATCGCCGCGACCAATGCAGTCAGCAGCAAGACCAGCACAAATCCGATACCCAGTTTTTTCGCCATACCGAGGTTGGCAAAACGTCCTTGCACGGCCGAAATCATTGCGCGTAGTCCCCTGCCAAAGTCTGTTGCCGAAGATTCGCAACGGGCTCGGACCAGCACAAGTCTCGGGCGTCGGAATAATGGCAAAAAGCTACGCCCGCGTCGTTTTCAGAATGCTGGAGGTCGATCCGCGCAGGTATTGCGGAAAAACTGCCGGGCACGCGGGTCGCAGGCACAGGCGACATTGATGCGCTGCCAGTCACCGGCCTCGCCGCTGGGACTGAAGGCGTCCGCTGCCGATAACTCCAGCCCGCAACGCTGCGCCTGCCTGCGCACCAACGCCTGATCCTTCAACCGCGCCCGCGCCCAGATGAACAGCCCGCCAACCGGCTTGCCGAACACTTCCCAGTCGGCATCTTCCAGGGCCTGCAGGGCCGCCGCGCGATCAGCATTCAAGCGCTGGCGCTGACGCTGCACCAGTTTGCGATACGCGCCCGTCGCCATCAGGCGGGCCAGCACTGCCTCGGCCAGCCTTGAACAACCCAGGCCGCTGATCATCTTGACCTCGGCCAGGCGCATGACGAGTTCGCGCTCAGCCAGCACAAAACCCACCCGCAACGAACTGCTCAGGGTCTTGGAGAAACTGCCCACATAGATGACCCGCCCCTCATGGTCCAGCGCCGCGAGGCGGGTGCCGTTGCCCGTGTGCAGATCGGCATAGACATCGTCCTCGATCACGCGCAGATCGTAGGTCTTGCTCAGTTGCACGATGCGCTGGGCGACAGCGGGCGTCAGGCAACTGCCGGTGGGATTGTGGTGGTGACTGCCGATGAACAAAGCGACGGGACGAAACTGACGCAGCACCGATTCAAGCATTTCGATGTCCGGCCCGTTCGGCGTACGTCGGACTTCGAGCATGCGTACGCCGTGCATGCGCAACAGGTCAAACAACGGTGCATGACCAGGCGTTTCCACCACCACACAGTCGCCGGCCTTGAACAAGGTGCGCACGATCAGATCCAGCGCATGACTGGCGCCGCTGGTGCTCATCAACCGGCTGCCACAGGCTTCGATATTCATTGCTTTGAGACGCTTGACGATCTGTTCGCGCAACGCTGGCAGGCCCAGCGGCGAGCTGTAATTGAACAGACTGGCCATGTCGGTCCGCGCTACCTCGCGTAACGCGTAGCTGAGGTCGTCGGGCTCACGCCAGCTCGGCGGCAGGCTGCCCTGCCCCAGCTTCAGGCGACTGGTCGTGGCGCTCATCTCATCACACCAGGCATGGCGCCCCTCGAACACGCCCAGTTCCGGCTCTGCACCGCTCACGGTCGCCGACGCCGCGACAATAAATCCGGCCCCCTGACGCGTGGTCAGAATACCCTGCGAAACCAGGCGCTCGCAGGCTTCGACGACGCACGACTGGCTGAGCAGATTGCCCCGGGCGATTTGCCGCACGGAGGGCAACCGGGTGGCCGGCGGGATGCCGCTTTGCACGATCCAGTCCGTCAGTCCGTCCACAATCTGCTGCACGACCGGCACCATTGCCTGTCGGTCAATTCTCAGTTCCATGAGCTCGCAAACTCCTGTCAGTTTTGCTGGCAGCAGTAAATCACAGCCGCGCCGCCGAGGCTGTGCGACAACGCCGCCAAATGCAGCAGTTCTAACTATTTGATACACATTGTTTAACGGATTCACGCCCACAGAACGCGGGACAAAAAAACCCGCACGAAGGCGGGCTCTTTAGAAGCGGACACATTCAGAACGCCGTCACGCCACCGTCCACCGCCAGTGAGTGCCCGGTAGTGAACGCCGCGCCATCGCTGCACAGGTACAGCACCGCACTGGCGATTTCCTCGACCTTGCCGATGCGCCCGACCGGGTGCATGGCGTTGGCGAATTCGCCCTTCTTCGGATCGGCTTCGTAAGCACGCCGGAACATGTCCGTATCGATCACCGCCGGGCACACCGCGTTGACGCGGATTTTCTTCTTCGCATATTCGATTGCCGCCGATTTGGTCAGGCCGATCACTGCATGTTTCGACGCCGCGTAGATACTCATTTTCGGTGCCGCGCCCAGCCCGGCCACCGATGCCGTGTTGACGATCGCCCCACCGCCCTGAGCCAGCAGCAACGGCAACTGATACTTCATGCACAGCCAGACGCCTTTGACGTTGACGCCCATGATCGCGTCGAATTCGTCGAGCGAACCGTCGGCAAGTTTGCCTTTCTCGATTTCGATCCCGGCGTTGTTGAAGGCGTAGTCGAGCCGACCGTAGGTATTGATCACCTCGTCCATCAGATTTTTTACATCACTTTCCAGCGTTACGTCGCAGCGCACGAAGGCCGCTTCGCCACCGGCTGTACGAATCAGCGCCACCGTGCCTTCACCACCGGCCGCATCCAGGTCAGCCACCACGACTTTCAGGCCCTGCGCGGCAAACGCCAGAGCGGTCGCCCGGCCGATGCCGTGGGCCGCTCCCGTGATTACAACCACCTGACCGGAAAACGTCATGCTCATGGATATGTCCTCGAAGGCAAAGAAGCCGGGATGTTGGCGTTGCAGCATAGCCAGCTGCGGTGGCGGTGCGTCAGCACTATCCAGAAGCCGTTTATGGGTCCATGCGTTGCAGTGATAAAACCCCACCTGCAACCATCACTGCACTGGATCGACCTGCATTCGCCGGATCAGCCAACCTTGCGACATCGGCGCTGAAGGTCTATCAACAAAGCTTCATTCCGTTCGAGTGCCTGTCATGACCAACCAGACCAATCGCCAGTTCCTGCTCGCCAAACGCCCAGTGGGCGCCGCGACCCGCGAGACTTTCACTTATCAGGAAGTACCGGTCGGCGAACCACAGGCGGGACAGATTCTGGTCAAGAACGAATATTTGTCTCTGGATCCGGCCATGCGCGGCTGGATGAACGAAGGCAAGTCCTACATCCCGCCGGTCGGCCTCGGTGAAGTCATGCGCGCACTGGGCGTGGGAAAAGTCATCGCCTCGAACAATCCCGGTTTTGCCGTGGGCGATTACGTCAACGGTGCCCTCGGCGTGCAGGATTATTTCCTCGGCGAGCCGCGCGGCTTCTACAAGGTCGATCCGAAACTCGCACCATTGCCGCGTTACCTGTCTGCGCTGGGCATGACCGGCATGACCGCCTACTTCGCCCTGTTAGATGTGGGCGCCCCAAAAGCCGGTGACACCGTGGTGCTGTCCGGCGCGGCAGGTGCGGTGGGCAGCGTCGCCGGGCAGATCGCCAAAATCAAAGGCTGCCGCGTCGTCGGCATTGCCGGCGGTGCCGACAAGTGCAAATTCCTCATCGACGAATTGGGCTTCGACGGCGCCATCGATTACAAGGCTGAAGACGTGGTGGCGGGACTGAAGCGCGAATGTCCGAAAGGCGTCGACGTGTACTTCGATAACGTCGGCGGCGACATTCTCGATGCGGTGCTGAGCCGCTTGAACATGAAGGCGCGGGTGGTGATCTGCGGCGCGATCAGCCAGTACAACAATAAAGAGGCGGTCAAGGGGCCCGCCAATTACCTGTCACTGCTGGTCAATCGCGCGCGTATGGAAGGTTTTGTGGTGATGGACTACGCCGCGCAGTTTGCCAGTGCCGCGCAGGAGATGGCCGGCTGGATGGCCAACGGGCAGCTCAAGAGCAAGGAAGATGTGGTTGAAGGGCTGGAGACGTTCCCGGAGACGCTGATGAAACTGTTCAACGGTGAGAACTTTGGCAAATTGGTGTTGAAGGTTTAAGACAGAAGATCAAAAGATCGCAGCGTTCCGCAGCTCCTACAGGTGTTCACATGGCTCTGTAGGAGCTGCCGAAGGCTGCGATCTTTTAGGCGATTTCGGCTACGACCGCGGCCAAGGCTTGGGCCGGGTTCGCCGCCTGGCTGATCGGGCGACCGATCACCAGGTAGTCGGAACCGGCATCCAGCGCCTGACGCGGGGTCAGAATGCGGCGCTGATCGTCCTGCGCGCTGCCCGCCGGGCGAATCCCCGGCGTGACCAGTTGCAGCGACGGGTGCGCGGTTTTCAGCGCCGACGCCTCCAGCGCTGAACACACCAGACCGTCCATCCCGGCCTTCTCGGCCAGGGCCGCCAGCCGCAGCACTTGCTCCTGCGGCTCGATGTCCAGACCGATACCCGCCAGATCCTCGCGCTCCATGCTGGTCAGCACGGTCACACCGATCAACAGCGGTTGCGGGCCGCTGCGCTTGTCCAGCTCTTCACGGCAGGCGGCCATCATGCGCAGGCCACCGGAGCAGTGCACGTTGACCATCCACACGCCCATCTCCGCAGCGGCTTTCACGGCCATCGCCGTGGTGTTGGGGATGTCGTGGAATTTCAGGTCCAGGAACACTTCGAAGCCCTTGTCACGCAGGGTGCCGACGATTTCCGCCGCGCAACTGGTGAACAGTTCCTTGCCCACTTTGACCCGGCACAGTTTCGGGTCCAACTGGTCGGCCAGCTTCAGTGCGGCGTCACGGGTGGGAAAATCCAGGGCGACGATGATAGGAGTCTGGCAGGCGGACATGGATGGGCTCTCAGGCTGGTCGAAAACGGCGCGCATTGTAGCGGAACCGGCGGCGGCGCGGCACCCGATGATCGGTAAATCGTCGCGCCGGCGGTGTTCAGCGTAGCCGCCACGGTCATTGTGTCGACTCCGATACACAACCGACACGCCGGCAACACGCACCCGGGTTAGCCTCGCCCGGCGCAACACGCCCTTACAACAGCACTTCCCGCCTCCCGGCTGGACGCCTATGCTGAAACCACCCCTGGTAGTGAACAGCCCCATGCCCAACGCCCCGACAACCGTGACGGATGAAAGCAAAGACGACAAGCGCTGGAGCATCCGCGCGCTGATCGTCGACGATGACGTGCCGATCCGTGAGCTGATGATCGATTACCTCGCCCGCTTCAACATCCACGCCAGCGGCGTCACCGATGGAGCGGCAATGCGCCAGGCGCTGCAGGCCGAACACTTCGATGTCATCGTCCTCGACCTGATGCTCCCCGGCGAGGACGGTCTGTCGCTGTGCCGCTGGCTGCGTGCCGAATCGGACATCCCGATCCTGATGCTCACCGCTCGCTGCGAACCCACCGATCGCATCATCGGCCTGGAACTGGGCGCCGACGACTACATGGCCAAGCCATTCGAACCGCGCGAACTGGTGGCCCGCATCCAGACCATCCTGCGCCGCGTGCGCGACGACCGCACCGAGCAGCGGGCGAACATTCGCTTCGACCACTGGCGCCTGAACAGCGTCCTGCGCCAAGTGATCGCCGACGACGGTCTGGTAGTGCCGCTGTCCAACGCTGAATTCCGCCTTCTCTGGGTCTTCCTCGAACGCCCGCGCCGCGTGCTCAGCCGCGAACAACTGCTCGACGCCGCCCGCGGTCGCTCGATCGAAGCATTCGACCGCAGCATCGATCTGCTGGTCTCGCGCCTGCGGCAAAAACTCGGCGACGACCCGAAAGCCCCGCAGTTGATCAAGACCGTGCGCGGTGAAGGCTACCTGTTCGACGCGCGGGACATTGGCTGATGAGGGTGCGCTTCGACACATTGTTCGGCAGGCTGTTCGGTGTGCTGTTCGTGGCAATTGTCCTGGCCCACCTGCTGGCCTTCGCCTGGTTCAAACTCTACGGCCCTCCGCCGCCCCCACCGCTGCCCGCGTTCACAGCGAACGTCGACGGCCAACCGCCGGTGCACGATTCCGCTTACCCACCGAGGCAAGCGCGTCCCTGGTTCGGTGGCCCGGTGGTGCCACTGACCTTTCAGTTCATCACGCTGATGATCGCTGCGTGGTACGGCGCCAAACTGCTCAGCCGGCCGATCCAGCGCCTGAGCGACGCCGCCGAGCGCCTGAGCGAAGACCTCGACAGCGACCCCCTCGACGAGTCCGGCCCGCGCGAAGCCCGGCAAGCCGCGCACACTTTCAACCTCATGCAGCGGCGTATCCGCGAACAGGTCCAGCAACGCGCCCGCATGCTCGGCGCCGTCTCCCACGACCTGCGCACGCCACTGTCACGGCTGAAACTGCGCCTGGAAAACATCAGCGACGACAAACTGCAAAACCAGATGCGCCAGGACCTGGACGACATGATCGGCATGCTCGACGCCACCCTCACCTATCTGCACGAACAACGCACCAGCGAAGCCTTGCAACTGCTGGACGTGCAGGCGCTGGTCGAATCGCTGTGCGAGAACGCCCAGGACCAGGGCGCCGATGTTCAGGTCAGCGGCCACTGCGCGCCCCTGCCGGTGCAACCGATGGCGCTGCGCTCATGCATCAACAACCTGCTGGATAACGCCCTGCGTTACGCCGGACAGGCACGGATTGAACTGCTGGAACAGCGTGAAGCATTGCTGATTCGGGTAATCGATCACGGACCGGGCATCGCCGAAGACCAACGCGAAGCCGTGTTCGAGCCGTTCTATCGACTGGAGGGATCGCGTAATCGCAACTCCGGGGGCGTCGGACTGGGCATGACCATCGCCCGCGAAGCGGCGCAGCGGTTGGGCGGGCAATTGACGCTGGAAGACACACCGGGCGGCGGGTTGACCGCAATTGTTCGGTTGCCGCGGTGCTGACTCCCTGTGGGAGCGAGCCTGCTCGCGAAGGCGTCTGTTCATTCAATGTCTGTGTTGAATGTACGCCGCCTTCGCGAGCAGGCTCGCTCCCACATTGGAGTGGTGTTCATCCGGGATAATGGGTTGGCTGTGAGGGCGCTGTTGCTGGCAAGCCAGCTCCCACCGGGGATCGAGTGATCTCAGAGGACGATGGGTTGGCAGTGAGGACGTCATCGCGAGCAGGCTCACTCCTACACTTGGACTGGGTACAACCTCAAGAAACAGGTCGGCTGTCAGGCCGCCTTCGCGAGCAGGCTCGCTCCTACAGTGGATCGCGTATCACTCAAGAGCAGGTCGGCTGTCAGGCCGCCTTCGCGAGCAGGCTCGCTCCTACAGTGGATCGCGTATCACTCAAGAGCAGGTCGGCTGTCAGGCCGCCTTCGCGAGCGGGCTCGCTCCCACAGAAAAGCAAAGCAGCGCAGCTGCCCGCGGCGAAGCCGCCCCACTCAACAATGAGCGTTAGCTCGAGTGCTTTTGATCTT
>NZ_JARVSP010000037.1:0-15859 GCF_030209115.1 Pseudomonas sp. FR229a | reverse complement strand
TTGATCACCACACAACCCTGTGGCGAGGGAGCTTGCTCCCGCTCGGCTGCGCAGCGGTCGCAAAGCCTGAGCATGCGGTGTGTCAGGCAAAACCAGTTCGGCAGGTTTGGTGGCGCTACGCACCCCAGCGGGAGCAAGCTCCCTCGCCACAAAATGGCAATCTCAGCCCACACAGAGATTGATCACCTCAATGCATGGTTTTCAGTTGGCCGGCCGCTGCGGCTTCACCGAGGTGCCAAACGTATTCCCCATCCGCGTACTCGTCGCCGCCGGTGTCGCCAGCCCCACCTGATTCGGCGGTCGCTTGTGCACCGGCACATTCAACGCTTCCATGTTCTTCTGCGCCGCCGCCGCGCCGTCCGGATTGTTACCCATCTGCTGGCTCAGGCAATCGTAATTCGGCGCCTTGTAGCCGCCGACCGTGACCTCGACACAGCCCAGCGGCTCCTCCGCCTGCGCCGTGCCCACCGTCATCAGCAAGACCCACATCCACCGTGTTTTCATGTCCGCCTCCTGGCCCGCCCGATCGGGCCGCTCTGGGGTTTGAGTCTAGTGCAAGCGCGGCGCAAAACCCGTGATGGTTTTTTTGCACCGCCCGTCATACCAGAGTCATAAATGCCCCGCAGGATAGCGATTTTCAGGGGTGCGCCAGTCGTGCAGCGAGGCAGTTCGCGGATCAGTCTTCAGCGCTCGGCGACGCTTGTACGCCGCGCGGGTCTGGGGTGGCTGTTTGGTCTGCTGGCCAGCGCAGTCAATGCTGATCCGGCACCGGCGGATATGCGCATGACCTTGCACATCCCCGCGCAGGAACTGGCCCGGGCGCTGGATCAGTACAGCCGTGCCACCGGCGTCGCGGTGTTGGTCGACAGCCAGTTGAGCCGGGGCCGTCGTTCCCTTGCCGTGGATGGCGAATACACCGCCGCCGACGCCTTGCGCCATTTGCTCGGCGGCACCGGGTTGATGGCACGCTACGCCCGCGCCGACGCGTTCACCCTGCAAGCGGCGCAGGTAGAAGATCTGCCAACGCCGACGGACAAACCTACGCCGGCCGCTGTCGCCGTCAATCGCAGTTACGCGACGGCGGTGCAAGCAGCGATCGAGCGCAAGTTGTGCCGTTCGCCGCTGACCCGGCCGGGCAGTTATCGCGCGGTGTTGCAGGTGTGGGTCGGGCGCGACGGCGTGGTGCAGCACAACCGGTTGGTGACGTCGACCGGCGATGTACGGCGCGATAACGCGCTGGTGGAAAGTTTTCGCAACCTCACAATCGACCGGCCGACACCCAGCGCCTTGCGCCAGCCGGTCACGTTGCTGTTGTTACCGGAGTCGTCAGGGAAACGCATGGAATGCACGAGATGGGAAGGAGTTTCCGGGGGATGAAAGACGCCGGACAAAGCTTGATGGGCCAGCTGTTCCTCAGCTCCTACGAGGATTTTCGCGTGCGCCTGCGCCGCCGCCTCGGCTCCGAGGACCTGGCCAACGACGTGCTGCACGAAACCTGGCTGCGCGTCGATCGCATGGAGACTCCACCGAACCTGCTCAAGCCCAACGCCTACCTGTATCGCATGGCCCTCAACATTGCCGCCGACCGCCGTCAGGCCGATGCGCGTTTGCTCACCGGCACCGAAGTCGAGGAACTGCTGCAACTGGGCGACGAAGCTCTCGATCCGGCGCGGGTCGTCGGCGGGCAAAAAGAGATGCAGGCACTGCTCAGCGCCTTGTACGAACTGCCGGCACGGCGTCGGCGGATCTTCATCGCCGCGCGGCTGGAGGAGGCGCCGCACCTGGAAATTTCCCAGCGTTTCGGCATTTCCACGCGCATGGTCGAGAAGGAAATCAAAGCCGCGTTGAGCTTCTGCGCGGCGAAACTTGAAAGAAAAGTGTTTCAGCGGTTCGGTCGCGGGGCCGGAAAACCGTCTAGCGAATAGTGACCCGATTAATCCGTTGAGAATTTGCGCGTTTGAACATCTTTCGACTGAAACCCGCCGAGCCTTCGGCCGACGAGTCCCTGCACAGCGAAGCCCGCGACTGGCTGATCCTGCTGACCTCGGGCCGCGCCACCGTTGCCGACGCCCGCGCCCTGCGCGAATGGTGTGCGCAGAGCGGCGAACACGCCCAGGCGTTCGAAGAAACCAAGCGCCTGTGGCATCGCCTGCAACCGGCCGCCGAAGCCTTGCAAGGCCGACGCAGCTTCGGTCGACGGGCATTTCTCGGCGGCGCAGTTGCCGCCTCAGCCGCATTCCTGCTGGTGCGCGGCACCATTCCCGGTGGCTTCGAAGGCTTGGGCGCCGACTACATCACCGAAGTCGGCCAGCAACGCCGGGTCGAACCGGCACAAGGCGTCAGCCTCGAACTCAACACCCAGACCCGCATCAACCAGCGCAGCGTCGAAAACGGCGTGCAGGGCTTTGAACTGGTCAGCGGCGAAGTCGAAGTGCAAACCGCACGCCTGCCGCTGGCCATGCAGGCCGGAGCAGGGTGGTTACGCGCCAGCCAGGCCCGCTTCAACCTGCGCAACACCGACCAGCAAGTCTGCGTGACCTGCCTCGACGGCGCGGTCGAAGTGGACGTTGCAGGCCTTAGCCTGCGCCTCCAACCGGGCCAGCAAATCACCTACGACAAAGGTCAGGTGGGCAACGTGCAAACCGTCGACACCGCCGCCGTGATGAACTGGCGCCAACAAGTGCTGGTGTTCAACGGCGCGACCCTCAGCCAGATGATCGACGAAATCAACCGCTACCGCCCCGGCATGCTCCTGCTGCTCAACCGCGAACTCGGCCAACGCCGCGTCCAGGCCCGCTTCAACCTCGACCAACTCGCTGGCGTCGCATTGCTGATCCGCGATGCCTACGGCATCAAATGCACCGAACTACCGGGCGGCGTGGTCGTTCTCAGCTAACCAAAGCCCAGCGCGATCCAACTGTAGGAGCTGCCGAAGGCCGCGATCTTCTGATGTTGATCTTGCCTTCTGTGGGAGCTGGCTTGCCAGCGCTGACGGCCTCACAGCCACCCAATCCCCAACTGCCTACAGCCAATCCAACTGTAGGAGCTGCCGAAGGCTGCGATCTTCTGATGTTGATCTTGCCTTCTGTGGGAGCTGGCTTGCCAGCGCTGACGGCCTCACAGCCAACCAAGCTAAAGCTGACTGCCCCCAATTCAATTGTGGGAGCGAGCCTGCTCGCGAAAGCGGTCTACCAGCGGCAACAACATTGACTGACCCACCGCAATCGCGAGCAGGCTCACTCCTACAAAAAAGCCGCGGTGATCCCGGCTATTGCAACAACCCAATCACCTGCCGATACCGCTCAACCCCCTGCGCCGTCTGCCGACTCAAACTAATCTCCAACCCCAACGGATCCTCCCGCCGATTCCCGCTCAACTGCCGCCAGCCCTTGTCCACCTCCCAAACCCGCACCTGCACATCACTCACCTCACTCAACACCGCAACTCCATTCCCGGGCGCCGGCAACGGATAGCGACTGCGCGCCTCAGCCACCGCCCGATACAACGTATCCCCCTTGACCCACCAGCGCACCCGCTGCAACGCCCCCGGCTGATCCGCCGCGCTGCGAATAATGTCCAGCCGAAACCCCTTGCTGTCACTACTGCGCACCGTCACCGCTGGCGGCGCAGTCGGCGCCTCATCCTCAGCCCCGACCTTGCGCGGCTCGCTCAACTCCACCCCCGCGCGCATGTCCACATCGCGCTGCAACTGATTCAACACCCGCAACAACCCATCGCTCTGCTCACTGCTCGCCTGCAAATGACTGTCCGCCCGCGTCACACTGTCCAGCCCGCGCCAGGCAATCAGACTCACCACCGCCATCAGCAAAATCGCGACCATCACCTCAATCAGAGTGAACCCTTGCTGAGTCTTCATTGAATACTGATCCGCCCACTGCCATCGCGCAGCACGCTCAGCCGATTGGCCCCATCCGACAAAATCAGCCGCAACGGCGGATTGATCCACTCTGCATTCAGCACCACCGTCTGCCGAGGCTCCACACGCACCTCCACCTTCGGGCTCTGCCACGCACGCGGGCGCAACTGCGCATCCTCCTTGAACGACTCAAACCCCACGCCATCATCCCCACGCCGCCCAAAGCGAAACCCCTTGGCATCCGTCACCCACACAATCGGCCGCCCATCCGCGCGAGCCTCGGCCTGCGCCACCTGCAACAACTGCGCAACCCGCTCGGCATCCTTGCGCAACAACTGCAACGGATCGGGCCTGATACTCAAACTGATCGCCGCACTGGCAATGCCAATAATCACCAGCACCACCATCAACTCGATCAACGTAAAACCCTGCTGCCTGCTCATCACCCACGCGCTCCTTGGCGTCCCACCCCATCGTGCCCGGCGAACATGTAAGGCATGTGAAATAAAACGGAGAGAATTGCCGCGTAGGCTGGCAACAGGGACAACAAGGAGCGACAACCCATGAAATTCACCGCACGGATTACCCCGGCGCAAACCGTCCAGGCCCTGGCCCTGCTCGCCGCCCTGGTGGGCGTCGCGACATGGTCGTCGCTGCTGCTGACCACGGCGGAATCCCACACACCCGCAGCCGCCCCGCAAGTGCTCGCGACCAGGAGCGATAGCCCGGCGTTGCAGTGGTTTTCCAATGAGACCGCACCGGTGGATATCAAGGTGAGCGGGGTGATCGCGGGCGGGAGCGGGACGGTGGCGATATTGAGTTTGAATGATGGCGCGCCGAGGAGTTTTTTGGTGGGGGAGAAGGTTGGGGTTGGAGTGAGGTTGGTGGGGGTTGAGGGGGATGGGGTGGTGATTGAGCGGGGTGGGGAGAGGGTGCGGTTCGTTTTGGACAGATTGCCAGATGGAGGCGGGATAAAGCTCACTCAGCCCTGATTATGAAGAGGAAATTAGCTAATGGCGGTCTGGCCTATGATCGTAGTAAGGCAGCGTTGCCATAATGTTTGATATATCATCAGCTAACTAGTTATATATTTTTAGATAAGCACTAGCCGTTTCAATGATGCTGTTTCAAAAACTGAAGCAGGGGCAACTGTCGCGAGAGGAGGGCTGCAAGATAAAATGCCGTGTTGGAGCGGGCCATTGATGAGTAATTGACCCGCGGGTTTCTACCTTTCTTTACGTTGTTTTAGTGGTTTTTGAGCAGCTCTATTGTTTCAGTAATTTTGCCTTGTGAGTGGCAATATCAATTGCTCTAGATTGACTCATCCCAATGTTAACAGACGCAGCTAGTCGCTGCTTGTCCCTGTCCGTTGTGTGGAACATATGCAGGTGATAAAACACGAGGCTTTGCAATATGGTAAAAGCGAAATTGTTGGACATAGTATCTTTTGCTAGCTTTTCGATCGCCTCAAAGGGGATATGTCCAGGGTGGACAAGGCATGATGCTATTCCAATTAAACGGTATGCGTTATTGTTTTTTACGTTAACAAGTGAGTTGATGTCCTCACGGATTTTTTCAGAGCTTACTACTTGACCTACTCGAGCTATAAAGCCTGTGCAGATCATTCCAAGAACTTGGAATGCCAGCCGTTTTGCAGTCTCTTTCGCCTCGTTAGCAGATAGGTCAGGCTTTCGATCGCTAAGCATTCTTTCTAATTCGGCAACAAATGCATCGGGTTGCTCAAAAATCTCCTCAAAGATAGCTTTCAAACTACGCAGTGAGCCATTAAATATTTGCTCAAGATAGCTTGCCTTACGAGACCGCTCTAGAGAGCCGTAGTAGTTTTTCGTAATATGACCCATGATTTCTGATGTTTTAATCATCAAGTTTATGTTAGAGCTAAAGCTCAATACAGCATCGGCGTCTCCCGGCGACAGAGAGTTCGATTTGGGAGGTTCGGGCATCTCTCGCGTGTCAGATAAATCAGCAGCTCTACGGGAGTCTTGCTGATTTCTTTCGACGTCTTGGTCGTTTATATCGTCAATGACTATTTGTGCTGTGGTATTTACGACAGCGCTAATTGATGCGATATCGCCGTTAAACTCAATAGGTGTTTGGTCGGAAAAGCACCCATTTAGGACTTCGGAAACCTGATCTATGATCCAAGGATTATTTCCATGGTGCGTAAGAAACATTACGCAGTTTGCATTTTCTTTGCGATATAACTCTTTGCAGTAACCACTGACCAATGCTCTGATGTCATCCTTATGCAGGTTTGTCGCTAGATATTTACCGACGAACAAGAAATAAACGTAAGAATAGCAGAAGCTGTATAGATCGCCGTCCTGTTTTAATATCTTCGATTGCTTTAATAGTTCCAGTCTCGTACCAAAGTCGACCGTGGCGTATTCTTCGCAAAATTTCCCATTGAATTCTCGTAGGTCTTCTATGCTTAGCTCCGTAACGTCCTTGCTTTTGAAAAACCAAGCCAGATTTGATAGGTAGTTAAACATCTCGTTGAGATGGTCAAGTCTGAAGTCAGCTTCTTTCAGGCTCTTAACTATCAAGAACTCATAATATTGAGAGAAACTACTGTTTTGAAGTTCTGTTTGTTGGTCCTGTGCGCAGCTTTGCAATAAAATAAGTAGATAGATGGGTTTTGATGGGACAAGATTCTTACCTAGAATTACTCCTAGCATTCGTTCAGTGTCATGTACCTTTTTGTCCAGTTCGGACTTGGTGTTCAAGCCGCCGAGCATGCACCATTTTTTTATGAGGTTGTGGCGCATCAGATGTCCAAAGGGGCGTATTTTTAAAGACTCAAAGTCCGAAAGCGCCTCGGCTGCTGATGTGTCTATATATTCATTCAGCTGGTATCTAGAGCTTGCAGTAACTATCACTGTTCCGAAAGATTCGCTTAGATACTCTATTAGCTTTGCTTGGTTTTTCGAGCCGCCGCTTACACGGTCTAAATCATCGACCAGAGCAATCTTGTTGATCCGCTCTGCATAGATGAATTCTTCATTTTTCTCGTATTGTATTTCGGCTAGTTGTGCGATTTTTCGGTCAAGTTCTCTTGTCCCTACTGAGCTAAGCTCCGTAGCTTTTATGAAAATCGGTAAGCCGCCTTGTGAATGAATATCGAAAAATGCTCTTTTTAAAAGAAATGTTTTACCAGACTCATCCTCGCCGAGGATAAGTGTCCTTCCCAGTTCTTGCCAGTCGGAGATAATTTTTTCGGCAGATATGTATTTTTTATCTTGCTCTGCGTTCGTATCCTCCAGTTCTGGATAAAGGAATACATCTTCGGCGACTATTTTTTGTTTGCCCTCATGGGTGAAATTGCCACCGGCATCGGATAGAAAATCAATAAACCTGGTCGATATTTTATTTGCTTGTCTTGCGCAGCCGTCTGACACTTTCAATGTGTGCTCTAGCTCTTCAAGTTCAGCTGGGCATGTTTTTCCAGCTTTGAAGCGTTTTTCGAGAACTATCTTTTCGTCTGCGTCGAACAGTAAGCAGCTAAATCTCGGGTCAAAATCTTCGCCGTGAGGTTGCAGAGCTGCTCCTTCAAAGATCAGAACATTACCAATTGAACTATCTATAACCTCTTCTGATGCAGACGAGTGTTCGTGGCCTGACAGAATTGCATTTGAATGAGTTCTTAGTGCTTTCTTCAGTGGGTGATAACTTGCTTGGCAGTACCAATTTAGCGGATGATGTATCAGCGACAATCTTAGGTTGGATGGTGCTTCCAATAACTCATAGTAGTTGTCGATTGGAAATACCAACTGGCCCTGAGGTTCTGGGAGTCTGGACATCCAAGCCGCATTCAGTGATGAAATACGAATAACGGAGTCTTTATTTTTAATTCGTATTCTTTCCACAGGTTGTCTGAATATAAAGGGGTTAATGTGGATACTTTTTCTTGAAATGCAAAGAACTCGCTCTGGACTGACGTACAATTATCCACCAAGTTTTTGCTATTTGCTTTTGTAGGATTCTTAACGATCTGTTCTATTATAATTGTTCGCCCTTCGTTTTCAGGCTTAAGCAGGCAATCGTGATTCCCAGGCGCTAAAAAAATATTGATGTCTCGCCCGATCTCGGTTTCTATTTCTGATTTGATAGTTTTGAAGAGTGTTTCGGCCAGTGCGTACTCTTCTTTTTTACAGCTAAAGGCGATATCCCCAGTGACAATTATTGCGAATGCATCGCTTTGATGAGCTGTGGCGTAACAAGCCTTTGCAATCGAGGAACCTACGGCTAAAACCTTATCGGTGGGGTTTTTTATATGAATATCACTGATATGTAAGACGCCTAACTTCATCGCAGACCTCATTTCATCCTTGCAGTTTTATGCCTAGCGTCGAAAGAGGCTTAACCTTCAGTAGGTCCGCTATGTATAGAACTATTATTAATTTTGGTGAATCCAATGCCACTATTCTGATATCACGTATTCGCGTGTTACGCAATTGATAAGTGAGCATTTTCGATCAAAGGCATAGTAATAGGCTTACCGATTTCTTCCGGACGTCGCTAGCACGAGAGCGATTGCCAATCAGAACGTTCCCTATTGGAGGGCAGCCACCTGTTGGAACTATCTCGCAGTAGGCCGCCGTTTAGCGTGCGGGTCGCAATCAAAAAAGGCCGTTTTTGGCAAGAAGCCGATACTGAAATTTCCCAACTACACCCTTAGCCCGAACTGTCGCGACGGGACACGATAAACGGAAGCATCTATTTAGGTTCCATTCAGGGATGCGCAACGGAGTCAGGCTTCGTAAACGCAAGGTTTAAAAATACGTCCTCAGTCACGCTCTCAGGCTACATATCCTTGCGCCTTTGCCTACAGCTACGCCAGAATCCGCCGGCTTGTGCGCTTTGGGGGCGGGTTCTATTGTGGTCGGGTCGCTGACGAATCAGCGATCGGGTTTGGTAGCCCGGCTTAGACTTGGCGCATAGCGTCACCCGATTCAGTCCTTTTTGGGGCTGGGTCTTTATGGTGGCCATGCGCAGGGCGTCTTCGGGCGCGCCGGTTTTCCAAGTCGCCGGTCTACCAACCTTCGTATGGCCACCACCCCTTCGTTTGGTAGCGAAAAGATGATGGCTCCTTTTCTATGATTTGGAGATTCACTCATGATCAAACCAACACCCAACCCGCCCGAAACCGATCCCACGTCTCCCTACGAATCCCTCGACTCCAACAAACTCCACGAAGCCGCTGATCGCGCGCTCGATCATTACCTGTCGCCAAACAATCTCCTGCCCCCGCCGCGTAAAGCGCGTGGGATGTATGCGGTGACGGCGGATACCAAGAATGAAGAACTGCTGGCTGATGCGAGTGAAACGCTGGCTTCGGCGAAGACGATTGCTCAGGACATTTCCAGTTTGTTGCCAGCGCCGCAGCGGCGGGCGTTGTTGGGGGTTGCTCAACTGATCATGTTGGGGGAGCTGGCGGTGAATCGGGTGATGGATAATTTGGAGGTGGCGGGGTGATGTCGTTGGCCTTGATCCGGCGCTGGGCCTTGGGATTTTAGGTGCGGCAGAAAAGCCCCTCACCCCAGCCCTCTCCCGGAGGGAGAGGGAGCCGACCGAGGTGTCTTGCGTTGTGCATCGACCTGGACGAGCGTGTTGATTATGGATTTTTGATGCTTATGCACCGCGGCAGAAGAGCCCCTCACCCCAGCCCTCTCCCGGAGGGAGAGGGAGCCGACCGAGGTGTTTTGCGTTATACATCGACCTGGAAGACCTTAGCGACTATGGCTTTGCTGGGCTTCAGCGATGCTGGATTCAGAGCGATACGTTCAGGTCGGCGTGTCTCACGAATTTCCCCGAATCGGTTCCCTCTCCCTCGGGAGAGGGCTAGGGTGAGGGGCTTCCCGGCCGTGACAATAAGGTCTCCAGTCTGGCCAACGGCGGCGCATCCTGGTTGCGGTCGAATACTTGGATTCCAACCTTGAGCAGCCGTCCATGTTCTGCGCTGGCGATCACCTGTTCGCAGCGCAACATCAGTCGCCCTTGATCACATTCAACAGCCTTCATCCCATTCGGCAACCGGCCTTCCAGCCGTAGTTCGGCCATCCGGCTCTGCGCAGCAATCAACGCGATCGATCGATCCCGCAACACCCCATTACTCTGCGTCATCAACCCCGCGACGCGCACGGCGGCGGACATGGCGACGGCGATGATTGCCAGTGCCACCAGCACTTCAATCAGGGTGAATCCTTCCTCTCGCGTTCGCGCGCGCATACATGGCCCAAAAGCAAAACCCAGCCCTCGACGCTAACCCCCGTCCTTGACGGCTTGACGACGGAAACACCCGAGGATTTTCAACATCCCTGACATATCTTCTTGCAACACTGCGCGTCGAAATCAGGTCAAGCCAGGGAATGTCGAGATGGATATCGCACCTTTGAAAACGCTCAGTCAGTCGCCGCGCATGCCGCGTGGGCAGCAGGGTTTTACCTTGATCGAGATCATGGTGGTGGTGGTGATTCTGGGGATTCTCGCGGCGATGGTGGTGCCCAAGGTGCTCGACCGGCCGGATCAGGCGCGGGCGACGGCGGCGAAGCAGGATATTGGTGGGTTGATGCAGGCGTTGAAGTTGTATCGCCTCGATCACGGCACCTATCCGAGCATGAATCAGGGGCTGAAGGTGCTGGTCGAGCGGCCGGCGGATGCGAAGAACAGCAACTGGCGTTCGTATCTGGAGCGTTTGCCGAACGACCCGTGGGGCCGGCCTTATCAGTACCTCAACCCGGGCGCGAATGGTGAGGTCGATATCTTTTCCCTCGGCGCCGATGGCCAGCCTGACGGCGATGGCGTGAATGCCGATATCGGTTCCTGGCAGTTGTAAGGCCGGCCGTGAACACAGGTTCGCTCAACGGGGCGAAGCAACGGGGCATGGCGATTATCAGCGCGTTGTTGATTGCCGCCGTGGTGGCGGTGATTGCGGCGGGGATGTTGACGCGTCAGAGCGTGGCGACCCGGGCGCTGGAGGCCGATCAGCAGCGGGTGCAGGGGCGTTGGGTGGCGCAGGGTGGTCTGGAGATCAGCCGGCAGTTGCTCTGGGATGCGCGCCTGCGTGATCCATTGACCCGACGTGATCAGCCTTGGGCGCAGCCGTTGCTGGCGGCGGGTTTTGCCGGGCGGCTGGAGGATGAGCAGGGCAAGTTCAACCTGCGCAATCTGGTGGCCAACGAGCGGATCGATGCGGCGCAGGTGCAGGCGTTCGAGCGCTTGTGCGAGCTGATCGGTGTGAGCGCCGTTGTCAGTCAGCGCATCCGCGAGCGGGTGATTGCTGGTTACCCGTATTTGCTGAATGCGCAGATTGGCGCGACCGGCAAAGCGGGTTTCGACAGTGGCCGCGCGACTTCGCCGGATGCCGCGCATAAACCGCAACCGCCGAAGGTGCCGATGCTGCGCACACTTGATGATCTGCGCAGCGTCGAAGGCGTCACCGATGCACTGCTCGGTCAACTGGCGCCGTACGTGACGGTGATTCCGGCGACGACATGGATCAACGGCAACACCGCCACGGCGCAGGTGCTGGCGGCGTATGTGCCGGGGCTTTCGCTGGAGCGGGCGACGGCGTTGATTGCCGAGCGTGACGCGGGGCGCTGGTTTATCAATCGCGGCGATTTTGTGAACCGCTTGCGCATGCCGCAGTTGGAAATGAGCAGCGTGAAAGTCGGCATCACCAGTGACTGGTTTCGTTTGCGCGGTGAGGCGCGACGGGATCAGCGCCGGGTCAGCCTCGACGCTTTGCTGCACCGCAGTGAGGATCGGCTGCCGCAGGTGATCTGGTCGCGGGTGGGCGCATGAGCCAGTTGCGCGTCGCTTTGCCGCCGCTGGCGGAGCTGGAGTTGCACAGCGAAGTGAGCTGCGCCTGGCTGGATCGTCAGGGGCAGGTCACTCATGAAGAACGGCTGAGTCTGATCGAGTTGGGGCAACGGCCAAAGCAACCGCCGCTGCTGTGTTTTCTGCATCCGGCGGACAGCCTGCTCGCCAGCATTGATCTGCCGCCGCTGCCCGCGAACAAAACCGCGGCCGCTGTGCAGTGCGCGGCGCAGGCATTGATGCTCGGCGACAGCAAGCAGATGCATATCGGTCACAGCCCTCGCGATGCGGGCGGGCAGGTGCAGATTGCCTGGGTCTCGCGGCAGCACTTGCAGCGTCTGGCTGCGCTGCTCAAGCAGGCAGGGTTGAGTCTGCGCGGTTTGTATCCGGCGCCGTATAGCCTGCCGGTGCTGCCGGGGGTTGTTGCTTGTGTGGCGGACGGGCATTTACTCCGGCGCGAGAGTTTGAACAGTGCGCAGGTTGAGCCGTTGCTCGGTGACGAAGTTGATGAGGCATCGTTTGAAGCCGGATCAGCACAGCGCTGGATCGGTCCCTTGCCCGGTTGGGGTTTGCACGGTGGCCTGCAGCAAACCGGCGGCGAGCAACGCGGGTGGGGTCGTGCAGTCGGGTGTGTGGCTTTGGCGGTGGCAGTCTGGGTGGTCGGGCTGAATCTGTACGCCGCTCGCGAAGCGCGTCAGGGCCAGCAGTTGAAGGCGCAGATGAGTCAGCGGGTGAAGCAGGCGTTCCCGGAATTGCCGGTGATTCTCAACCCGTTGCAACAGGCGCGTCAGCAACTGGAGCAGCGGCAAAAAGGCGCGGTCGATGACCCGGCGCAGAATTTCAATCGGCTGGTGTTGCAGGCCGGCACGGGCATGCCGTTCATGACCGGCAGTGTCGAGCGCCTGATTTACCGCGACGGTGTCTTGCAACTGGCGCTACTCAGCGATGCAAACCGTGGCGGCAACGACAAGGACTGGCAAAGCACCTTGGCCCAAGCGGGCATCAGCGTCACTGCCGATGACCAAGGCTGGACCTTGCGCCCGACCGATGAATCCACCGCCAACACCAACGAAGACGACGACAGCGGAGCAGACGATGAGTAGAGCGACGCTGGCGATTTACCGTGCGCGCTGGCAGCGCTTCAGCAGCCAGTTGCAGGCGCGTTGGCAGCCGTTGGCGCTGCGTGAAAAACGCATGGTCGCCGGCATGGCGCTGGTGCTTGTCGGTCTGCTGATCTGGCTGACGCTGGTCAAGCCGCCGTTGGCCAGGATCACTTTTTGGCAGAGCGAAACGCCCAAGTTGCGCGCGCAGACCGAAGCACTGGAAGTGCTGTTGCGCAGCGTCAATGAGCGTCCGCAAGGGCAAAGCATTGGCGAGTGGATGGAGCAAAGCCTGCAAGCGGCGGGGCTGGCCGGGCATTACCAATTACAAGCAGTAGACGGCGGGGCGTGGCAGTTGAATGTCGACGCCGCGCCGGCCGATGTGCTGCTCGACTGGCTGCTCAGCCAGCCGTCACAACTTTCTCTGCAGGTGGTCGAGGCGCAGTTGCAGCGCGCAAGTGAGGCCTCGACCGACGTCACCGCCGGCACATTGTCAGGCACCGTTCGCATGGATCAGGCGCAGGGCGCTAAGGAAGCTTCATGAAGGAGTCACGCTGCAAACCGGCACGTCTGGCGCTGCCGTTGTTGCTGATGGCATTGAGCGCGTGCAACAGCACGACGGCACCGCAGAATCAGCCACCGCTGTTGGTCGACAGTGAACTCGGCAGGCCGCTGGCCAACACCCAGCGCAGCGGCGATGCGGTGGCCGATCGCGAGCGTGCGCAGGCCCAGGCGCGGCCGGTGCCGAAGCAATTGCACAACATCAGTCAGCGCGGGCGCAGTAGCGGTGGCGCGCCGAGCAACTCGGTCGCGCGGAATCCGTTGGGCGAGCAGCCGGTCACGCTGAATTTCGTCGAGGCGGATATTCAGGCGGTGGTGCGTGCGCTGTCGCGTGCCACCGGGCAGCAGTTTCTCGTCGATCCACGGGTCAAGGGCAATCTGACCCTGGTCTCGGAAGGTCAGGTGCCGGCCCGTCAGGCTTACGACATGCTGCTCGCGGCGTTGCGCATGCAAGGCTTCAGCGTGGTCGATGTCGGCGGCGTTGCGCAGGTGGTTCCCGAGGCCGATGCCAAACTGCTCGGCGGGCCGATCTATAGCGCCGACAAACCAGCGGGCAACGGCATGCTCACGCGCACGTTCCGCCTGCAATACGAGAACGCCGTGAACCTGATCCCGGTGCTGCGCCCGATCGTTTCGCCGAACAATCCGATCAATGCCTATCCGGGCAACAACACCGTGGTGATCACCGACTACGCCGAGAACCTTACCCGCGTCGCGCAACTGATCGAGAGCATCGACACGCCGAGCGCGATCGACACCGATGTGGTGCAGATCCAGAACGGCATCGCTGCCGATATCGCGCCGATGGTGGCCGACTTGCTCGACGCGCCGGGCAATGATCCGACGCAGAAAATCGCGGTGATTGGCGACCCGCGCTCGAACACCATCATCATCCGCGCCGGCAGCCCCGAGCGCACCGAGCTGGCGCGCAACCTGATCTACAAACTCGACAACGCCCAGAGCAATCCGAGCAATCTGCATGTGGTTTATCTGCGCAACGCGCAAGCGGCGAAACTGGCGCAGGCGTTGCGCGGTTTGCTCACCGGCGAGAGTGACAGCGGCAGCAGCGACGCGGCGCGGTCGGTGCTCAGCGCGATGGGCAGCAGCACTGGCGGCGATGCCGGGCAGAACGGCCAGAGCAGCACGCCGAGCACGGGCACGACAACGTCGACTGGCAGCGGCGGAACTGGCGGCAGCTATGCGCAGGGCAGTGGCGGTGCGGCGAGCAATGGCGGTACGCAGAGTAGCGAACAGAACGTGGCTTTCAGCGCTGGTGGCGTGACGATTCAGGCGGATGCCACCACCAACACGCTGCTGATTTCCGCACCGGAGCCGCTGTATCGCAACTTGCGCGAGGTCATCGATTTGCTCGACCAGCGCCGTGCGCAAGTGGTGATCGAAAGCCTGATCGTTGAGGTTGGCGAGGACGATGCCAGTGAATTCGGTGTGCAATGGCAGACCGGCAATCTGGGCGGCAAAGGCGTGATCGGTGGCGCCAATCTCGGCGGCGCGGGGCTCAACACGGGTGCCAAGAACAGCATCGACGTACTGCCGCAGGGTTTGAATCTCGGCTACGTCAACGGCACCGTCGACATTCCCGGCATCGGCAAGATTCTCGACCTGAAAGTGCTGGCCCGGGCGCTGAAGAGCAAGGGCGGCACCAACGTGCTGTCGACGCCGAACCTGCTGACCCTGGACAACGAAGCGGCGAGCATATTTGTCGGCCAGACCATCCCGTTTGTCAGCGGCAGCTACGTCACCGGCGGCGGGGGCACCAGCAACAACCCGTTCCAGACCGTGACCCGCGAAGAGGTCGGCCTCAAGCTCAACGTACGCCCGCAGATTTCCGAGGGCGGCACGGTCAAGCTGGATATTTATCAGGAAGTCAGCAGCATCGATGAGCGCGCGTCCAACAGCGTGACCTCGGCGGGCATCGTCACCAACAAACGTGCGATCGACACCAGCATTCTGCTCGACGATGGGCAGATCATGGTTCTCGGCGGGTTGCTGCAGGACGGCTACAGCCAGAGCAATGACGCAGTGCCGTGGCTGTCGACGATTCCGGGACTCGGCGCGCTGTTTCGCAACGAACGCCGGGCCATCACCAAGACCAACCTGATGGTGTTCCTGCGCCCGTACATCATCCGCGACAGCGAAGCGGGGCGCAGCATCACCCTCAACCGCTACGACTTCATGCGCCGCGCCCAGGGCGGCTTGCAACCGGAACGCAGCTGGGCGATGCCGGACATGCAGGCGCCGCAATTGCCCGCGGCGGCCGAGGGCGTCCCACCTTCAGGTCCTCGCGCCACAATCAAAGCGGTCCCGATTGAAGCAGGCCCACGACTATGAGCCCAATGATAACTGTGGCGAGGGAGCTTGCTCCCGCTCGGGGGCGCAGCCGCCGCGAATTCGCTGCACTCGATGTACCTGAAAAAACCGGTTTGCCGGGTTTGGGTCTGCTGCGCAGCCCAGCGGGAGCAAG